>CAITMU010000161.1 GCA_903893565.1 uncultured beta proteobacterium | reverse complement strand
AGCGGCGCAATGTCGTTATCGACACACCCAGGGCTTTTGCTGCATCACCAATGGCTACAAATCTTTCCATAATGGATAGTATAAATTAGGTTTGAATATATTTTAAGCTAACTGCTTGTAACCCCATCGGATACCAGGCGCCGCCTTGCAGGGCAACTGGACAATACAGGCGCTTTTATGCAAAAGCGCTTAGAACGGGCCTGCGCAGACCCGCATACTGGTTGGTGTCGCAAGGGCGGGGCTTAACAAATCTCCACTAAGAGGATTACAGTAATTTCAACATTCGCGCCGCGTTGCCACCTAAGATGAGATTGCGATCCACTTCAGGCAATGAAGTCCATCGTTTTACCACTGCTACGGGTTGCTCATGCCCCATATCAAAGCAATAATCACTGCCCAACACCACCCGATCAGCCCCGACCTGCTTAATAAGATTCATCATTATCTGATCATCATGACCAATCGTATCGTAGCTAAAACGCCTTAAGTAATCACTGGGTAAACGTTCCACGTGCTTTAACTCTGGCCTCACCTTCGTAGCATGATCCCAGCGCCCGACCAAGGCTGGAAAAGTGCCTCCGGCATGGGGCAACATGACGTGAAGCTTCGGAAAACGATCCATCACTGCGCCAAAAATCAATCATCCCCGGCAACCGGGACGCTCGCTCCAATTCTCTCAAGGCAAGCTTAGGTGATTGCATCGGCAACATTGCCATGCCAACAAAGCGCTTGGGATAGCGCTGATGGGCTCGTGAAGCGGCATCGTTAAACACTTGTGACAAAGCCAATGCAAAATCATCAGGCGCAAAATAAACCATTGGGGTCGTTAGCGACAAAACATGGCAATCCACCTTTTGCTGATCCATCGCAGCTAAACGTAAATCCAGATCGACAAAAGCATCCGAAAAAACAGAATTCAGTCCACCACCCACAAACTTAATATCCTTGCCCTCGCGCTTAATTTAGGCGCCGCAATGGGCTCCTTCTTTTTCTACCAAGCGAACCCATCCCTCAGGAAACCAATGAGCATGGGTATCAATCACTGAAGTGTCCATGCCCACCCCACCTGCCGATTGATGCATCGACGTTGCGCCAGGGGGCGCTAAGGACTTCCACCACGATTGAATTGAAATCGACATCAAACACGCTCCCCCTTTAGGTTGCCCCTATTCAGGACATTTTTTTAGCGTGTGTTGTCACCATTTCCATAGTGCGCCGATTATTTAAACCCGTTATTTCCGTACGCACGACCGCGGTTAACCGGCCACGATGCAAAATGGTGGAGCGAGCGCTAATCACAGGTCCTTCACCTGGACTAATAAACCAAGCCGATACCGCACTCACCCGCCAATCCTTATTTAAAGCACGCTCTGCGGTAGCCATACCAAGACCCATCGTAATGCCACCTTGCAAATGCCCAACACGGTTGCCCACATGAGCACCATTTTTTAACTCACCCACAGCCCCAAAATCTTCAGCCCGGGTGTCAAATCCAAAGAAACGATTCACAAAGGATTGGTTCTCATTGGATTGAAGTGCCGCCTCAGCCCGTTGCCATATCAGCAATTCGTCTGGTTCCAAAGCCTCTACCGCCAGCGCTGGCACTTCAGGATCCTTTTCACTACGTAACTCCATCGGATACAAAGCCACCCCCTTCGGTGGATCCAACACCATAAAAGCCCCAGTCCCAAATCCGACGGGTTGCCCCCCCGCAGTCAGGCTAATACTGCCAGCGCCCTGGCGCCCCAAACTATCCACAAGATAACCATGAACGGTCGTTTTCGCCTCAATAAGCCCCGTCATTGGTGCCCCAGTAAAATGCATGTGCATATTAACTGTCGCTAAACGAGCCGCACGGTCATGAGCTGCCCTCACATTCGCGGCAATAGCTAAATCAGCGAAGACTAACAGGGCCCCAAAATTAACATTACCATCCCTGTCTGCATTGTGAGGCCCCACATTCAGCGACATACTGACGTTTTGTGCTGAAACATGATCAAAAGAAGGACGCAAAAAATTACCCACATAATGAAACCCTGGCGTTCGGTTTAATGCAATCCCTTGAAGAACACGCTGACGAATAAAAGATTCTGACACGTTCATTTTCTCTATAAAGTCTATTAAATAACTATATTGTAACGCGGACAACTCTCTAGGCAAAAACTCTAATCAGTGCAGATACTCGCCAAAGCCTTTTAAATCCCCAAAAAATACATAGCCTCGCACAGCACTTTTTTTAGTCCTCTGAGACCTCAGCTCTGACTGTGCCTAGCGTTTTGAGTGGCTTCGCACCTTTCTGATTAAACTTAGTTTCCCATTTTTTTAAAAACCTTTTTTAAAAAATTAAACCTCAGGATATGAACCCTCATGACGCGTTTCATCAATACGATCGGAGGCTAAGCGATTAGGCACTTAACACTTGGGTTATCCGGCCTAGATCAGCCTCTGAGGCTCGGGCTTGCGCTCTTGATAAATCAACGGCCAACAACCCTAATTGACAATAAATATCCTTTACAGGGGCAGGCATTGTATCGAGCGCCTTTACATGCATCTTCACGGCATCCACATCTCCGCGTGCAATCGGACCGGTTAGCGCTTGAGTCGTGGAATACTTAAACACATTGTTCACGGTCTCTCGCACCAGAGGCTCAATCATCGGATAGACCGCTTCTCGACTTAAGCCCGCCTTTTCAAAACACAATAATCCGGCCTCCATCAACGCCGTTACGTAATTGCAAACCATCACGCTAGCCGTGTGATACAAAACTTTCGACTGAGGATCAATGGAACGAATCAAGGCGCCGATCTTTTCAAATGCTGGGCCGAGTAATTCCAAAGCGGCCCTATCCCCCTCTTGCACACAAAAAGTTCCTCCCAACGTATCAAAGGCAACGTTGGCCTGCGCAAAGCTTTTCAATGGGTGCACACTGCCCACCAAGACCTGCTCCGGCAATTGGCTTCTTAAGTCGGCTGATGATAAAACCCCACTGCAATGAAATACCACATCCCCACCACGCAATAAACCGCTTTTCGCCAAGTTCTGGGCCACCGAGACAATCTGCGAATCAACCGTGGACAATAACCAAAAGTCTGCCGACTGCAACTCCCCCCAGCTTTCAACTGCCGTGGCGCCCGTAACGAGGTGCGCTGCTTTTTGTGCGTGAGAAAATTCACGAGACATTAAATTTTGTACCACAAAAACCTTTTTCAATTGCCACAACCGGGCCAAGGTTAAACCCAGTTTACCTGCACCAATAACATTAATTGTTTTCATTGAATAAGCCTTTGGAAATGGCATAAATTTTAAAATTATTTTCAAATTAAAATATGATCGCCATAAAACGAATTCGATTATAAAACGCTTATCGAGCGTTTTATGATACGTCATTCTAATGGATGGATATGTCTCCTACTATCCTCCTATTTTTTTAATACCTTAGTCCTTTCTTACTGTGATAAACAATACTCTGCTTCTTAATAAACCCTGTTATCCCCGGTCTTTAATTGATTCAATAAGCCCACAAACGATGTAAAACCCCGCCAAAGGTCAAAATAGCCTGTCTTCTTATTTCAAGTGACATATAAGCGAATGACGCCACCAAATAAAACAAAAAGATAAAAATCTGTTATCTTTGCCCTTAGCACGTTTCGCTATTCTCAGAACAAAGGAACCTCGTTAATGACCGCTACCGCACGCACTGATCACGCCACCTTAATAACCGTCAATACACTCGCCAACCTTAAATTAATCCCCACTGGTGCGGCCGTGGGTGCAGAGGTGCAAGGTCTTAACTTAGCGCTCCCCATACCTGAAGAGGTCAAACAGGCGCTAAAACAAGCTTGGGCAAAGTATCTCGTCCTATTTTGGAGAGGACAACGAATTAATGACGATCAACTGATGGCTGTGTCCGGTGTCTTTGGAGAACCCCATGAGGCGGCCTCGCGTAAATACCACTTAAATGTAGGCGAAAAAATCGATGATGCATTCATGATCTCCCGCCACCCTAGTGTGAGTATCATTTCTAACATTGGCCCCGATGGCCAACCCGTCATGGACAATGGCGGACTGGGCAGTTACGAGGTGGTTTGGCATACCGATAACTCCTACGTCAAAGTGCCACCGGCGGGCAGCATGCTTTATTCTTTGGAAATCCCTAACGCCCAAGGTGGCGGCGACACCTCATTTAATAACCAATATCTAGCCTATGAAGAGTTGTCCGAAGAACTCAAACGCGCTATTCATGGCAAATCTCAGGTTCACGATTCTAGCCGCAATAGCGCCGGTGTGCTTCGCCCCGGGGTCAAGCTTCCCACCTCTCCCGAAGAAGTCGAAGGACCTACTCACCCCTTGGTTCGCATTCATCCTGAATCCGGCAAACCCGCCCTCTACTTAGGAAGACGCCGAGTATGGCCATCGAACTACATTCTGGGCTTACCTAATGAAGAAAGTGAGGCGCTACTGGATAAACTATGGGCCCACGCGACACAACCCCAATACGCTTGGACGCACTACTGGCAAGTGGGCGATGTCATTTTATGGGATAACCGTTGCTGCATGCATTACCGCACCGAGGTCGATGACAAACAACGGCGCATTATGCACCGAACGACCATCAAGGGAGAAGCCCCGTTAGCTCCTTGGGCCTAAAAGACATCATTTATTTTTCACGATTTGAGCCAAAACTCTAACTGTCTTCGGTCCCGCTTAGTCGGCCTGCCATGACGCCCTTTAGCAGGCTCTGCTGGGGTTGATTGTCGTAATAATGTTTCCGCTTCCCTCTTAGCAAGACTTTCAGCAGTGTGCTCGTAGAGCGCTTGCGCTTGGGTTGCAGATCCTCTTTTTTCATTAAAGGCGAGAACTCTGACTTCCCACTCCTGCGTGCCTATTCGAATATTAACTATATCGGCAAACTTAATGATTTTAGCCGGCTTCACGCCCTCTTTATTTAATCGAACTTTTGCCGATTCAACTGCCTGCTGGACTAAAGAACGCGTTTTAAAAAAACGCGCTGCCCATAACCATTTGTCGATACGCATATGTCTCTACGCGGGCAAACTCTCATGAGAAAATAAAGCCAGCCAACCACGGGCGATTCGGTAAATGACCCAAACCCCCAACACCATTCCCATGGCCCAAATCAACGGAATGCCCACCATCGAAAGATACAAGGGAATAGCAAAAATAGCCCATATCAACATCCACAACAATGACCACCAAAAAGTGCCAATTTGCCAACGAAAATGTGACTCTAGAAAAGTGCCTTTAACCTCTCCGCGTTTAAAATAACTAATCACAACAGCTAAAATCGATGGCCATCCACTCAGAAATGCGGTAACGATGAATGCTGCCGTACTGACTCCCATAATCACACTCAAAGCATGTAATCCATACACTACATGAGCTATGGTGATGAAATGTGGGGCTGGCAGAGGAACACTTTCCGAACTCAAAGTTTGATCAATCATGAGAGGTGAGACCTTTTAGTAAAGTCAGCTTAGATCAATAGCAAATTTTTTGAGCACATCCAGCGATACAAACTCCAGCATCACTTCATGAGTCGACTGCAAGATGACCCGAGGCGCCACACCGGCCTCATAGGCCTCACACCAACGCGCAGCACAAAGACACCACTGATCTCCAGGCTTTAAGCCGGCAAAACCAAACTGCGGCATCGGGGTTGATAAATCATTGCCTTGCTGTTGACTAAAAGCTAAAAAATCTTCTGTTACGCGCACACATACCGAATGCACGCCCACATCATCGGGCCCCACATTACAACATCCATCTCGATAAAAACCTGTCACTGGATCTTCGTTGCAAGATTTTAATTTTTCTCCGAGCACATTACGCGCATGCTCATGGGGATCAAATCGTCTCATCGGCCATTTCCTTTTTATTGATTACACGTGCCTTGTCTGCCGCATTTTAGCTCGCGCGGTGGCACTTTGCGCATCACGAGGCCGTACCCCACTGGCCATAAATGCCAAGCGCCCTCGAGCCCCACTGGCCTCGTAGTCCGTAACCACCGCTTGCCTTACCGTTTCAGGTGTCAAACGCCTAGGACCCACTAAGTAATCATGTAAAAACTCACACAATCGCTCAAAAGCAAACTCATGGGTCTTATGAGTCTTGGCATAAATCCAATCGGAAAAATTACAAAATTCTTGAAACGCAGAATTTGCCAACAACAAAGGCAACGTCTGACGAAATCGTCCTGAATTACCCACCAAATCCCAAAAACGGGCAAAACGGGTGATCCTTTGCATCTGAAAAAAACTCATGCAATCGGTGGCTAACACATTGTAGGGCGGATCTGGATTAAAACGTAATTGATGGGTTTGTGAATGCCGATCGATCGGCGCACCACGAAGGCGCTTTAAAATGCCCACCTGAATCTCATGGGGACCTAAAGCCAACAGTCGGTCAAATCCACGGCCAAAGCTGTCCCAATCCTCTCCGGGCAGCCCTGCAATCAAATCCACATGAATCAGCGCATGGGATTGTTCTCGTAACCACCGAATATTTTCCTCAGCCTTCAGATCATCCTGTCGACGTGAAATCAACGTTTGTACGGTAGG
The DNA here is from genome assembly GCA_903893565.1 of uncultured beta proteobacterium. GTDB lineage: Bacteria > Pseudomonadota > Gammaproteobacteria > Burkholderiales > SG8-41 > UBA5216. Next base: position 35,521 of record CAITMU010000161.1, on the reverse strand, counting down.
GTTCCAAGTCTGAATGCCGATTTCAAAATGTAACGCACCCGGCGGGAAACGAAGAATGGTTTGCTTTAAGGTATCTGGCAAATGGTCAGGAATTAATTCGAAATGTAAGAATAAATTATTATCCATTCGCTCAAGAAAAAACTCCAAAATCCGCTGGCTGACTCCAATTTTCAAATTAAATGTGCGATCTACAAAACGAAAATTGCGCCCCCCACGTCGATAGATCCCCTCCAGCGATTGCATGAAGTTTTCAAGTTCAAAGGGCCATGCCGTTTTATCCAAAGCCGACAAACAAAATTCACACTTAAAAGGGCAACCTCGAGACGCTTCAACGTAAAGGAAACGTTGGCGAATATCCTCATCGGTGTATAACTCATAAGGCAATCGTATCGTATCTAAAGGCGGTTGCAAGCCTCGGATAATTTTATCCGCCGGTTTTAGCCCTGCCATCAACTCGGTCGCCAAAAGCGGAAAGCTTACATCACCCCAACCGGTAATCACATAATCAGCCAACTGACAAATACGTTGATCTGCGGTTTCATAACTCACCTCCGGACCGCCTAAAACCACTAAAACTTCAGGGGCAATCCGCTTCAGGATTGCTACGACCCGCGTACACTCCTCCACATTCCATATATACACACCCATGCCAATGATCTTGGGTTCAAAGGCCAATAAGTCCTCAACCATCTCAAAAGCTCTTTGTCCCAGAACAAATTCAACGATCGTGGTTTGGCTCTGCAAGGAACCCATATTGGCGGCTAGGTAGCGCAAGCCCAAAGCGGCATGCACATATCGGGCATTGATGGTGGTTAATACGATATTAGTCATATGCTAAGTGTAACCTAGCCCCTGATAGACTTCCTATCGGAGTTTGCCAATTTTTGATGGGGAAAAATTTTCACGAGTAATCTTTCTTGCCCTTCCCCGATGTCACGGTCTTAGATTTGACTACCGCGCTAAAGGATGAAAAAAAATAGTATGTAAAAAAACCCTCTTCGCTGAAGTGCTTTGCTATACTTTATACAATAAAAAAATATAAGCAAAAGGGTTGCCGCCTTCGCCAACCCTAGCCTGCGCCTTGGAGGAGTTTAACAATGCATCATTTATACCGTTTACGTCAGCGGTTGCTGACAGGATTGCTGCACCCTTTTTTAGGAGCCAGACAAACAAGGCTCAAACTGCTCATGGTCCTTTGGCTGATCCCTTTGCTGGCAAACGCCCAGGGGCAGAACTATCCCACCAAAATCACCCGCCCCATCCGCCTCATTGTTCCCTATGTGCCTGGTGGGCTAACCGACACTTTGTCTCGGATAGCGGGTCCTTATATTACCGAGGAATTTGGCCAATCCGTTACCATTGATAATCGCCCGGGAGGTAGCTCGACGATTGGGACCCAATTGATTGCTAAAGCCATACCGGATGGACAAACCATCGGCATGATCGATGCGGCATTTTTAATTAATCCGACCCTATTGAACAAAGTCCCCTACGAAACCCCTGGCGACTTCACGCCCATAGGTCTTATTGCCATTGCCCCATTGATTCTGGTCACTCACCCGTCTCTACCCGTGAAGAACGTAAAACAACTCATCGCTCTGGCAAAAAAACAACCTGGCACACTTAATTTTGCTTCAGCGGGTAATGGTTCAGCGGTACATCTAGCAGGAGAACAACTTCAAAGTGCTGCAAAACTGAAGTTACTCCACATCCCCTATAAAGGTACAGGGCAAGCCCTGTCCGATGCAGTAGGTGGGCAAGTGCATATGCTCTTTTTGGTCCAAGGCACAGCCAAACCCTTTGTCGCCTCCGGCAAACTACGCGGCTTGGCGGTGACTGCCGCCCATCGAACCCGTTCAATGCCGCAAATTTCAACATTTATCGAAGAAGGGCTTCCTGACGTTGAAGCAGCTACCATCAATGGCCTCGTCGGCCCAGTGGGCTTACCGGTTGATTTCGTACAAAGGGTCAACCGCACGATGGCACGTAGCATGAACGCCCATGAGCAACAAGAAAAATTAATCGATTATGGGGCGGAAGTGGCCACCAATACCCCTGATGAATTTCGCCTTTGGATTCTCAACCAAATGCAAAAGTGGGCTAAAGCTGTCAAAGACTCCGGTGTGCACGTCGATAACAACTAAAACTAAAACTTCTCCATGACCATCAAATCTGTAACGCCTATCATTCTAGACCTGCCCTTTGATGTGGGCACGACACAATCGAGCTTTGCCGGAAGGCCTCGACAAATGGCCATGCTGCTCATTCGTGTAGAAACCGAAAGTGGTTTAGTGGGCTGGGGGGAGGCTTTCGGTTATGCGGTTTGGCCGGCTACCCAAATGGCAATTGAAAAGATCATTGCTCCAATGGTGGTGGGGCAAGATGAAACAAACATTAAAAGTTTAATGGACGATCTGCAACGTCAACTACACCTCTTAGGTCGCACCGGACCGGTTGTCTACGCACTCTCGGGTCTTGATATTGCGCTTTGGGATATCGCAGGAAAAAAAGCAAATCAACCTTTAGCAACACTTTTAGGTGGGGCCAAACACACGGATTTTTCTGTCTATGCGAGCCTAGTCCGCTACAACGATGGCCCCCTCATTGCACGTCAAGCCAAGGCCGCCTTAGATCAAGGGTTTTCCGCTATCAAATTACACGAAATTGATGTCGCTCACGTCGCCACCGCTCGCAACGCCATCGGTGACCATGTGCCCTTGATGATGGATACCAATTGCCCATGGTCTACTGAAGAGGCGATCAGTAAAGCTCAATCGCTTCAAAAATATAACCTCCATTGGTTAGAAGAGCCCATTTATCCACCGGAGGACTTTCTCGCTCTTGCACGCGTGAGAAAAGAAGGAAGGGTTAAAATTGCTGCCGGCGAAAATGCTATGAGTCCGACTGATTTTCGAGCACTCTTTGATGCCAACGCGGTTGATTTTGCTCAGCCCAGCGTGACCAAGGTGGGTGGGGTGAGCGAAATGAAACGAATTATTGATTTGGCCGGCGATCGGAAGGTAAAGCTCATTCCTCACAGTCCTTATTTTGGCCCTGGCCTGCTCGCAACCATGCATCTTTGTGCCACCATAGAACCAGACACCCTGATTGAGTATTCCTATGTCAAATTAGGAGCCAATCCCGTGGGCGAAGCGGTGAGACTTAAAAATGGGCGACTGCAACTACCCCTAGGGGCTGGGCTGGGTTTTGATCCTGACCCTGACATCGTCTCTCGCTATCAATTAAAATCGTAATCAAACGCTGCCTCTAATACAAAGAGGCTACCATCCCGCCATCAACCTGTATCGCCGTCCCAGTGGTAAAACCGGCTAAATCAGAGGCCAAAAACGCGACCATAGCCCCTAACTCCTCTGGCCGTCCAATGCGACGCATCGGCACTTGTTGTGCGCGTAATTTTAGATCATAACTTTGCTCCATTGCCTCCGTGCCTACTGAGGCTGGGCAGACCGTATTGACAGTGACACCGGTAGCGGCAATTTCATTGGCCAAATGCTTTAAATACCCAGTCAATCCAGCTCGAAATACCGTCGATAAACCGTGCTTGAGCATCGGCTGCTTCACGCTAGCGGAGGTCACGCCCACGATACGCCCCCAACCTTTTTGGATCATTAAGGGCGCCACGGCACTCACCACACGAATGGCGCCTCTTAATTGTGTCTCATACGCCTCCTGCCAGCGTTGCTCCTCGTTTTCTTGCAATACTTCACGCATAGGTACTGGAGGCCTGCCAGTATTTAAAACAAGGATGTCTGGCGCGCCAAAGGCTTCAACAGTTTGCGCCATCAACCGATCGACATCAGCTGCCAGCCGCATATCTCCCACGACCGGCAGTACCCTTACCCCATGCGCTTGCGCGATGGCTTGCGCCTTAGCCTGAAGGGTCTGCGCGGATCTTGCAAACATCACCAGATTGACACCTTCAGCAGCCAATGCCCTGGCAGCAAACTCCCCCAAACCTGCACTCGATGCTGTGACGAGCGCAGTCTTACCTTTGATTCCAAGATTCATGTGAACAACCTTTTATTTTTTTAAACAACCCACCCCTACAAGCCTTATTAACGTTACCGTCTTTCACAGGATTAAAAAGGAAGACCATTTTTTAATAAATCTCGTGCCATCACCCAACGATGCACTTCGCTAGGCCCTTCTACAACGCGGTAAATTCTTACCACACGCGAAATGTATTCCAGCGGCAAAGCCTTGGTCATCCCCATACCACCAAACAATTGCATCGCCCGATCGACAACCACTCCAACCATTTCAGTGGCTTGCACCTTAACCATGGAAGCATCCCGTCGCACATCGTTTTTGTGATCCAGATCCCAGGCTAGTTTGTATAAAGCCAAACGCGTCAACTCAATGTCTCTATAACTATCCGCAATCCACCACTGTACCGCTTGACGATCAGCCAATGGCACACCAAAGGTTTGTCTTAACTTAGCCTGCTCAATCATCATCTTTAGACACCGAGTTGCTAGGCCGACACAAGTGGCCGCAATCTCCATCCGTCTTAAACCCAATCGACCTTGTAACGGAGCAAACGCCTGTCCCACTTGCCCCAACACCTGATGATCTTCAGCTACCACATTGTCAAAATGTATTTCGTAGGGCTGATAATCCCCCACGGTGGGATAGGCTGAGGGCACGCTGATACCGGGTTGCTTTGCATCAAGTAAGAAGGTCGTCATGCCCCCACGCGTTCCCTTCTCAGGATCAGTGAGCGTCACAACAATCATAAAATCTGCATACCGCGCATGGGTAATATAGATCTTGCTACCATTTAATATCCACTTACCCTCCTTTCGCACGGCACGCATCTGCATGCCCGAAACATCCGATCCGGCACCTGGCTCGGTAATGGCAATACAGGACTGCGCTTCGCCTTTTAAAAAAGGTTTTAAATATTTCTCAATTTGATCTCCACGACAGTTTTCCAGCAACATAAAAACATCGGGAAAATTGGGAGCAAAACCAAATGGAAAAAGAATACTGTGTTTTAACTGTTCAACCACTACGCATTTAGCCAAAATGCTTAAGCCCAAACCACCATGAGATTCAGGCACTTCCAGTCCGACCAAGCCCGCCGCACGCGCCTTATCCATAATCTGTTGCTCTAGTTCTGGCGGCAAAAGGGGTGTGTCTGAAAACCCGCGCTCTACCTCACGCCGGATTACCAAAGCTTCGTGTGGTATGAGCTCTCGTGTCGTGAAGCGCGCAGCCGTCTCGCGCATCATCCGCAGTTCTTCTGGCAACTGAAAATCCATGATCTACCTTTCAAAAAAGAGGCCTATTTTGACTTTAATCCCTAGATAACAAACACCCCCTAGCTTTTTCCCAGCTAAGACGATTGTCCTAAAGGCTTAAGCTTGCTATTGTGAGAGTTTATTCATCATTTTGCCACAATCAAACCAATATAGATTGAGAATAATCCTATGGAAATGATTACCCCAGATCGCGTTCGCCTCAGCGTCAAGGAAGCTAATCAGCTTTGCGTCGAATCGCTCCAGACCGTGGGCTACGAACTCGAACAAGCCTCGGTCATCGCCGAACACGTCATGGATGCTGCCCTTTGCGGTTATGAGTATTCTGGATTACCCAAGTTACTCAACGTGTTTGAGCACAAACATCTGCATAAGCCTCGGCGGCGTATGAATGTTGTGCATGAAACTTCCATTTCTGCACAAGTCGATGGGGGCAACAACTGTGGAATGTATACCCTCATGAGAGCCGCTGAGATGGCCATTGCTCGCGCCCAGCAACATGGTATCGGTATTATTGGCGTCAACAATAGCTGGGTCAGTGGCCGCGGTGCCATTTACGTTGAAACCATTGCCAAGGCCGGTCTTATTGGCATTCATACCGTGAGCTCTACCCAGCATGTTGCCCCACCAGGGGCTAAAGTGGCCGCTTATGGCACCAACCCCATATCCTTTGCCTTTCCGACTGAAACCGATCCTTTTGTCATTGATATGGGCACCTCCGCCTTTATGTCCACCGATCTCATGTTTCGCGAAAGAAGAAAGGAATTGCTTCCAGAAGCGGTCGCTATCGACTGTAACGGAGAGCCGACTCGAGACCCTTCTGCAGTACGCCTAGGGGCATTACTGCCGTTTGGGGGCTATAAAGGCTTTGCCTTAGCAATGGCCATGCAAGCCCTAGGAATATTTGCGGGTTCCGGTTTCGATCTTGAAAAAAACTACGGCTACCTGATGATGGCGATGAAACCCGATTTACTCATCCCACTGAGTGAATACCGGAAACAACTGAGCGAGACTTTAGCGCGAATCAAACAAACCCCCCGTCAACCGGGGATCAAAGAAATACGTCTCCCAGGAGAGCGTAGCAGTGGGGAGAGGAAAAAAAATAATCTCCAAGGCATTGAAATCGACCTATTTATTTACGAAGCTCTAAAAAATGTAAAGCCAAGTGTTCTTGCACCCTATTCCAATGACTAATGTATAAAATTATTTATAAGTATTTAGGCCTATTTGACCATCATCGCACTAAAGCTTCCGCATTCAGGTGTATTGGGGCTGGGGATATAAGGCGATGGTGTTGGGCTCTTAAGGAGGGTGGTTTTGTTATTCGATATAGCGCTTAATTATTACTGTAGAAAAAAATTCAATCATTCCATTCTTCCTCGCACCAAAGCACCTTGGGTGTGATGACGAGACTCAAGCGCCTCTTATAATTATCCCCTAGAGCATGCTTTTTTTTAAATCAGATCTCTCCTGTTCCCCTTAGATATTCATCCTAAAGATCATGGGGGCAGTGCACCTTAAAACCCTGTGCATTGGGATGACAATGCAGGCGCCACCCATCAAGGAAATAAGAACATTCACCTTTTCTATTAGCCCCTGACTTCAACGCTATTCAAATATAGAAAAATAATTCAAAAAGGGGGCGACAAGGGCTAACAAAAGCGACCACCTCAATCAGGTGCCAAAATGTTGGCACGTTGAGCGATATCACGGAATTTAGCAATCTCGGTGGCTACAAATTGCGTATATTGGCGCACACTCATCGCACGGGGCTCTACCCCCAGTTCAGACAGTCGCTTTAATGAAGCCGCTTCAGCTAATGCTTGATTAACGCTTTGATTAAGTAATTGCACTATCGGTTCTGGTGTGGCACGAGGAAACGATAAACCATACCAGGTATAGCTCACAAATTGTTTAAAGCCAGACTCAACAAACGTAGGAGTGTCTGGAAATAACAAAGAGCGTTTTTCTCCCGTCACCGCCAATAAACGAATCAATCCATTACGAACCGCGTTTTGGGATTCGGGCCCATTTTGAAACATGACTTGCACTCGGTTGGCAATCAAATCAATACTAGCCGGAGCAGTACCTTTATAGGCAACATGGGTTAAATGGATGCCAGCTAAAACCTTCAAAAGTTCACCCGAAAAATGTCCCATGGATCCCATGCCCGCAGTACCATAGGAAAGTTTACCAGGCTCGCGCTTAGCGTAAGCAATAAACTCGTCAAGTTGAGTCGCCGGAAAATCTTTATTGACCACAAATGTTTGCGGGATCACACAAATCAGCGCTGCATGAGAAAAATCGTGTAGCGCATCGTAGGGCAATTTTTTATTAATCGCCACAACACTCGCATGAGAGGCCGCATTTGACAAAATTATGCTATATCCGTCAGGGTTGGACTTAGCCACAATGTCAGATCCCAGCGCGCCCCCGGCACCGCCTTTGTTATCCACCACAACCGACTGACGATAACGACTACTGAGCATTTGCGCCACAAATCGGCCCAGCAAATCGGCTGTGCCACCGGGCGCAAAAGGCACGACCAAACGAAGCGGTTTTTGAGGATAAGCCGAAAGCACCTGGGCTTGAGCCTTCGCGTTAAAGCCAAGCACCACGTCAAAAATATAGACCCCAGAGACCAAAATCACAGGGTAGATAAAAGACTTCAACAATACTGTCACTTTAATCAAGCGGACATTGCCCACTCAGGAATACGCGATAAACTCTTACTAACACCGGAATATTCCTTTTCAAAATGAGGGGCAAGAGGACGACCCCATTGATTCATTTTTAACCATAAACGCACCATATGCCGACGCTTTTCTTTTTCATCGAAATCAATGTATTCGGTACGCGAATGCAAAGTAGTGTAATTATTAATGAACTGCATATCCCCACGCTGCAAAGTCATGTCAAGACGCATATCCTCGCGTGCCGCTAGATGATCGAGGTAGAGCAAAGCCGCAATTTCTAATTCTGTATATTTAGCAATGCCCATCTTTCGCGCAGACTCAATCGTATTACGAGAACAACGTGAACTTAACACCCCCTGATGCACACTAAAAATGGGCACTCGCCATTGAGAGTAATCGCCCCCTTCTTCCACGTTCACATAAAGCAATCCGTTATATAAGGGCTCCAGATACTCAGGATGGTTTTTTAATATTTCATTATGAATGCTCATGGTGCTCACTAAGCTACTCACCCCCCCTTCTTTAGCCTCATTCAGACACAGCAATCCCACCACATCAGCTCGATCAGAATGAAATAGCAAAAAAGAATTTGTGCGATATCCGCGCACCTTGCCCGTGCCCATTTTGACACCCTCGTCATAGACATCACCCAGCAACTCGCCATAAGAGTTTTGCGACAAGGCGGTCCCCATGTATAAACTCAAGCCCCAAAAAATCACCCGCACCTGCATGTTGTCATAACGTTCAACCGGTAAGCCGCGCACCAATACAAAACCACGGCCTTTTTGAATTTCTTCAACCCACAGCGCTACGGACTGCGCTAAACCAGGTAAAGGGAAATGTTCTCTCGTCATCTGAGTCACTTCAATACCACTGCTCATGGCCAAGCTCAGCGCTTGATCGATCTCTGCTATGTGCGCTTTGGTCAAATGCAAAATCCAAGAAGTTTCAAGGCGCATTTGCGCACCCCGCCAAGCACTCGCATCGGTGATTTCTGTTCTGATAATGATTTGCATAACAATCCTCTCTATCTTCTTTTCCGATAGTATAGTATGTTTTAGAAAAAAACTTATTTGACTGTTTTTTAAAGAGGATATCCACCATGTTGACTCAAGCGTTGGCTGAATTCGTCATCAACACCCCCACCGAATCACTCCCCTCCAACGTCTTAGATCGGTCTCGAGACGCTTTGGTCGACACATTGGGTTGTGCTCTGGCTGGTAGCTTAGACGAAGGCTCTGAGATCACCCAACGCTGGATTCGCGAAGTCGGTGCGCGCGAACAATCGACCGTAATCGGCACTCGCTTATCGAGTTCGCCCACGGAGGCCGCCTTCGCCAACGGGCTAGCAGCCCATGCACTCGATTTCGATGATTCACTCACCACCTTAAGAGGACACCCTACAGCGCCCATGCTCGGTGCTGGACTGGCGGTAGGAGAGGCGACTCAAAGTAGCGGTAAAGCCGTATTGGCAGCCATCGCCATTGGCCTTGAAGTGGGCGGCAAACTAGGCCCCGCCCTCGGTGCTGGCCACTATATAAAAGGTTGGCACAGTACGGCTACCGTCGGTGTTTTTTCCGCAACCGCCGTCGCCGCACGGCTGTGGGGTCTTAGCCCACAACAATTACAAACGGCATGGGGCATTGCTGCCTCACAAGCCTCTGGGCTTATCCGCAACTTTGGCACGATGACTAAACCCTTTCACGCTGGACATGCTGCAAAAAATGCCGTGCTGGCGGCTTGGCTTGCCAAAAATAACTTCACCGCGGATGATCACATCTTCGATGACAAAAATAATTTTTTTAGTCTATACGCCGGCCCTGATGCTATTGGGCTAGAAACCTTAATCCCCAAATTAGGCAACCCCTGGGAAATGCTAACCCCAGGGATCTATGTGAAGCGTTGGCCCTGTTGCTACTGCAATCATCGACCCGTCGGTGGCATGTTTGAAATGATCAAGGCGCATAGCATCCGTAGTGAGGAAGTGACTAAAGTGCGAATCGGATTCTTACCCGGGGCCGATACACCACTCATTCACTTTAATCCACAAACCGGTCTTGAAGGGAAGTTTAGTATCGAATACAACGCTGCTGCTGTACTCGTTGACGGAAAACTTAACATGGAATCTTTTACCGATGCGATGGTTCAAAGACCTGCTATCAAAGACACCATGCCTAAAATTGAACGTTTTTATATTCCAGATCCCCACTTTTATTCCGGGATCACCGGCTACAATGATATTGAAATCATCACAACCCGTGGTGAGTTCAAACTACACATCGATAAAGTTCCCGGCTCACCTCAATGGCCTATGACGCCTCAAGATCGGGAAGAAAAATTCCTGGATTGTGCTGCTCGTGTTCTAGGCAGTGCTAGCGCAAAAACACTTTTTGCAAAAGCTGAACGCTGCGTGGAATTAAAAAATATTTCAGAGTTAACGCGCGCCACCGTACCCGTTGCGCCTTAAGCGAATCAAGCCAAGATGAAACAAACACCCTAATAAAAAGATTCGCCCCTCCCCTACTCCTCTTGAAAGTATTTCCTCAATCCTTAAGAATCACTGCTTCAGAAGAAAAGGGGACTTAGGAAAAGGGAGGGGGCGGTGCGACATTTTTTTTGCTCTCTGAGCTTTTTTTTCGCTTCAAAACAAAGCTAGATTAGTCAATTTTAATATGACTTTGTTGAATGATCTGCGAGAATCGTTTCGTCTGATCTTTCAGTAACTGTGCCATCTGAACCGCGTTCTGATAATCAGGCTCAAGGCCTACAGCATTTAGTCGATCCAACACTTCAGGTAACTTCAGCGCTCGATCAACTGCAGCAGTCAATTTATTGACCAAGGGCTTAGGCGTGCCAGCAGAGACCATGACGCCAATCCAAGCCGCCGCATTGAATCCAGGTAAATTAGCCGCTACAGAAATAGGAGGAATACCTGGGGCAAGGCTACTTGGCCTATCCAATGAAATACCAAAAGCCCTTAGCTTTCCCGATCGCACAAAAGGCATTGAAGCGGCCACTGTTTCAGTAATGTAGACCACCTGTCCACTCATCACATCTGTTAGCGCTGGGATCGCCCCTTTATACGGAACATGGGTGCCCTTGATACCCAAAGAGTTATTGAAATACTCAACCACTAAATGGCCTGTTGCTCCGGTGCCCGACGAAGCGTAACTATACTTTCCTGGGTTCGCCTTTAAGAGTGCGATTAATTCTTGGATGTCTTTGACGGGGAATGTGGGCATCGTCGTTAATAAATAAGGCGAGATTCCCGCATTGGCTACGGGAGATAAATCTCGCTCAGCGTTGTAGGGCACTTTTTGAAACAAAGGATTAATGGTCACCGGTCCACTAGAGGCAGCCAGCAAGGTGTAACCGTCAGGAGCCGCTTTTGCCACAATATCAGTACCAATCATGCCACCGGCACCCGCTCTATTGTCAGCGACCACCTGAACGCCTAATAATTGCGTGAGTTTCATGGCGATGACTCTCCCCACCAAATCCGTCGCCTGACCCGGTGGCCAGGGAATGACCATGCGCAGTGGCCGGTTAGGATAAGGGGACTCCGCCATGGCGCCAAGGGGAAAAAACCCCAACATTAATGCCATCAAAGCGAATAGTTTTTTCTTGGTATTAAACATTGCGCGCCCCCCTTACTTAAATAACGGATTAGAACTACCCCATGGTTCCATGCGCCACGAATCAGCCGCCATGCCAACAACCACTCGGTAGGTCGATCCATACGATTGGTGTATTTGAGGCAAAAGCCCTCTTTTTTTACTTTATTCGTTCTCAGCACACCTATCTTGGCACAATATACGCCAGTGGATGGGAACTACAAAGACAAAGGAATATTAACGTGCCCGACAAACACCTGCAACGCGCCCTCAATCTTGGCCTAAGCCCTAGCCTAACAGCTGCCATCAGCCTTTTGCCAAGCTTAAGCTTTGGACAGGCAACACCATCCGATTACCCAGCCAAACCGATTCGCATGCTCCTGCCCTTTGCCCCCAGCGGAGGTGCCGATTTAATGGCCCGCTTACGGACTAATAGAATAAAAATCAGCTTCTCCCATCTTTTCTCTGCGCAGAGCCGCACATCAAAAGCGGACCACTTCGTATCCTTGGCCTTACCAGCGTTACCAGCGTTAACCGATTGCCGATCGTTCCCGATTGACCCACTGTGGCAGAGTCCGGCGTTCCTAGGTATGAAGCGAGCCTTTATTGCGGTCTTGCCGCTCCATCAGGAACATCAAAAAAAATCACCCACTTGCTACAACACCCTATATCCGATATCTTAAATCAAACTAAAATCCGTCACTCCTTCGAGTCCCAGGGGGGACAAATCGTTGCCAGTACACCTGAGGCGTTTGCACAAAGTTTTAAAAATGATGAAGCACGATTGGGTCAAGTGATCAAAGCCGCCGGCATTCAACCGGAATGAAAACGGACCTCTCTTTTGACTGATAGCTGGGATAGGATGCGACTTGTTTTTTATCACTGCATTAAAATATCCATGAATCTAGGGTTGATAAACCTCGATTCAAATGTAACAACCATGTCTTCTTATAAAGATTCACAGGAGTTAGTCGTATGCTAGAAATCGTACCGAGTGGCCAAATTCTGGGCGCAACCCTTTACGGCGTTGATGTCTCACAACCCTTGGCTCAACCAGTCTTTGATAAAATTTTCCAAGCCCTTGGCGACTATGGCGTATTACGCTTTCCTCAGCAAACCCTGACGGGGGAACAATTAGTGCGTTTCAGCCAACGCTTTGGTCATCTCGAAGTCAATGTCGCAAACTCGTTCCAGGAACCCGGACTGCCCGAGATTATGATCTTGTCCAATATCGTCGAAAACGGCAAACCTGTGGGCCTATCTGATGCAGGTCAAAGTTGGCACACCGATATGTCCTATAGCCGCACCATTGCTTTTGCCAACGTACTCTACGGTATTAAAATCCCCCGAAGAGAGGGACGCACTTTAGGTAATACTCAATTTTGTAATATGCACGCTGCCTACGAAGGCCTGCCAATAGCCATCAAAAAACAACTAGAAGGCAAAACCATCCTGCACGACTTTAATAAATTCTGGGACATGATGCGTCGTGAAAAAGGGAGCCAACGCCCTGCCTTAACCGAAGCGCAACGACTGGCCAAACCACCGGTTTCGCATCCGGCCGTTCTCATACACCCTCTAACTGGGAAAAAAGTGCTGTATGCCAATCCCGGCTATTGCATGAGGATCAATGAAATGCCGGAACAAGAAAGCCAGCAACTCCTCGATTTTTTATTTGAACATCAAACCCAACCTTGCTATCTTTACTCACATACGTGGGAGGAATCCGATTTAATGTTATGGGAAGATATCGGTACCATTCATAACGCGGTGGCTGATTATCGCTCGGATGAACCTCGCTTAATTAAACGCTGTCAAGTCATGGCCAATACATTCGGCCAGAGTTTTGCTCAACCATAAAATATAATAAAGAGCCTCTATGCGCCCCTGTTTAGTCTCACTATTTTTAGCTTTACTGACGCTTAATAACACCCTTTTTGCGCAAACAAATGCCCCTTACCCGATTCGCCCTATTCGCTTTGTAGTGGGCTTTGCGGCTGGGGGACCGACCGATGTGATTGCTCGAATCACTGGGCAAGATCTCACCGCAGAGCTTGGGCAAACCGTGGTCATTGACAATCGCACGGGTGCCAACGCTCAAATTGCAACCGAGCTTGTGGCGCACGCCAATAACGATGGCCACACCCTGCTCTACTCCTCACTGTCTTTGCTAGTCAACGCCATCTTGCTCGAAAATAAAGTGCGCTATGACCCGTTCAAGGATTTTGTGCCGATTACCAACGCCGCCGTACTGCCTATGGTCTTAGTCACTAGTCCCAACACTCATTTGAATACAATCAAAGAATTGCTAACCACTGCCAAGGCCAAGCCCGGTGTCATCACTTACGGCGCCCCAGGCCATGGCGGCTCGGGACACTTAGCAGGGGCCTTATTAGAGAATTTAAGTGGCACACAAATGACCACTATCGCTTTTCGTGGCAATGCGCCAGCTCTCACCGACGTCATCGCCGGTCAAGTCAGCTTCATGTTCTATCCCATCATCGGCATCGCCGATCATGTGGCCAGTAAAAGACTCAAAGTACTGGCCGTTGGAACCGCCAAACGGCATGGGGATTTTCCGGAAGTACCCACGATGGCTGAATCCGGCTTTCCCGGATTTGAAGAAACCGCCCCCTGGGTCGGATTACTAGCCCCTGCGGGCACATCCGTCACCGTCGTAAATACCCTGTCGAAGGCCATGCGAAAATCTCTGACCAAAACTGAAACCATCGCACGACTCAAAAACTTAGGGGCTATTACCGTGGGCGATACCCCAGAAGAATATCTTCGATTTCTTAAAAAAGATTACGAGCGCTGGAGTCGTGTCATTAAAGCTGCTGGCGTCAAAGCTGAAGGCTAACTTCATTTTTTTAGAGCGCTCATTGTAGGACTGCATAACACGCTGACCAAAAAACAATTTCCGATGGCAGCTTTATTTTTCATTAATCACCCGATTGACCCACTCTAAAATGTGCGCTAATCGTGGAGGGAGATAGTCCTCTGCTTCAAGGCAGCTGACCCATCGACCCTCTTCATAATCCACATTATCTACAACCGCTTCGTTGGGAAAGTCTTGTTCTTCGCTTCTTGTTTCAGCCACGTAATAACGCGATATGCGGTGAGCGGCATCAGCCAGCGTTTCTTTATAATCCTCGCCAAACACAAACTCCCAATCCGCAATTCCTGTCAAAGCCGTGGCATGGCGTTGGGCCGCACTCAAGCTGTCTTCGTGCAACGTGATCAGGCGCGCTGGAAAATCCCAAATGCCCTTCGTTTTTAACACCAACAACCGCCACTCCCCCCAAGCGAATCGCACTGGGATTACGCCACAAGTCAGTATTTTCTTTGCAATAATTTTTTGCTCAATCGACAATTTTTTTTCCAGTTAATCTGCCCACAAACGGGCTGCTCCACGAACGCCACTGGAGTCTCCATGCTGATGTTGCACTAAACGAGTTAAGACGCGGGGGGCAAATACCCATTGCCCCCATAATCGCGGCACATTTTCATAAATACGAGAGATATTAGAAACCCCTCCCCCCAACACAATCACCTCAGGGTCTATCACATTAATCACGGTAGCAAGACTTTTAGCCAGCCGGTTTTCATAAGCACTCATTACACTATCTGCCACGGGATCAGTCAATGAATCAATACTAATTTTTTTGGCTGAGGCATTAATACCCGTGGCTTTGAAAAAATCTCGCTCAAGCCCAGGGCCCGATAAAAACGTTTCAATACACCCACATTTACCACAATAACAAGCCGCGCCAGGGCGCTCACGATCCTCTGGCCACGGCAATGGATTATGTCCCCATTCCCCTGCAATGGCATTAGGGCCATCGACCAATCGACCATTGATCACCAAGCCCCCACCCACCCCAGTGCCTAAAATGACCCCGAACACTGAGGCCAACCCACGCGCCGCACCATCCATCGCCTCAGACAAAGCGAAACAATTGGCATCATTAGCCAAACGAACCGGGCGTTGCAGTTTGATTTCCAGGTCTTTTTTCAACGGACGCTGATTCAGGCAGCTAGAGTTAGAGTTACGCATCAACCCCGTATCTGAACCTAATACACCAGGAGTGCCAATGCCCACACTGCCGCTAGAACCACAATGCAGTTCCGCGTTTCTCACCAGTGATTGGATCAATAAAAGGGTCGCGTCATAGTGGCCAGAAGGGGTTGGCTCCCGTTGGCGAAAAAGCATCTCTCCTTCGTCAGTAAAGGCCGCGACCTCTGTCTTCGTACCCCCCAAATCAATACCGATTCGCATATCAAAACCCTAAAGGGTCTCAGTCTCGTTTAGCAGAGTGATTAAATTTTTTCCCCTAAGCGTTGGGCAATGCGTTTGGTCGATTCAATCTCTTTTTGTACTATCTTGGTAAAGTCAGCGGGAGATAGTATATAAGGCTCAAAACCCGATTCCTCTAAACGCGTTATCACCACAGGGTCCGCATCGGCTTTAGCTATCACGTCATGCATCCGCCCTACCAACTCGGGTGAGGTGCCCGCCGGAAACCAAAAACCATACCAAGCATAATAGGTAAAGCCCTTAAGCCCACCCTCATCAACCGTAGGAACATCGGGCATTTGCCCCCAGCGCTTTGAACCCGTAATGGCTAAGGTTCGAACTTTACCCGTCTTTGTGATCGCCACCGCATTGGAAGAAGTCAACAACGCCAAATCGATATGACCTCCGGCCAGATCTGTCACGACCTGACTGACGCCCTTATACTGCACGGCCGTCATTTTTATGCCTGCCGCAGCATTAAATAATTCCATGCCAACATGCAAGACGCCCCCATAGCCCGAGGTACCATGATTTAATCCGCCTGGTGTTTTTTTCGCCAACGAGAGCAAATCGGCTAACGATTTCACTGGCAAAGAAGGGTGGACGCTTAACAAATAACCCACCGTACGCGCGCCCGGGGTAATGGCAGCAAAATCGCGCACCGGATCGTAGGGCAATTTATTAAAGGAAGAGAGCATCGCATGGGCACTTGAAGTATGTAGCATCGTATACCCATCGGGTGCGGCTTTAGCCACAGCGTCTGAACCAATAATACTACTGGCTCCTGCCCGATTATCAATAATGAAATTTTGTCCCGTCTCTGCGAAAAACTTCTGTCCGACCAATCGCCCGATCACATCCATGGGCCCCCCCGCCACAAAAGGCACGATCAGACGCACCGCTTTGTTAGGATAATCTCCCACTAAACGTTGCTGAGAGTAAACCGGGACGCTGATCAGTAAAGCCGCACTGATTGATGCACTTGGAATACATAAATGCCAATTCATGGATAGGTTCTTCCTTTTTTTTATGGCAATTGTAGTTTACTACCCAAGCCTCCACCCATCCCGCTCGAACCTGGAACCACGATGGAGGAAGACTGTTGACGGCGTAATTCCTGCAACTCACGCACTGTTTTTTCAACGCCTTGTTGCGCTGCTTCTGCAAATTGAGCCACGGCCTCCGTAAGCGATTTTGCCTCAATTTCAAAATTAATCGGCATCGGGCCAGCCTGTGTCATGATCTGCGCTTCACCCATAAAAATCACTTCCCGCTTCTCATCCAAACTACCATCGCCTTTGATCGGTGTCATCATACGTAGGGTGCCGACACGGCGATCCGTCACAATTTCTTCGCGATATAAATTATTGACGTCCATCTTAGCTTCAGCGCCTTGTTCTTCCGAGGACAGTGCCATAAAAAATCCTTCTTAATCAAGTGAAATATAAACCACAAGCTTATCAGAAAAATTCAACTCGCCTAGCCCCCAAATGCATCTATTAACTATTGGGAGTGACTAAAGCAGCACTACTTTTTTGGGGATTTGACTATCCGGGTCGCCCTAAGGATCGATTCACCCGCAAAAATCGGAATTTTTGCTTCTACCAATAACGCTGTTTCCCGATCCTGAATGTCGGGTAAACTAGGGCAATGTAAAATAATAAAGGATTGAACATGGCCTTTAAAATCCGTGCGATAGGACTCATTGTCTTGCTTAGCCTGACTAGTTTTTGCCTTGCGCAAAACTATCCCCACAAGGCCATCCGTTTTATTATCCCCTTTCCCCCGGGTGGACCCACTGATCTGATGGGCAGAGCTGCGGCTGATCGCTTAGCTAAAGTTTTTAATATTCAAGTCATACCCGACAACCGCGCCGGAGCGGGAGGCAATATTGGTGCGGAAATGTGTGCCAAAGCCCCCGCCGATGGCTATACGCTTTGTATGCTGACTGTGGCGCAAAGTATTGCCCCTGCCATTTATAAGAAATTAGGATTTGATCCGTTGAAAGACTTTAGTCCCATTACATTAATGGCACTGATGCCCAGCCTCCTGACAGTGCACCCAGCCCTCCCCATTAAGAATGTCAAAGAACTCATTGCTCTGGCAAAATCTAAACCCGGCGCATTAAGCTATGCCTCCACGGGCAATGGCACCAGTCCACACATGCTGATGGAAATGTTTAAAGCCATGAGCGGGGCCTCTCTCACCCACGTGCCCTACCGGGGCCAAGCCCCTGCCGTTGTCGATCAAATTGCGGGGCAAATTCAATTAGCCTTTAATACCGCCATGACCGTGTTGCCCTATGTCCAATCAGGAAAAATGAAAGCCATCGCCATTTCGACCAAAGAACACTTCCCCCCACTTCCTCAGTTGCCCACCGTCGATGAAGGCGGTGTAAAAGGCTTTGATGGAAGTTCCTGGCAATCCGTCGCCATGCCTGCCAACACGCCCCACGAGATTATTGACAAAATTTATCAGGCTCTAGCGGGTATGCTAAAAAGCCAAGAAATTAAAGACAAATTTCTAGCACAAGGGGCTTTGGCCTCTGGAATAGCGCCAGATGAGTTTGCTCAATTTTTAAAAATTGAAATGCAAAAATGGAATAAAGTCGCCCAATTTGCCCACATACAATTGGATTAAGGATAAACACCGTTATTTTCAATGAACTTCAGTCATCTGACGTCCAAACAGACCTTTTTTAGATAACATTGGTTCTACCTCGTCAACGCCCTTTAACCATGACCCTATCGATTTCTATCATCGTCTTTAACGGCGAACCACTGATTCGACGTTGCCTCGAATCAGTACAATGGGCGGATGAAATTATCGTGCTCGATAACGGCAGTACCGATAAGACGCTAGAGATCTGTAGCCAACTGGGTATTAAAGTGCATCAGACCATGGATTTTCCGGGCTACGGTATTCAAAAAAATCGTGCCTTAGATCTCACCACCGGTGATTGGGTTTTAGCGCTTGATCATGATGAATGGGTGAGCCCTCCATTACGGGCTGAAATAGAAGCGTTAATCCAATCCGCGCAGCCCTATAACGGATATGACCTACCCCGACTTTCCCAATACTGCGGCCGCACGATGCGACATGGGGGGTGGTGGCCTGATCCAGTCTTACGCTTATTTCGCCGCGGTGAGGCACGTTTTAGTGAGGATCCGGTACACGAAAAACTGATTCTAAAGGGTCCTAAAGGACGGCTACGTAACCCTTTGCATCATGATCCAATGACCAATCTTGAACAAGTCTTACGCAAAGTAAACGCCTACTCCACAGCGGGTGCACGTTCAAGCTTTGCCCAAGGCAAACGCTCCTCTTTAAAAAAAGCGCTCTTTCATGGCTTATGGGCTTTTTTGAGGACCTATGTTTTGAAAGCCGGTTTTCTGGACGGCCGTGAGGGCTTTATGCTGGCCATCTCCAATGCTGAGGGCACCTACTACCGTTACCTGAAGTTAATGTTGCTTGAGTCACAACAAGATTGAAAATCGCCCTTATCATTACCACTTACAACCGGCCTGATGCCTTGGAGGCTGTGTTATCGTCTCTCGCCAATCAGAGTGTCATGCCATTTGAAGTATTGATAGCCGATGACGGTTCCAATGAAGCGACACGAATCCTCATAGAGAAACACCTCGATCGTTACCCTTTTAAGATTCATCACATTTGGCAAGAGGACCGAGGGTTCAGAGCGGGTGCAGCGCGCAATCGGGCCGCCTCACGTAGCCAATCGGATTACTTTATTTTCATTGATGGGGACTGCATCGCGCATCCACATTTTATTCAAGCTCATCGCAATCTAGCGAAAGCGCACTTTTTTTTATCTGGTAACCGCATTTTGTTATCAGAATCCTTCACGCATCAAATCTTAAGCCAATCACTTCCCCTCCACCACTGGTCTTATAGGCAGTGGATGCAAGCGCGCTTGAGTGGAAAAATCAACCGTTTTATCCCGCTGATACGCTCGCCCTTTGATCTGGCTCGGCATTGGGCACCAAAACGCTGGCGGGGAGTGAAAACATGTAATTTGTCTTTATTCCAGCAAGATTTTGCGCGGGTCAATGGTTTTGATGAAAACTATGCCGGTTGGGGCTTGGAGGACAGTGATCTTGTCATTCGACTCATCCGTGCAGGGGTCCAGCATAAAAGTGCTCGCTTTGCCGCACCCGTATTTCACCTGTGGCACAAAGACAATGACCGCTCTCAATTAGAAGAAAATAAAATCCGCTTAAATAAACTTTTAGATGGGCATCGTATTCAAGCTGAACTGGGATTAGATCAGTATTTATGAATAGTTCCCTCCCGCAGCGTATCCTTATTGTCGTCACCCGTCGCATCGGGGATGTCATTCTTGCCACACCCGTCATTCACTCCCTGCGTCAAGCTTGGCCCACGGCGATTATTGATGTTCTTGTTTTCGGTTCAACGGCCGCAGTGCTAAAAAATAATCCAGAAATCGATCGTATTCATACTATTGAGGAAAGACCCCAGTTTTTCAAACATTTAAAATTGATCGGCTCTTTATGGCGACGTTACGATCTGGCTTTATCACTACTACCAGGAGATCGACCGACTTTATATGCTTTTTTAGCGGGGAAAAAAAGTCTCGGACTCCTTCTCGCCAATCGGCAATCGCGCTTTAAGCAGTGGCTTCTGAGTGATTGGGTGGCCTATGAGCCAACCCAGCGGCATATGTTACTCAACCACTTGGCCTTATTAGCCCCACTCCAAGTCACTAGCATTGCTAAGGTATCGGTTTACTGGTCTCAAGAGGACGAGCGTTTGGTCAGTCAACACATTCAAACCATTGATCATCAACGCTTTGTAGTGCTTCATGTTTATCCCAAATTTCATTACAAAATGTGGCAAATGCAAGGTTGGGTCAAGCTAGCCCAATGGTTGACCCAACAAGCCTATACAGTGGTTTTGACCGCTGGCCCTGAATTAGCTGAGCAAACGTATGTTAATGCCCTGGCTTTGCAAATACCCGCTTGTATCAATTTAGCGGGTCAATTAAGTTTAAGTCAAACAGCAGCGCTGATAAAAAAAAGTGCCGCCTACGTCGGACCTGACACCTCCGTCACCCATTTGGCCGCCTCTCTGGGAGTGCCCACGGTCACCTTATTTGGCCCCACTGACCCGGTTCGCTGGGGGCCTTGGCCCTGTTCGTGGAGGGCTCTTGAGAATCCTTGGCATCGCTTCGGCGATCAAGTGAAGGGCAACGTGAGCATCGTACAAGGTCAAGGACTTTGCGTTCCCTGCACCTTGGAAGGCTGTGATCGTCACATTGAAAGCTATAGCGATTGTTTATTACAATTACCCGTTGAGCGTTTAATAAAAGGGTTAAAAGTTTTTAGTATTTTTAACGCCTAATACCTAACGCATGCCATGTGCCCTATACCGCTAATATCCTTGAACTTCCCAAGCCACATACTTACTTTTTTAATACTCTTTTATGACCACTGATCCCCAGGAATTAAAAGCCCGCATTGATTTAACTGCCGCGCTACGTAGCGCCTCCCGTCTGGGCCTAGGGGAGGGTATTTGCAATCATTTTAGCTTGGCCTTACCACACCAAGCGCAACAGTTCCTCATCAATCCCCAGGGCCTTCATTGGTCAGAAATCAAACCTGCCGATTTGGTTATCGTGAACGAAAAAGGCGACAAGATCGCGGGACGACACGAAGTCGAACCCACTGCTTTTTTTATCCACAGCGCAATTCATCGTGAACACCCGCAGGCTCGCTGTGTTATGCATACGCATATGCCCTTTGCCACCGCACTCACCACCATTACTCCCATGGGGCTTGCCTGGTGCAGCCAAAACGCTTTGAAGTTTTACAATCGTGTCGCCTATGACAAACACTACAATGGGCTGGCACTGGATGAATCGGAGGGCAGTCGTTTAAGCCAGTGCATGGGCAAGACGGATACACAGGGTCTAGCTGATATATTATTTTTAGCCAATCATGGCGTCATTGTGGTTGGCGCGAGTGTCAGTGCCACCTTTGACGATCTTTATTATCTGGAACGGGCCTGCCAACTCCAAGTGCTCGCCATGAGCACTGGCAAAGCACTAAACATCATCGATGACTCTATAGCCCTCAAAACGGGTTTGCAAATGCAGGAACAAAGCCAACAAGCCCAACTCCATCTTGAAGCGCTTAAAAGACTCTTAGATCGTGACGAACCCGGATGGTCAAGGTTCGACTAGCCTAGGCTAAAAATGGATTCACAGGAGCCACCAACCCATTGGCTTTTACGGGATTAATGTAAAACGAGGGGTTGACCCATTAAATCCCCGAAATTACCCAAGAATTCATCAATCAACTCTCGAGAAGCATCTTGGGCAATAGCTCCGTTAATGGACTCAGCAAAACGTTGGGCAGAATCACCATAAAAGAAGGCACTTCGTCGACCTAATTTGTCTACCAGCTCAAACCCCATATGTTCGGCATATTCAACAACATAGTAATTTTCACTGTTATAAACAACGTTCATAAAAATCTCTCCGTGCTGGTATCGCGTTAAAAAAATAAAACATCCCTATAACGCACTCACCTCTAGCACATGTGGGTTCATGGCCAAATTTCAAGTCCCTACCCATAAACTTGAATCAAATCATTTCACAACCTACCAAAAACCTTGTACTAATATAAACTGGAAATCCTCGAATTGACAGTAATAAATCAATCAATCCGCACTCATACGAGTGTTGGATACTACTTTAGACCATTTCAGGACTTCTTGTTGGGCAAATAAAACAAAGGCCTTTGTTTCCAGTGCTGAAGGTTCTGCACCTGCCGCGTTTAAACGCTCACGCACTTCCGATAAGCGCAACACCCTCATCGCCTCCTGATTGAGCCGCTCAATGATGGCCTGCGATGTGTGAGCTGGGGCAAATAAACCCAACCAATTCAACATTTCATAACCTGGCAATCCACTTTCCGCCATGGTGGGTAAATCTGGCAATACCATGGAACGCTGCCCAGCTGTGACCGCCAGCGCTCTGAGTTGATTATTTTTAGTATGGGCAGATACCGAAGCGGCCGTACCAAATGTCACTGGCACCTGACCCGATAACACATCCACAATCGCAGGCCCTCCCCCTTTATAAGGCACATGAACCAATTGAATACCGGCTAGGTTTTCAAACAAAACCGCAGCCAAATGGGTTGAAGTTCCGGATCCAGCCGACGCATATAAAATTTGCTTAGGCCGCTCACGGGCCAAGCGAATCAACCCCAAGACATTTTTCACAGGTAAGGACGGATGAACAGCCAGAATACTGGGGGCATCGGCCAAGCGCGTTACGGGAGAAAAATCATTCGTCACGTGATAGGGCAATTTTTTATATAAACTTTGATTGACCGCGTGAGTGCCAACACTACCCACAATCAAGGTATAACCATCAGGCGCCGCATGGGCAGCCACTTCAGTGCCCACAATGCCACCGGCACCCGGCTTATTGTCCACCACGAAGGACTGCCCCAACCCAGCCCCCAAGGCCACCGAGACGACTCGCGCTCCTAAGTCAACAAACCCACCCGGCGGAAAGGCCGCAATCACCCGCACGGACTTTGAAGGATAGGTCTCCAATGCATAGGCCGGACACACCATGAAGGCAATACCCACTAACACGCCATGAACAGCGTTTTTAAAAAAATCTTGGGGAAAAGGGAATCGATTCATTTTTATAATGAAAAATCCAACTGGCTGACATCTTTTACCCGTTCTAGCTCAGCTAACTGAGAAAACAATCGCTCGGCTTTAGGGCGTTCACGATGCGCCGTTAATTTTAAATATTTCTCCAACAATTCCCCCCGTTTCAGGGGCATGCTCGGTGTGCCCTTAAAATTATCGGCTTCTGCCACTAAAGTTCTTCCATCTTTTAGCTTCACGCTTAAGCGCGTAGCCATGCCCGATTGATGCGCTTGGGGGACCAAAGGCTCCAAGCGAGTCGCCTTGGAAAGCGCTCTTAAACGCGGATCGTGGACATTTTTATCACAAAACACCCACGGATCCGTAGGATCAAAAAAGAAAGCCAATACGGTACTAAAAGGAACGCTGTATTGGGCCATTGCCAAATCAACTGGTTCGGCAATGTTGTGATGGCTAATCGACTTTTCATTAACCCCCATCACAATGCTCTCGATGTCATTACCATTAATGCCGTTGCTTTGCTTTAAATCCAAGGCTAATGTGACAGGCACCTGGGCATTGGCATGACAGGCAAAGCGTTTAAATTTGGTTTTCATGGTGTGCCACACCACACCTAAATCACGGGTCAGGTATTCCGGCTGTGCGCCTTCACAATACACACTCAAAGACCCGTATTTTCCTTCCAATACTTCGCTAGGTCCGGTATAGCCGTCACGGGCCAAAGCCGCTGCCAAAAACCCACCCTCGGCTGCACGACCTAAGTGTAAGCGCTTAACGATACCCCCACTTTGAGAAAACTCCATCAAGCCTGAACTCATCGAGCCTGCAATACCATAGGCATGCGCCATCTGTTCAGCGGTTTCATTGAATAATTTGGCCACAACCGTCGAAACGCCATACACCCCCATCACGCCCGGAGCATGAAAACCGAGTTTTTCTGGGGAATGGTGCGTGGCCTGACCAATACGATACAAAACCTCGAAACCCGCTACAAAGGCTTCAATTAACTCTTTACCACTTTTTTTTCGTCCCTGCGCCACACTCAGTCCTGGCACACCTAAGGCTGCGCTCGGGTGCATCCCCACACTGGGCTCACACAATGCATCCAATTCAAATCCATGCGCTGCTGCTCCATTGCAAAGACAGGCAAACGGGGCGCGCACTTTTAGTGGCGTTCCCATCACGCTACATTGGCCTGGGGCACTATTGCGTCGGGCGTATTCAATCACCGTTTGGGTCCATGGCATCTGAGCGCCCAGCACACAAGCAGCAACGGTATCTATCAGGCAATCTTTGGTGCGCTCAATCACCTCGGGCGGTAAGTGCTCGTATTTTAATTCAGTAGCGTAGCGTGCTAACGATTGACTGGCTGTGCTCATACGGATCATCCTCTGTAATATAAAAAACCCACCTATCAGGGGCTAAATCGCTTGAAATAGATGAGCATTTCCTATGGTAAAGTATGGCCTCATTTTAACAGGATAATTCATGCAAACCCTGTCCTTAAGTCCGCTAACAGCCCTTTCTCCGCTAGATGGTCGATATCAATCGAAAGTCAACGCGCTTCGCCCCTTATTTAGCGAATGGGCACTCATTCGCTATCGCGTCCAAGTGGAAGTAGAGTGGTTAAAAATGCTTGCCCAGGAACCCAAAATCAAGGAAGTGCCGACTTTTTCTCCCGATACGATCAGCGCTTTGGATTCCATCGTTGCCAACTTCTCAGAAGAAGATGGTCTGGCGATCAAAAAAATTGAAATGACCACCAATCATGACGTCAAAGCGGTGGAATATTTTCTCAAAGAAAAAATTGCCCCCCTCAGCGAAGTCGTCAAGGTCGCGGAATTCATCCACTTTGCCTGTACTTCAGAGGACATTAACAATCTTTGCCATGCTCTCATGTTAAAGCATGCCCGCGATCAAGTGATGCTGCCTCAATTGGATGCGCTGATCGAAAGGCTCACCACGCTGTCGCATCAATTGGCCGCTTTACCGATGCTGGCACATACCCATGGCCAACCGGCCACCCCCACGACACTGGGCAAAGAATTGGCCAATGTGGTCTATCGGTTGCACAAAGGACGAAAAAACATCGCTCAAGTCACCCTGCTTGGAAAGATCAATGGGGCCGTAGGAAATTACAACGCCCACCTCGTTGCCTATCCGGAGATTGACTGGCCTGCGTTTGCAAAAAATTTCGTCACCCATCTGGGCATTGAATTTAACCCCTATACCATTCAGATCGAACCTCACGATGCCATCGCAGAACTCTTTGATGCTTATGGTCGCGTCAACACCATTTTGATTGATTTAAATCGAGACTTATGGGGCTATATCTCATTGGGCTACTTTAAACAAAAACTCAAAGCAGGTGAAATTGGATCCTCGACGATGCCTCACAAAGTCAACCCCATCGACTTTGAGAATGCCGAAGGGAATTTGGGACTTGCCAATGCGATCATGCGTCATTTAAGTGAAAAATTACCCATCTCTCGTTGGCAACGAGACCTGACTGATTCCACCGTCCTGCGTAATATGGGTGTCGGATTAGGTTACACCCTACTCGCCTACGACTCTTGCTTAAAAGGCTTAGCTAAACTAGAAGCTAACCCGACTAGACTCGATGAAGACCTTGAGTCAAACTGGGAGGTATTGGCCGAACCGATACAAACGCTCATGCGTCGCTATGCGGTGGCTGGAGCGTATGAACAGCTCAAGGAACTGACTCGTGGCAAACAAGGGATTAATCGCGACACCTTAAGCGTTTTTATTCGTAATCTACAAGGTATCCCTGAGGCTGAGCGTGAGCGTCTTCTAGCCCTGACTCCCAGCACTTATTTAGGTCAGGCTATCGAATTGGCAAAAAACATATAATGTTTTTTTGATTTAACGCATCCAAAAAATGAATAGGTTGTAAGCAATGTCCGAATGGCAACTTGATGTGGGTGTCGATGAGTTTGATCAAGCCGTACTGGAAACTTCCCATAACGTGCTAGTGTTGGTGGATTTCTGGGCGCCTTGGTGTGCCCCCTGCAGAGCGTTAAAACCGATTTTAGAGAAATTAGCCAGCGAATATAAGGGCCGATTTCAACTCGTCAAAGTTAATTCTGATGACAATCCCGAACTCTCCACGCGATTCAATGTGCGCGGTATCCCACAGGTCAAAGCGTTCCTCAATGGGGCCCTTGTCGACGAATTTTCCGGTGCGTTGCCCGAGTCACAAATACGTACATTTATTAACAAGCTACTGCCCTCACCGGGTGAGAAATTACGTCTCGAGGCTATGTTGGAATATGTTCAACTCAAAGATGCGAAGCGTGCTCTGCATCTTCTTGAACAGGCCGCAGAACTTGACCCGCAGAGCGACATCATTTTAATCGATCGGGCTGAGCTTTTGCTTGACCTAGAAAGACCTGAAGAAGCCGCCAGCTTACTTTCTAACGTGAGCTCGGCAGAACCTTGGTTGGATCGATTAAAAAACCTACAAGCCCGTATTGAATTAACAAAAGCCGCCGCTCACTTAGACGACATTCCAAGCCTCACCCGCACCATTACAGCCGATCCTGCCAATTTAACGGTGAGACATCAACTGGCCATCCGATATATATCCAATGCCCAATACCCTGAGGCATTAGATCAACTACTGGAGATCATTCGCCGTGATCGTCGATTTAATGACGAAGTCGCTCGCAAGAGCATGCTTCAGTTATTTAGCGTACTCGGATCGGATCACAGCCTTGTTAGCCAATATCGAAAAAAACTCGCGAGTTTATTAAATTGACCAGGCTATACGCTTAAAGATCCATTCTCTGTAAGCGGGCTTTCATTTTTCTCTCAGTAGCAAGAGGAGCTCAATGCATTTAAGCATTTGATGCTCTTCGAGCGCGCCAATACTGAATCAAGCCGGGTAACAGGCTCAAAACAATAATCCCGAGAATCACAAGGGTCAAATTGTGTTTTACCCAAAAAATATTACCAAAAAAATATCCGGCCATCACTAACGATCCAATCCATAAAACCGCTCCAAAGGCGGCAAAGGTCATAAATTGCGCAACCGGCATGCGACTCATCCCCGCAACAAAAGGGGTAAAAGTTCGAACGATAGGTAAGAACCGTCCCAACATCACCGTTTTGGCCCCATATCGATGAAAGAAATTTTTCGTTGTTTCTAAATGATCAGGATTTAACCAACGGGAAGAACCGTGGGAAAAAAGTCGCGGAGCAAAAAAACGCCCAAGCCAATAATTTGTGTTGTCCCCTAGGAAAGAGGCCGCCATTAAGAGTAACAATAAAGTATGAAGCTCAAGGCTCCCGGAGGCTGCCAGCGCGCCGGTGACAAACAACAAAGAGTCTCCGGGCAAAAAAGGCATAACCACTAATCCGGTTTCGCAAAAAATAATTGCGAACAAGATGGCGTACACTCCAACACCATAGGTAGCAATGATTGTCTGCAAATATTGGTCTAAATGCAGAACCAAATCCATGAGTTCGGAAAACACACTCACCTTATAAAGTCAGCTTAAAACTTACTGAGATGCTTCAACTGGCTTGATCTCAGATTTAGCCAAATCTTCGCGACGTAAACCAAACCACATCAACAAAGGGCTGCCTACAAACACGGAAGAGTAGATACCAAAACAGATACCAATGGTCAACGCCAATGCGAAATAATGTAGAGTTTCGCCTCCAAAAATAAGCATCGAGCAGACCATTAACTGCGTACAGCCATGAGTGATAATCGTACGAGACATCGTGACCGTGATCGCGTTATCAATGACTTGCGGCACGGGAACCGTCCGGAATTTACGATTCCTAAAATTCTCCCTCACTCGATCCATCACCACCACCGACTCATTAACCGAATAACCCAAAATAGCTAATACTGCCGCCAACACTGGTAAAGAAAATTCCCAATGGAAGACAGAAAAAAATCCCAGAATAATCACCACGTCGTGAAGGTTAGCAATAATGGCAGAAACGCCGAATTTCCATTCAAAACGCATCGCCAAATAGCCTACGATACCCAGTGAGACGAACAACAACGCCATGGCTCCATTTTCTAATAATTCCTTACCCACTTGAGGGCCAACAAATTCTGTACGCTTTAACACTACACTAGGGTCTATAAGTTTAAGTTCACCCAAAACCTGCTCCGACAAACGTGCACTAGTGACCCCCTCTTTAATCGGGAGTCGGACCAACACATCTCTCACGGTCCCAAAATTTTGCACACTGGCCTCTGAGAATCCGAATTTAGTCATCGATTCACGGATCTTGCCTAAGTCTGCGGGTTGATTAAAACCAACCTCCAACACAGTACCTCCCGTAAAATCAACTCCCAGATGCAATCCTTGGGTTGACAAAGAAATCACAGCCAAGACAAATGTGATCAAGGAAATCACATTTAAGAGCAAGGCATGACGCATAAAAGGGATATCACGTTTAATTCTAAAAAATTCCATTTTCTTCTCCGTCTGCGCGTTACGATGAGCGCTAAACCTGCTTATTTTTCCATACTTGACCGATCGACACTTTATCTAACTTGCGCCGTCCACCGTACCAAAGATTGACCAATGCGCGTGATAAAAATACCGCACTAAACATCGAGGTCAAAATACCTAGACAATGCACAACCGCAAACCCTTTCACAGGGCCAGAGCCAAACGCAAACAAAGCAACACCGGCAATCAGTGTCGTGACGTTTGAATCTAGAATCGTACCCCAAGCGCGATCGTAACCCGCAAATATAGCAGCCTGCGCAGTATTACCTGCCCTTAATTCTTCTCTAACACGTTCGTTGATCAAAACATTCGCGTCAATAGCCATACCCAGAGCCAGCGCAATCGCCGCAATACCAGGTAAGGTCAGAGTTGCTTGTAATAAAGATAACAATGCAATCAAGAACAATAAATTACAAGCCAAAGACACAATCGAAAAAGCACCAAACAAAACGTAATAAAAAATCATGAAAACCGAGATGGCCGCAAATCCGTACCACATAGATTGGAAGCCGATTCGAATATTTTCAGCTCCTAGCGAAGGTCCGACCGTTCGCTCTTCAACAATTTCCATCGGTGCGGCCAAAGCACCGGCACGCAATAACAAGGAAAGATCCTTGGTCTCGTTTGTCGACTTAAATCCAGTAATCTGGAAACGAGCCCCTAGCTCAGATTGGATCACAGGGGCTGTAAGCACCTCGGCCTTACCTCGATCCATCAACAACACGGCCATACGCCGCTTAACGGATTCACGGGTGACTTGTTGAATAATACGCGCGCCTTGTCCATCAACCGTAATACTCACGACCGGGCGGTGATCAGTTCCATCAAAACCAGGGGCCGCATCGGTTAAACGTTCACCGGTAAGTACCACCTGCTTATTCAATAACAAGGGCTCCTTGCCACTTTCACGTTGTGCATATTGAAGTTCCATACCAAAAGGCACCTGGCCCTTGATCGCTTCTTCAATTTTTTGGGGGTCGTAGTTTCGTGCCGAGGGATCGCCCGAATGGGCTTCAACCATCCTGATCTCTAAAGTGGCCGTACGACCTAAAATGTCTTTTGCCCGCGTCGTATCTTGAACCCCGGGTAGCTGTACGACCACCCGATCAGTTCCTTGCTGCTGAATAATCGGCTCTGCTACACCCAATTCATTAACCCGGTTCCTTAAAGTCAAAATATTTTGCTGCAAGGCACTTTCCTGAGTCGACTTAATCGCCTCATCACTTAGCTTTCCCAACACACTGAATTCAGCATCATTCTGCGCTTTGAACTTAAAATCAGGCAAAAGGGTATTTAACACTTCAATACCTTTTTCTTGCGTGGGTTTATCACGGAACTTAACGGTCAATTGATCTTGGTTACGGCTAACCCCAGCGTATTGAATTCTTTTGTCGCGTAAGGAAGAACGGATATCGTTCACACTGGAGTCGAGTTTTTTATTCAAGGCCGCTTTCATGTCCACTTGTAGCAAAAAGTGCACGCCTCCTCGTAAATCAAGCCCCAGATACATTGGCAGCGCCCCAATAGAGGTCAACCAATTCGGGCTTCGCGACAGTAGATTCAACGCCACTACATATTGATCGCCCAACTGCGTTTGTATCGACTCCTTCGCCTTTAACTGTGACTCGGTTGTAGCAAAACGCACTTTTACGCTACCCATCTCCTGCACGATTCCTTCGGGCTTAAGCTCTGCTTGGCTTAATGCCCTTTCGACCTTACCCAACAAACCCGAGTCAATCTCTGATGTCGGCTTCAAAGCAGAGACTTGCACTGCCGGAGACTCACCATAAAAATTCGGCAAGGTAAATAAAAAGCCGAATGTCAAAACGGCAAGCAACAAGAGATATTTCCAGAGCGGATAGCGATTCATTATAAAAGGAACTCTCGCATTAAATCGATGAATAAAATGGGTTCATTGCAGGTCACTTAGCTACAATCATTGAGACCAAAAAACCTCTCAGCCAAGACCTAAAATTACAAATTTTTTAAAGTGCCTTTGGGTAATACGAGTTGCACAGAAGAGCGTTGCATCTGGACCTCCACTCCTGTGGCAATTTCAACACTGATGTATTGTTCGTTCATTTTTGACACGCGCCCCAATACGCCACCACCGCTGATCACTTCATCGCCTTTTTGTAGCGCTTCGATCATCGTTTTGTGCTCTTTAGCTCGCTTCATCTGAGGACGAATCATCATGAAATAAAGCACCCCAAACATCACCACAATCAGCACCATACTCTCGATGCCACCGCCTTGTGCACCGCCGGCCTGAGCCCACGCTTCCGTGATAAACATGTAACCTCCTAAAAGACTAAATTCACAATGTATGTCGTTGGATACCTTCAGAGGCCTCATGAGCTACGGCCCACAATCCCGGAAAAGTATTTCTGGCCGTCATTTTAACCTAATTATGCACTCACTCCGTTTATTCAAATCCCCAATCACGAGATAATTGCTCAACCAATGAGGCTAAACGCCTATTCTCTATGGCTTCACGTACGCATTTCATCAAGGATTGGTAATAATGCAAGTTATGTAGGGTATTTAATTGGGCGCCCAACATTTCGTTGGTTTTTTGTAAATGATGCAAATAGGCTCGGGTAAAGTGAGTGCAGGTATAGCAATCACAATGCGGATCCAGTGGCGAAATATCCAGTTTATACTGAGCGTTTCGCAATCGCACTACGCCTTGACTGGTAAAGAGCCATCCATTGCGAGCGTTACGGGTCGGCATCACACAATCGAACATATCCACCCCAGCCAGCACACCGTTGACTATATCCTGCGGCGTGCCAACCCCCATCAAATAGCGGGGTCGATCTGAAGGTAATTGGGGAGTGATATGATTGAGTATACGCATCATATCCTCTTTTGGCTCACCCACCGACAACCCACCAATGGCGTAGCCATCAAACCCCAAGGCCTGAAGCGACTCGGCCGATTTTTCGCGCAACGACTCATACATTCCGCCCTGAACGATACCAAACAAAGCGTTGAGATTGGTTTCATGGGCTTTTTTTGATCTTTCCGCCCACCGTAAAGAAAGTTCCATAGAAACTTGTGCTTGTTCAAAGGTCGCTGGATGAGGCGTGCATTCATCAAACACCATCACGATGTCCGAATTCAGCACTTTTTGGATCCGCATCGATTCTTCAGGGGATAAAAAACATTGATCCCCATTGACCGGCGATTGAAACTTAACACCCTGCTCGGTAATTTTACGTAATGCCCCTAAGCTAAATACCTGAAACCCCCCCGAGTCGGTCAAAATTGGCCCCTTCCAGTCCATAAATCCATGCAATCCGCCATGGGCACCGATAACCTCCAAGCCCGGACGCAACCAAAGATGGAAGGTATTTCCCAACACCACCTGCGCCCCCATTTGCTCCAACTCCATGGGTTTCATGGCTTTGACCGTTCCATAAGTACCTACGGGCATAAAAGTCGGCGTATCCACCCGCCCATGGATTGTGGTTAAAACACCCCGACGGGCATGGCCATCAGTCTTTAATATTTCAAAGGGCATAGCATTTAATTAATCTTGGAAAAGTCGGTTAAGGCGATGTTGCCAACACTATGTGTTTCAAAATCATCAGTAAAGTAAGACGCATGCGCTAAGCTCTATCAATGAGCATAGCATCGCCATAGCTAAAAAATCGATACTGTTGCTCTATGGCATGTTGATAGGTTTGTCGGATCAAATCCGAACCCGAAAATGCCGAAATGAGCATCAACAAAGTAGATCGGGGCAGATGAAAGTTAGTCAATAAACGATCCACCACTTTGAAGCGATAGCCCGGGGTAATAAATAATTGGGTTTGCCCGCTGCCCGGGTACAATGCGCCCTCCACCGCTCGCGACTCAAGAGCGCGCAAGCTCGTGGTACCAACGGCCATCACTTTAGAACCCCTTGCCCGTGCTTTTTCAATACTCTGAATCGTTGACTGAGGAATGTCATACCATTCCGTATGCATCACATGCTCGGAAAGATTAGAAACCCTCACGGGCTGAAAAGTACCCGCCCCCACATGTAAAGTTAGATAGGCCAACTCGACACCCTTTTGCTTGAGGGCCGCGAGCAACAATTCATCAAAATGTAGCCCTGCGGTGGGCGCGGCCACCGCACCCGGGTGCTTAGCATACACTGTCTGGTAACGGGCCTCATCATCCCCCTCAGGCGGATGAGTAATATAGGGCGGTAGCGGAACGGACCCGTGGCGTTCCATCAGTTGCCAAATGTCCTCCCCAGGCTCCAATGCCAGCTCAAAAAACTCTGCCTGGCGCGCTACAACCTTCGCACGAAATCCACCTTCAAAATTTAGTATTGACTCTGTTTTCGGTGCATGGCTAGCACGGATCTGAACGAGCAACCGGTGTGGTCCGAGTATGCGCTCTATCAGCACCTCCAGTTTGCCGCCAGTGGACTTGACTGCCTTTAACCGAGCTTTGATCACACGAGTATCGTTAAAAATCAACAATTCACCGGCTGGCACCTTATCAATGAACTGGGAAAAAAAACTATCAATAAATTGCTTATGGCGAGTATCCACGCACAGCAAACGACTGTCACGACGTTGCAATGCAGGACTTTGGGCTATAAGCGCCTCAGGCAGGTTAAAATCGAAATCTTCTACGCGCATAGCATACGATTATACTGGTCCACTCGATTAGTGTCAGGACTGAGTGAGTCAGAGGATTTTAAAATGTAGAGGCTACGTTTTACCTTGATGTTTTTGCCCATTTTTATGTCCCGACAAAAAACCCAAAATACCTGTCCTTGTCAAAGTAAACTAGCTTATAGCCACTGTTGTCAGGTTTGGCATGCGCCCGTAGAAAACCAACCACAAGGCCCTGATCCAGAAGCTTTAATGCGTTCCCGCTACAGTGCTTATGTCTTGGACCTTACCTCCTACTTACTCGCGACATGGCATCCGACTACCCGCCCTGCTGAATTAATTTTAGAGGATTTCAAGTGGCTGGGGCTGAGGATCCTTCGTGTCGAAACCAACGCTAAGTCAAGTGTGGTAGAGTTCATCGCACGTTATCGACAACAAGGGCGCGCTTATCGTCTTCATGAAGTGAGCCGCTTTGTTTGTCTGGAAGGAAGATGGTTTTACATTGATGGTCAAATGCAGTCCTGATACATTCTCAGCAAGCTCAGAGCCTGTTTATGCAACCCTAATTAACACCGTATTTTCCAATTCACCATATGGGTCAAATCATGTTAAAACTGCTCGGTTTTGTGATACTTGGACTTGTTTTTTCTGTCGCGCAATCGGCTGACAACTACCCCAGTCACCCCGTTCGTATCATTACGCCAGCGGTTCCCGGTGGCACTACCGATTATCTGGCTCGACTGGTGGCCACTCGATTAACCGAATCTTGGAAGCAACAAGCCATCGTTGATAATCGGGGTAGCGCCTCGGGCGTTAATGGGGCTGAGATCACTAAAAATTCTGCCCCGGACGGCTATACCCTGTTCATCGCCTATCACCAACACACCATCAATGCGGCCATATTACCAAAGTTGCCCTACCACCCGGTCAATGACTTTACCCCGATCAGTCAATTGACGGCGGCCGGCACATTGCTCCTTGTAAATCACAATCACCCAGCAAAAAATTTAAAGGAATTTGTAGACTGGAGTCATTCCACCAAAGATCCCATCAATTTCGGCTCAGCGGGCATTGGCAGCGGTGGGCATTTGGCTGGTGAACTTTACAAATTAATGGCCGGCATACAAGGCCAACACATCCCCTACAAAGGCACTGGACCAGCCATCGTTGACCTTATTGCTGGACAGTATCAATTTAGCTTTGCTGGGTTAACCCCCGCGATGATACAGGTTCGCTCCGGTAAGCTTCGCGCCATCGCGGTGACCGCCGGTAAGCGAGTCAGCTCATTACCCGACATCCCCGCTATGGCAGAAGTTTTGCCAGGCTTTGAAGTCGTTGGATGGTATGGCCTTATAGGCCCTGCCGGCCTTCCAAAGCCCATCGTGCAAAAAATAAATGCCGAGCTCGTCGCCTTCACCAAATCTGAGGATTTCATCAAAAAAGTCCACGCCGATGGCGCCGAAGCCGTCAGCAATGACCCCGAAACATTCCGACGCTACATGTTAGCTGACCTCAAAAAGTGGAGCGATTTGGTAAAAAAAAGTGGGACGAAATTCAACTAATTTTGTGATATGAATCCGTAGTTTGGATCGCAACAATGCTGACTTTCGGAAGTAATGTTATAATGAGTTATCGCCTCGGTGGTGGAATTGGTAGACGCGCCGGACTCAAAATCCGGTATCGAAAGATGTGACGGTTCGAGTCCGTCCCGAGGCACCACACACCCTGCTCATTAAAGAGCGTCCAACCTGTCAGATATATCCAAAATCATTAGGGTATTTTTGATATTCCCTCACTAGTGTCCCAACGTTTGGAACAAGTCTAGTTGAACAGGAAAATCACCTAATTGT
>CAITMU010000160.1 GCA_903893565.1 uncultured beta proteobacterium | reverse complement strand
CAATGTCGTTATCGACACACCCAGGGCTTTTGCTGCATCACCAATGGCTACAAATCTTTCCATAATGGATAGTATAAATTAGGTTTGAATATATTTTAAGCTAACTGCTTGTAACCCTCATTCCAAGTGTTGGGGCTTTCCGTGAACTACGTTCTGTAGTTCGCGCGCGTTAAACCCCATTAGCCTTTGAGTGAACCTTCGAGTTGTATCATTAACTGACTAAAAGCTTGTTCAAACTGGGCGAGGCCGTCTTGTTGCAAACTCTGCGCTACCGCATTCATATCAATGCCTAAATCTTGCAGTTTTTTCCAATGGGTATGACAAGAGGGCATGTCTTCGTTTAAGCGTAAGTGTGCCTGACCGTGATCGCGAAAGGCTTCCAGGGTGGCATCGGGCAAAGTGTTGATGGTATTCGGGCCGATTAGATTTTCAACATACATGACATCGCTGTAGGCTGGGTTTTTAGTGCCGGTGCTGGCCCATAACATTGTTTGGGGTCTAGCCCCTTGCGCCTTTAACGCACTAAAGGCTTTGGATTGTGTCGCCTCTTCATATTGGCTGTAAGCGAGCTTGGCTAAGGCGATACCGGTTTTGCCACAAAGGGTCAGGGCCGATCCTCCGATTGACTCCAGCTTTTTGTCTACCGAGGTATCGACCCGACTTAAAAATAAACTTGCAACCGATTTGATGGCTTTCGGTTCGCCACCCTGAGCCACCCATTGCTCCAATCCTTTTTGGTAGGCTAGAGCGACCTCTCGAACGTGGGTCAAGCCAAACATCAATGTGACATTGACTGAACACCCAGCCGCGATCAAGGATTCAATTGCGACGATACCCGCCTTGGTAGCGGGTACCTTGATCAGTAAATTGGCACGATTCACGGCCGCTTTTAATCTGAGGCCGGCTTTGAGCGTGGCTTTGGCGTCGTGGGCCAGTGCGGGGGAGACTTCAAGACTGACATAACCATCCTCTGCTTGGGTGCGGTGGTACTCCTTCAGTAAAAGATCGCAGGCGGCTTGTATATCGGGTATCACCAAGGCTTCATACAAGGTTTCAGCGTCAATATTTTGGGCCTTGAGTCGCACAATATCATCGCGGTAGTAAGGGCTCTGACTGATAGCTTTAAGAAAAATCGCTGGATTAGAGGTCACTCCACTGACCCCATCTTCTTCGATGAGTCGCTCGAGTGAGCCCTCTTCAATGAGGGTGCGTGAAAGGTTGTCTAGCCACAGGCTCTGACCCAATCGTTTTGCGGTGAGTAGGGGGTTCATGAAACAATGTTCCTCTTAAGGTCGGGGCAGCTTTCTTAATTCTTCTGCGACTTGATTGATCATACGACGCGAGATACTGATACCCGGAGGTAAATTGGGTAGTTCATCGACGTCAAAAAAAGCTGCCTCTTCGATTTCAACACCATCCGGGGTGACTACACCGCCTGCGTATTCAGCGGTAAAAGCGACCATGAGGTTATTGGGGAATGGCCAGGGTTGGCTGCCAAAGTAGCGGATATTTTTTATTTCAACACCGACTTCTTCTCTTGTTTCTCGAATCACGGTGGTTTCCAGTGTTTCTCCAGGTTCGACAAAACCGGCTAGCGCTGAATAACGAGTGTTACCCCAGCCGAATTTTTTTGCTAATAGTAGCTTTCGACCATCATGAATCAAAATCATAATTGCAGGGGCTACCGGGGGGTAAGAGGTTCGCTTACATGGCACACACGTACGTGCCCTCTCATTGTCTCGCAATTGAGTGGGTTGACCGCATTTGCCACAAAATTGATGATTGCGTTCCCATTCTAGAATTTGGTAGGCGCGCCCGCAAATACCCGCCATGGTCTCATTAACGTGCCCTAGAAAGTCTCTGAGCCCGAGCATAGCGTGCGCATCCGGTAAATTTTGGTCTGGAGCTAATTCTGCGGCAAAGCAATGTTGCTCTTGGTAAGTGCCTAAATAATGTTCTTGGCTGACTTCCAAGGCGTGATCGTTCGGATGGTGGGAACAAAACAGTTGAGGTACGCCGGCCTCCATGCGTATCAGAATCCGGTTGGCTTCAAACACAACCCATAAGGCTTTACCGGTGCGTTGTGCAGGGGCCTTAAAATCGGGGATAAATGCATTGCTCATGATGTGAGGCCTCAGGCTTTTGTCGCAGGAATGGATAAAAGGATGATTCTCGCTGATTTAAAGACATAATCCAACACCCGTTTTTATTTTTTATGATCGCTAAATGCTTATTTATTCATTTACGAGGGGAAGCGTCTTTTTTTCGATAAGCGCCTCTCCCGCCATGAGAGCTTTTCCTGTGCCAGTGGTATACAGTACGTAAAGCCTTCAATAGGTAAGCGCGGTGACTTAGACCGTTTTGTAAAGGGCTAACGCTTTTAGGCGTGCATTGGCATGATCAACAACGGGAGCCGGGTAGTGTTGGCCGATGGTGCAGTGCGATTTTTTTTGCGATTCAATCGACATGAGCCAAGGGGCATGAATGTGGGCATCGGGGACTGCATTAAGTTCCGGTAAATAACGACGAATAAAGTGGCCTTGTGGATCAAATCGTTCGGACTGCGTCACGGGATTAAATATACGAAAGTAGGGCTGGGCATCGCATCCTGTTGAGGCAGCCCATTGCCAGCCCCCGTTGTTGGCTGCTAAGTCAAAGTCGTTTAAGTGCTGAGCAAAATAACGCTCGCCCCATCGCCAATCAATGAGTAAATCTTTGGTCAGAAAAGAAGCGACGATCATGCGTAAGCGATTATGCATAAAACCGGTTTGGTTGATTTGCCGCATGGCCGCGTCAACGATCGGGTAGCCGGTTTTAGCATCGCACCACGCTTGGAATAGACCCTTATCGTTTTCGTAGGCTAAGAGCGTGTATTTGGGTTTAAACGCCGACTGGGCGGCGTGGGGAAAGTGGTAGAGGATTTGAAAATAAAAATCACGCCATAACAGTTCATTTAACCAAATTTTTGCTCCCGCGGTATCGCGCTCAAAGGCCCAACGGGCGAGTCGACGAATTGACACCGTACCAAAGCGGTTATGGACCGATAGGTAGGAGACGCCGCGCTTGGCAGGAAAGTCACGCGCCTCATGATAGTGATCGATCGGCGTGGTAAATTTTTCGATGAGCGTTTCAGCGCCACTTTCCCCGGCTTCGATTTTAAGGGCTTGAAGATTAGTGGGTGCAAAGCCCAATGCCTGTAAAGACGGTAGCGCTGAGGCCGTCTTCACGGGAGCTAAGTGTTTTAGATGCTTTTCACTGGGAAAGGGTTGTAAGCTCTGGGGCCCTAATTTCTTAAGACAGGCGTTTTTATAAGGGGTGAAGACCGTAAAGGGCTGGCCGGCTTGGGTCAGCACTTCGGATTTGGCATGCAGTACTTGATCTTTAAAACTTTGAAACCCGATGCCTAAGGCAGCCAGTTTTCGGTCGATTTGACGATCGCGTTCAATGGCAAGGGGCTCATAATCTTCATTGGTAAACACCTGGGAGACCGACAAGGACTGGGCCAATTGGGGGATGGTTTTGAGGGCGCTATCATGAAAAATGAAGAGTTCGCCGCCAGCTTGACGAAGGCTCGCCTGTAATTGACTCACGCAGCCATGTAAAAACTCCACGCGGCGGTCTTCTTTACTAGGTAGGGCATCTAAAATATCCCGATCAAAGACAAAAACGCAGTAAACGGGAGCCCCGGATGGATGGGTCAGTGCCCGATAAAGGCCTGCATTGTCTTTGATGCGAAGGTCTCGACGAAACCAGAAAAGAATGGGCGGGGGGGGAGTTATAGGGGTCAAGAGGTCAAGGACGCAATGTAATAAATTTTGATAGGAGCGGGGGTCGGTTACTGGGGGTTTGACCGAGCCCCAAACGGGGGCAGTACGAGAGGGTAAAATCAGAGCCAGAGTGTAAACGGGGGGCTATGTTTTGTGAAGAGGGGAGAAGGGGTGGGGAGGCGGTAGGGTATTTTCACTTTTGTTTTCAGAGCAAAAGCGCTGTAAGCATGTTATAAATGTGGGTGATGTATAAAATCTTTTTTTGAATAAAAATTGAGGAATTCCGATGTCACTCCCTGCTGATTTACGTAACAAACTTGAATTACCGGTGCTGTGCTCTCCCATGTTTGTGGTCTCAGGCCCACAGTTGGTGATTGAGCAATGTAAGGCCGGTATTATTGGTTCATTTCCCGCCTTAAATGCGAGACCGCAGGAAGAATTAGATCGTTGGTTAACCCGCATTGAGACGGAGTTAGCGCAATATCAGCGTGAGCATCCGAAGAAAAAAGTGGCCCCTTTTGCCGTTAACCTCATTATGAATAAGGCTAACCAGCGCCTTGAGCAGGATCTGGAAGTCGTGCTAGCCCATAAGGTGCCGATTGTGATTACCTCCTTAAGTGCTCCGGCGGCATTGGTGCCCCGTGTGCATGCTTATGGAGGACTCGTGTTTCATGATGTAGTGAAAGTGCGTCATGCAGAAAAGGCCCTAGAGGCCGGGGTGGATGGATTGATCGCTGTGTGTGCGGGCGCCGGGGGCCATGCGGGCACCTTAAACCCTTTTGCGTTGGTGAATGAATTGCGTCGTA
The DNA here is from genome assembly GCA_903893565.1 of uncultured beta proteobacterium. Classification (GTDB taxonomy): domain Bacteria; phylum Pseudomonadota; class Gammaproteobacteria; order Burkholderiales; family SG8-41; genus UBA5216. The sequence continues at coordinate 28,241 of CAITMU010000160.1, read as the reverse complement.
TTCATTCAGGGCCACTGATTTTATCGGGGGCTATTACCAATGGTTCAGCGGTGTTAGCCGCTGAAGCGATGGGTTGTGATCTAGCCTATATCGGCACACGATTTATTGCAACTCGTGAGTCGGATGCGGTGGAGGGTTACAAGCAAATGATTGTAGAGTCCAATTCTTCGGATGTGGTTTTTACTCCCTTGTTCTCTGGCGTTCACGGCAGTTACCTTGCGGGCAGTATTCGTCGGGCAGGCTTAGACCCAGATCATTTGCCGGCTCAAGACGCTCCGGGTGAATATCGCAACCGTGATCAGCGTCCTAAGACTTGGAAAGAAATTTGGGGGGCAGGGCAAGGGGTTGGCAATATCGACGATATCCCCTCGGTCGCAGATTTGGTGGCCCGTTTAAAAACGGAATACGCATTGGCCCGCAATCAATTGGGATTGGGAGCGCACTCATGAGTACGAATGCGAAGAAAATAGGTTGGGGAATTGTGGGCTTGGGGTGGGCTGCTTGTGACTTTGTGGTGCCGGGTATGATTAAGAGTGAAGGTTCGGCTTTGGTGGCTTGTCTCGGTAGCACAGAAGAAAAAACCCGTGAATTTGCTAAGCGCTTTAATGTGCCCCATGTGCATGCCAATCTAGAATCTTTACTCCATGATGACACGGTGGATGCCGTCTACATTGCGCTACCTAATGCTATGCATCATGAGGCGGTGTTGGCAGGTGCTAAGGCGGGTAAGCATATGTTATGCGAAAAGCCTTTGGCGATGAAACCGGAGCACGCCCGTGAGATGACGCAGGCGTGTCAAAAGGCTGGGGTGATACTGCGTATTGCGCATCAGATTCGCTTGGATGCTGCGGTGACCCGTGCTCGCGAAATTGTGCAATCGGGGCGTTTGGGCAAGATTGTTGAGATGACCTTAGAGCGCACCTCAGCCATGCCACCGCGTAAAACTTGGCGGCTTGATAATTCTCAAAGTGGTGTGATGTATGACGTTGGTGTGCATTTAATTGATTTGGTGCAGTGGGTGAGTGGCGAGCGTTTTGTAGAGGTCAGTGCGTTTACTCAACCGGATCGTCGTGAAGGGCATGCGGATGATACCTTTACCGTTCTAGGGCGGTTAAGCGGCGGCGGGCACGCTCAGGTGCGTGCCACGCGGCAGGTGCCTCAAGGCCAAAATAACCTCTTGATAGAGGGCACAGAGGCGAGCTTAATGACCTCGGCGCTGCGCTGGGAAAAAGAGCATGTGATTACGCTAAGAGATAAGAACGGCGTCACAGAGGAGCGCTTTGTGGCAAGCCCTGCCTACGAGTGGGAGGTTCAAGCCTTTGAGGCGGAGTTGGCCGGTCGACGCAGTTTATTGCCTGATGGGGAAGATAGTACCTACACCGTGTCGGTAACGGCTGCCATATTGCAATCCATTGACGAAAGAAAAATTGTTTCCGTCAAACCAGGCTAACAAGGGTCAGTAAGTGGCCGTTTAATTGTTGTGGTGAGATGGGGGAAGGTCAGTGTTTTTTGCCTTCACTCACCTTATTGAGCGCTGATCGGTTGAAGGCCCTGTTTTTCTAATACCGATTGCAACACTTCGTAGTAATGCCAGCCGTTGATTCGCGTCTTACCTAAAAAAATGGTGGGAGTATTGGTAATGCCGATGCGCCGCGCTTGGGTCACTGCGTCCAAGGCGCGCTGAAAATAGCTTCGTTGTTTGAAAGCGGCTTCAAGTTCATCGGTATCGAGTCCACAGCGCTCAGCCGCCAATAAAAGGGTTTCGAGTTGTCCAATATCTGCCCCTTCGGTCCACATCAAGTCGTAGACAGCGGTTTTGTAGGCAAAGTCCAGCCCATAATCGGCTGCAAACTCAAGCGCCTCAAAGGCTAAAAAGCTGTATTGTCTTTTTTCTGGATAACGAATGCGTGCAAATTGATCAGGAGCCATTTCTTTGATCCAAGCGTTACGGCGTTGTGCTTTTTCTTCGCTTTGCGCCGTGTTCTCACGAGGGCAACCTTCCGGGGGGGTATCCGGATGGAGCCAGTGTGGGCGCCAAAGGGGCTGAAGATTATATTCGCGTGCGAGGCGATCTATTTGCTCAACGGCTAAAAAACTATAGGGACAAACAAAGTCGGCAAAGATAGCGACTCGCAAAGGGCTCGGGGTCTGGATGGGGGGGGCATCGGTCACAGATGTCTTAGGATGGTCAGTCATCTTCGATTCCTTATACTCATTTTTAATGGAACGTGAAGCAATTTTTATATAGATCGGGCCATAGCCGCGGCGGCCTCTATTCCGAGTACGGGGTGCTCTAGACCTCCGGCTAATGCCTCTTGATCAAAACTCAGGAAGGCAATTTGCGTATCCTCTTCTAAACTGATGATAGGGCTTGCCGGTTCAGGACCGATACTGTATCGAAAGCCGGGCGCTGTTATTGGTTTTCCTTCGATGAGTGCGGAGCCAGACACCACGACTTCATAACGCCCAAAAGTGGGGGCGGGCATTTTAAGCTCTGCTTGGGCCGATACTTTAACCAACACGCCGGTGGGCCCATGACCGTAAGGGATTAAGTGCTTGAATTGTGCCCCGGGCACACCGGGGAGATTTTCCCATTCGGTGGGCGTTTCTTCGGTCGCCAGCAGTCGTCCTTGTAAGTTAATTTCACGCCGAGCGTAGCTTTGCGCCATGGAGATGATACCCCCCGCCTTGGGATGTAAAACCAACATGTCGTGGCCGCCCGATACGGCGAATGGACCGTAGGGCATATTGTGATCGGTGTAGTGTAATCCCGGCGCTTGTAGATGTTTAATGCCACGGGGAAAATCCATAGCACCGCTTAAAAGTAATTGAAACTGAGCGGTCAAATGCATGTGGGCATATACCGAGGGGCAGTCGTCAAAACGAAAGCGCATGGCCTCAGGCCCCCCGTCCTCTCCACTGAGTAAGACTTGGCATTCGAAGTGTATCCCCTCGGAAGAGGATCTTTTCCAGGCCGCGTTAGCAGAATCGATGACGTAGACCTTCGTTGCTTCGGTTGGCTGGGGACGCAGAGGTGTGGCGCTTTGCATTAGATAGTCAGAGGAGTGTTCTTATGGATGGAAAGTATAAAACAAAATGAGAATATGAAATTCCCCTTTTTATTTTTATGGATAAAGAGGTTTTCTGGTGCTTTAGGCATCGATAAACGGTGCTTGGTAGAGCCAGACATTTCTTTTCGCATTGACAGCCACCACCGCGGTGGGTTTGAGTTCCAAAGCCATGAACTCTAAGCTCACGAGCCAAGTGCCTGGTTTCATTTCAGCTCTTGCCTTTGCCACCGCTCGAGGCATGGTCTCAGGACGTTGGAAGAAATAAACCATGTCGTAGCCTGCCCAGGGTTCTTGCCAGATATCCCCAAGCCGAACCATCGCCCAAGGGCAACGCAGTCGAGCCAACCACTGCAAGGGTCTACTGAACTCGATGCCGACCAATCGTGCCTCTGGGTAAGCCAAACGTAAGGCTTTAAGTCCATCGCCCGCACCACAGCCAGCATCGAGAATCAAGGCCTGGGCGCTGAGCGAGGCATGTGCCGTTAAGTCCTTTAGCGCGTGTAATGGGGTGGGGAAAATGGGCGCGTCACGCCAGGCATGCATCGGATAGATCCAAAGGGCCAGCAGTAGCGGTAACAACCATAACCAGTAAGGAAAATGCGTGGTGCCCGAAAGCCATAAGGAAACGGGAAACCCTAACACGAGGGCAAAAATACGTGCCAGGGAGACTTGTTTTTTTAGACCCAGTGCACTGGCACCTGCCCCACAAAGTGAGGCGAGCCCCAGAGCGATCGCTGCCGGTAAGTCCCCCTGCAATACCAGTAAATAGACACACCAAGCCACAGCCCACACCAATAGGGCGGGCAGGGGCCATCGGAGCTTATTGAAAAAAAAGTCTATTGGATCTTTCACGGATTGAGCAACGCTTTGGATGGGGACAATGTACTGATTTTAGGCATCTTTGCAATTTTTGTCTTGTAAGGTATTTTTTAATTCAATCAAAGACAGATAGTTGGGTGTGTGTTTTTTAAGACGGTGAAATTCGGGGGTTTTTTGCGAGTCACAGGGATATGCTCTACACTGCCGGCTTATCAGCTATCGGTTCTATATTAATGACAGCTTATCGGTAGATTATCCATGGGGAGCCGCGACAATTGAGAAAACAGTCAATGAAGAGTCTTTTATTAAGCCTTTGTCTGGGAGGGGTGGTTTCGTTAAGTTCTCAGGCGAAGGCAGCACTTTCTTACCCAACCAAACCGATACGGATTGTGGTGGGTTTTGCTGCTGGGGGACCTGGTGATTTGTTTGCCCGTTTGATTGGTCAGTTTCTAAATGCAGCGTGGGGGCAACCGGTCGTGGTTGATTTGCGCCCGGGTGCTACCGGAAATATCGGTGCTGATGTGGTTGCCAAATCCTCACCCGATGGATACACCCTCTATCTGCCGTCTTTTTCTATTGCGGTAAATCCCAGTTTATACAAAAATCTTAGCTATAACTTGATCAGTGATTTTTCGCCGGTATGTCAATTTGCTGAAGCCGCGCACGTGATTGTGCTTCATCCGAATGTGCCGGCTAAAACATTGCAGCAATTGTTGCAACTGATTCGAAAAGAACCGCGAGGTCTAAACTTTGCTTCTGCAGGCAATGGCACCTCTTCCCATCTGGCGGGTGAACTGGTTAATATGATGGCGGGGGTAAAACTTAATCATATTCCCTATAAGGGAATGAGTCCGGCACATAACGACGTTATCGGTGGTCAAGTGCCCTTGATTTTCGATAATGTCTCCACCGCCTTAGGGGCCATTAAAAGTGGGAGATTGCGCGCTATTGCAGTCAGTAGTGTTCAACGACAACCCCAGTTACCAGAAGTGCCCACTTTGAGCGAGTCTGGGATACCGGGCTATGAGATAACGGCATGGTATGGATTGCTGGCGCCTGCGCAGACCTCGGAGTTAATTGTTAATCAACTCCATCAACAAATTTCCCAAAGTTTGAAAGAACCCGCGACTCGGGAGCGCGTGAATTTACTGGGCGCTGAAGTGGCGGATAAAAACCCTGCCGCTTTTCAAGCGCACCTAAAAAGTGAGATGACTAAGTGGGGTAAAGTGGTCAAGGCGGCCGCGATTAAGCTCGATTAGTGGATGTATTGTGTCCCATTTCAATGCAATCGAGTCTGGGCCGCAATCAACGGGGTCTCGACCATTGGAAATGCATGCATGCATGGTAAGGGGGAGGGGGAGGGAGGAGCGTAATCTAGGACCCAATGAGGGGCTCAATCAATGCACTCCATCATGTAATCGCTCTCATCACACTAAGATAAGACAAGCTAACCACTCAATCGAGAGTGGTTTTGATTAAAACGGCAGGTTTTTTGTTTAATGCTTTGTTGTGGCGATGAAGCCATCAACTCTATTTTCGATCAGGTCCAATCAAAGGATCTAAAAAACTAAAAAAAGTCTGATGAAAAGTGAAAACTAATATCCTTTGTTTTCTTCTGGTGAGATGCCGCGTTCACCTGACACTTTCCATTTTTCGTGTAATCTTTCCTTGGATATAAGACACTTTATGATCATAAATTCAGGTGGTCAAATCCGCTAATTTGGCTAAAAAATAAAACCTTAATATAAAAAGATTATTTTTTTCTAATGAATCGGCAGATTGTATTTTTTTGCTCAATGAAAAAAATAATAAATTTTAATTCACAGAACAAGTCAGGGGAAAATTAATATCTAAATCAGAGGCAATTGGTTTTCCTTCGCTCATTGCAGGGAAAAAACGCCACTTTTTTAGTTGTTCCAAAATGGACCGATTTAACTTTAAATTAGGACTTGGCGTGATGATGTCAAGATTAGCAATGCCATCGATACCGATATGAAAGCGTACGGACAAAATATACTTGAATGGTTTGTCACAAAACTCATCGATGCTCGGGTTAGGGCTAATTAATTTTTGTGCGCCGGTATGGCCTCCACTCAGTAGAGTGTTTTTGATTGGCGTGTTTTTGGTAGGAGGCGTTTCACTTTTGGTGATGGCAGCGGGGGGCATGGGCTCAGTAGATTTTGTCGGTTCGGGGGATTTGTCGATAGGGGCGCTGATAGGGGCGCTGACCACAGGAATGTCAGAAGGAGGCGTTGGCGTTTGTATCGGGGTAGATGGTGCTGCGGATATGGGGCTGGACAGAGGAACTATTTTTTCTACTTTAGGTTCTAGTGCGATGGATTTCTTCGCTTCATTAAGTTCAATAAATTCAGCTTCTATAGGCTTGCTGTCTTCTACAATCACAGGATGATTTAAAAGATGACCAAAAAACCAAAGCAGTGCCAAAGCGACATTAAAAGCTAAACCGATTGTTAAAGGTAAGCGTTGCAGCGGTCGATCCCAATCTTTATGGGAACCGTTGATGTCATGAAGACTGCTATTCATGCTTAATGGCAATGAGAAATTGGGTGGCACCGGCTTCTCGGGCTTTAAGCATGGCTTGTACAGTCAGTCCATGGGGTGCTGCGCTATCGGCGGAGAGCACAATTTTATGGTTTGAAGGTGAGTCGGGTTGTTTTTCATTGAGTTGTTTAAATAAGGGTTTAAGATTGGTGCTAAGGGTTTGTAGGGTTACGGGGATGTCGTTTAATAAAAGGCGGCTATCCGCAGTCACTGTTAATGTGATGGTGTCGTGGGTTTGCAAAGCGCCAGCCTTACCGGAGGGCAAATTGACCGGTAAGGAATGTAGGTTTTGTAAGGATAGTGAGGCCAGCATAAAAGTGGCCAATAAGAAAAACATCACGTCAATCATAGGAATGATTTCTATGCGTCCTTTCTTAGCTTGTCGGGATTGACGTCGCTTCATGTTAACCCTTGCGGTCTGAGACTTCGAGTAATCGAATATTGTCTATAAGCCGGGTGCCTAGTCGTTCCATGTCATCTAAGGTTTGGGCCTGGAGGCGAGAAAAATAGTTAAAAGCAAAAAGGGCTAATAGAGCAATCAAAAGTCCCATGGCCGTGGCAATTAGTGCCTGAGCAACGCCGCCTGTGACACCAGTAGGATCGACGATTCCACCCGCACCAATCAGATTAAAGGAATGCATCATGCCAGTAATGGTTCCTAGCAGGCCGAGTAATGGGGCCGCTGTCACTGTGGTTTCCAGTAGCCATAGTCCTCGGCTTAACGCTTTTTCAATCACTTGAGCCTCGTCGGCTGCCCGAGAACTGACCCACCATGAGGGCTTTTGGTGATTGCTAATGATGATTGAGAAAAATTGGTGATAATAATTTTTCGGACCTAACGCTTTAACGTTTTGTGAGACTGTAGACCAATCAAAATCATGATTTTCTATGAGTTCTAACAATGATGTAGGAAGCCTAACGTAGCGCCAGTAGACATAAATTCTATCGAGAGTGAGCACTAAAGCCAGTAGTGTTAAAAAAACCAATGGGTAGATCATTGATCCACCTAACTGTAGGGCTATTAAGGCTTCTTGTAGGTCTTTCATTATGGGTTCTGTCCTTTAGATTTTAAAATGATTTACTGATTCCAGCGTAAAGGGATCGTCGTAGAATGAAGGCTGGAGGGCCCACGCCGATTCCGGTGCCATCGCGCAACTCGTAGACTCGGTCAAAGAGGTTAATAATAGAGAAACGAACTTCCATATTTTCCAGATAGTCATTTTTGATGCGGCGTACGGCGGAGACATTAAATCTTAAATATCTGCCTAGGGTGTCACCATTCGGGGTGCCATTAGTATCCGTTTTTCGAAGTCCAGAACCAAACAGCGCATCGGCACTGTAACGGGTGTTATGCCATCGATAAGAGGAGCCGGCAGAGGCTGCGTATTTTTGGTCATGATCACAGTGGACCCAATGATTTTGTATGAAAGACAGCTCAGTGGTCTGAAATCCAGAATTGGCTTGTGAGGAAATAATATTGCGTGCCAGGCAGGAGGATCGGGAGATATTTAAGTAATGGTCTACGTCCCCTTTTTTATAATTAAGGCTACCTTCGAGACCAAAAATTCGACCCTGTTGATAATTAAAGGGTGTCATGATGGGGGCTGGACCAAATTGACCTTCATCCAACAGGTTCTTGGCATCTTTGTAATAGCCATTGAGGCCTAGGCTCATAGCGGAAGAGGGTTGGTGGGTAATGCCAATTTCGTAATAATTGTCTTTTTCAGCCAGTACCGAATCGTTTTTGTTAATGGGAGTGGCCATAGAAGTGCCTGAAAATAACCCTAAAGTTTTCGATGACACGAGTTCAGTTGGAGGGGGTGTGAAGTAGCGCGCGTAAGAGGCGTGAATGTGGGTTTTGGAATCCCAGTGATAGATGGCGCCAAGCCTGGGACTGATTTGAGTGTCTTTGACGTAAGCGTTTAATATGTCTAGGCGCAAGCCGTAATTGATGACCCATCGGGGGTGAGCTTTCCATTCGTCTTGTATATAAAGGCCTGTTAGACGATTTCCACTTTTGGGGTTGCTGTCTAAAATAGTGAAAAGGGAACCTGTTACTTGGCCGGCCGTATTGACGGGAAAAACACTGGATGAGGATTGGCTGATGATGCTCTCGTTACTAAAAAAAATACCACTTTTGAGGGAATGATCCTCACCCCAAAGATAATTGATATCGGCTTGCAGGCCTCGAGTCGTATGGCTTTTAAAAATTTTAGACGCAGAACCAATATATAAAGGATCTGCCTGCCAATCGGGGGTAAAGATCAAGCTGGAATAGCGCTGAAAGACAGATACTTGGTAGTCGGAAATGGGGCTTAGGTTACCTTTTAAAGCCAGTAGGGAGTATTGGCTCACTTCTCGTTGATTTTCATTTAATACCCCATTAAAGCTGCTATTGCCATTACTTGTGGTGTATCCCAAGGATTGCGGATCAGGGGTTAGATTGGATTGATTCGGAATCTGATATCGCCCGTCATAGCCGCCCATGATGAGGCTTAATTGGCTATCGGTAGAAGGATGCATCGATAAGAATGCAAAGCCACGTGATTGATTGGTGCGGTCATGTAAGGCATTAGCAGAGGCGGTGGGATTATCTAATCCGATATTATTTTGAAGCCAAGACGCATTAAGATAATAGTTTAAGGCGCCGATGCGACCACTTTTTTCTAGGGTCGGTTTGATTTCACCGTGACTGCCGGTAGAAATGCCCACACGGCCCCCATTGTCGTAATTAGACTTTGTTTCAATTTCAACGACACCGGCTGTGTGATAACCGTATTGAGCTGGAAGGGCGCCAGTCAGTAAGTTAATACGACTTGCAAATCGGATGTCTAGGGCTGAACCAAAGCCACTAACTCCGTCAGGCAATACGATGCCATTAATTCGATATTGAATATTGCCATGATCGCCACGAATATGGATTTGTCCAAAATTGTCTTCAATTACCCCTGGAGCATGCAGTAATAAGTCATTCATCGTGGCATTGTCTCCCTTTGCCTGGGCTTGGATGTCGTCCTGCCGAAAACTATATTGACTGTTACTACTGGTGGGCGATAAGGCGTTGCGGGGAGGGGCGATACGGGTTGCACTAAGAGCCACTTCTAGGGCTTTTTGCGGTGCTAGCGTTAATTCAGTGACAGTGGGTGAATTTTCAATGACGGTGACGATAACCACCGCCGATTCAAATTCATTTTTTTCAGCTATCACGGCATAGGTGCCTAGCGCAGAGGGTTTGAATGTAAACTGGCCATTGGGTTCGCTCTTTGTAGTGCTAATAATGATGCCATCGGATGAACGCAAAAGCACATTGACCCGATCCAGAGGAAGCCCTAAGCTATCTTTGATCAAGCCTTGTATAGCAAGGGGTTGATGCCATTGGCAATTTGTGGATTTATCATCATCAGCGCACACATTCTGTATTCGAGTCTTGGGCAATGGATCCAAAGCAGATTGCGCCCTGACTGGAAGACAAAGAAAACTAAGGGCAAAAAGCATTGCCCCAAAAAATACAACTGGTTTTTTCATGCAAGTAACCTGAATTTATCTGATCGGAGATAATGAAAAAATTTCAGGAAAGCCCCAGCCCTAAGTCTATCTGCATCAAAACGGTCGATGAATGCAGACGGATCGGTTCTAGAGCAGGGTGAATGGCTAAGGCAGGACCTGAGGGCCGATGTAAGATTTAATACAGGACGGGAGGGGCGCGGGAGGGCTTGAAAAGAATGAAACGGTTAGGCGTAAAAAGGGTCGAATTGATGGTCGTTACAAAAAACAATAACCCTAAAAGAATGACGGCCCAGGGTATTTCTACAGGTGGTGAATCAAGATTGGAATGCGATAGACTGGCAATGCAATAACAGATAGTGCAGTCTTGGGGCGCTTGGCTTTGAAGATGCGTGTGGGGTAATAGGCAAACCAAATACAGGCCCAAAAAGCTCAACAACACCAGTCGAGTGATCCACTGTCGCCATAAATGTTGATGATTTAAACTGCGCAAACTTATCATGGTCTGAGAAGAAGAAAAATAACAAATAATTAAGTTTAAAGGCCCTTATAACATGCTTTGGCCATCGTAGTATTAAATTAAGGGAATTTTTTAATATTTTAAATAATTGTCCCATTTTTTGGAAATTTGGCTTGGAGTGATTGCGTATCGCCCCAAAAGGCAGAGCTTCTGACCCAAGGGTTAGACGCGCTGAACTGACGCCATAGCTAATCCGTCACTGCCTTCGCGTCAAAACGCATCCCAATCCCAGGCTCGTGAGCGCTACTCAGGGGGTGAGAGTACAGCACGTCACTGTTTTTCTGACCAACAGCGATCACCATGTAAGCCCAAAAAACTCAAGACATAACCCCCATGCTCAGCGAACAGGATCTGGCAAATCGATGGGGTATCAGCGTACGCATGCTGCAAGATTGGCGCTACAAGAAAAATGGATTGGCGCAAAGTATTAGTCTTTATCACCAGCAGGGTGGATGCGCAGTTGCCGCTGCGCACCGAAACTTTACAACCGGCAACGCCGTCAGTAAACGTGGCCGCGTAGAGCGCTTACATAGGCCGTGTCGATAGCGCCACGGCCTTCAATACGTCGCAGCACCGCCAACAGCGATTCGTTGCCAAGGTCGCCATAAAACCGCGCCTGATTCAATTCCTGTTTACGAAAATCAAACCCGCCTCCGCAATCAGTCAGGAGTAGCTTTTGCGTCGTCTGTCGGATCGGTGAGCCGCCGAATCGTCAAAGCGCAGCGCTGCTCAACCAAGACATTGATTTGCTCAACCACGGCATTACTAGAAAAACCGTGTCCGTGATCAGACTGGAGCTTGCGCGCAGTGGCGGGCAGTGATCTGGCTATCTCCAAAATGCGCCTTCTGGCTTGCGCTTTGGTAAGCCCGAGGCTTTGAGCGAACTGCTCCCAATGTCTGGCCTGGACTTCGCTGAACTTGTATTTGCTTCCGATCTTCATCGCCATCTTTGGCGTCAGGGTTGGATACACTGCTGTTGAGAGTGTGTCGTAGAACGGTGCCAGAACGGGGGCCTTGCCTGAATAGAGCAGTGAAAAGTTTTTGGCATGCGCATCATGATTGCCGATCAGCGCATTGAAAATCACGTAGTCGAGCAGTCGCAGGATCTGCGGTGCACTGGGCCGCGTCGCACGGCGCACAAGATCAAAGCACTGGGCCAGGTCCGGGCCCCCTTCATTCTGGTATTTCATTTCAGGCACGACGCTCAGCGCCTGACAGAAATCCTCTTGATGAAGACGTTGTCGATGCCCTTGGGCATCAATCAGTCGGTCATAGCGCTCGACCAGTAGAATTGAGCGATCCAGCACCCGGTGAACTATTGATTTCGCTGGTTTGAGTCGCATGGCCTCAGCCAGTGCCATACAGAACCCCTCGTTGATCACGCTATCTTGAACGGCGTGAATGGCGGGTTTCAATATGTGAGAGCTGGGTGTGCCGTGCCGGGGTAGTCCGATACAGGCACCATCAAAAACCACCGGTAGCTTGTCTTGAGCGCCTGCCAGTGAAAGTCGCAAACCGTCTTTGCCCGCCAGCATAGGGCGGTGTGGCAATTCATCGAGGATGGCAACGACTTCGTCGTCACTCAACCATTGAACGTCATCGTTGCCAGGAGTCGCAGGCAAGGCCTGCCCTGGATCAAGGAAGGTAACGGCTCCGGCGCATTCTCCGCCGATGTGATCCAGCAAGGCAAAGTCGTTCTGGTTAGACACCTGGAACCGCTGTGCAATCAGTCGGCGCATCTGCCCTTCAGGCAGCAGACCCGCAAAGAACGGGCGCGATTTACGGTCGTCGAACGGTTCTGCTTGCAGCGGCAGCGAGGCGGACAAGGCGACTGCATTTTGGTGTGAAAGCCAACCCGGTGTGTAGCAAAAGTTCAATCGGCCATCAATCAGAGCCAATGTGCCGACTCGATTGGCGAAAAGCCAGACGTCAAGCTCATGCGCCATGGTCATCCCCTTCACGTTCATCGTCAGCCGCAACCGAGGGCAAACCGCTCAACTGGATCTCTCCCCCCAGGGCATCAATGACTCGCATTACGTTTTCCAGCCGCAAGGTGGGCTTGCCAGCCTCAAGGTCTACGATGAAGCGCACCCCCACCCCCGCTGCCAGCGCCAACTGGGGCTGTGTCAGCCCGAGCTGCTTGCGAGCGGCACGAAGTGCTGCACCGAGTTGCTGAGGAGATTGAATGGATGTCATGGTTTTATAAGTTTCCCGTTCGGGAAATTATCAGCTATAACGGGGCTCTGTGCAAGTGATATTTCCCGATCGGGAATTTTAATTGAAATACGAACCTGGACGGCACCAACATTTCCCGAACGGGAATGTTTGATGTATCTTGCCTTCAAAAGAGCACCCGATTACACCCAATAATGGTTGTGTTGTTGGGGTATTGGCGAAGGGGCAATAGCCATTATTGCTTTCTAAGCCAATGGGCGAATTCTTTCGGGCAATGGATGAACTGAACGGCCTGCAACTGACCCGGATCAGGGTCATTCACATAGCACCATATCTCCATATCTGGCTGAATCGGTATGCTCTAGACAAGTTCTGAAGACCGCCAAGTAACCGAATGTTGTATGTTCTGTCTGAGTCGATGAGAGTCAGCTCTTTTCACATGAAGATTGCGCTAAGTCCAGTGGGCCTTCGAACAGCAGGTTCCCATTTAATTTTGCGAACTAGTGCTAATTAATAGCCGCCTCATTTTGAAAGATTTTTGTAATTGCCTCGAATGTAAATCACCTATTTTTTTAAAACGTTCTAAGTGATTTATTTTTGTGGTGGGCGGTACTGGGATCGAACCAGTGGCTTCCACCGTGTGAAGGTGGCACTCTACCGCTGAGTTAACCGCCCGGGTTTACATACATACCCGAATTAAAGGATAGACCTCTGCAATGTTGGAAAATCATTGTCAGTTCAAAACAAAAAGACAGTGTCTAAAAATAACACGACTTAGAAAATTACGGCATACAGTCAGATGCCTTTACTGGGCTATGACAATTATTTTCCTGACCCAATAATTTTTTCCATCACATATTTGATTTTAACACCTTACTCGGTGAGGCGCCAAGCCAAGCGCGGTATCCCTGTAATTGATTGGGGTAGGAAAATTCCAAGGAATTCCCATCTTTTTAAGGTATTCGTGTTTTAAAGAGTCGTTCATCTATAATTAGGGTGGATTGATTCTGAGGTGACAATTGAAAAAACATATTACTGTTATTGGTGCGGGTATCGTGGGTATTGCTACGGCTAGTTACTTACGCCGCGATGGTCACCGAGTGACGGTGATCGATCGTCTGCCCCCGGGGCAGTATTGTTCTTTCGGAAATGCAGGTATTTTAAGTCCTGGTTCGTGTGTGCCTCAGGCACTGCCTGGTGTCTTATCTAAGGTGCCGGGTTATTTAATGGATCCTTTGGGCCCCTTGTCCATACGCCCTGCCCATTTTCTCAAAGCCATGCCTTGGTTTTTACGTTTACTGGAAGCCTCTAGGCTTTCCCGGGTTGAGAAAATCGCGGATGCGTTGCGGCCTTTGTTAAAGCAAACCTTTGAGGCTTACGCCCCCCTGGTTTCTAATGCCAATGTCAGCGACCTTATTCGACAAACGGGTTATGTGGTGGCTTATTCAACCCTTGAGGGTTATCAAGCCGACGCCTTGGCTTGGAAACTGCGCCAAGACCGAGGGGTTTTGATTCAAACTTTACATAGTAAAGAAATACAAGACAAATTACCGCAATTAAAAGGGCAATTTGAGATAGGTCTTTATTTGCCAGAACAAGGGTTTGTGGCTAATCCTGAGCGGTTAACGCAGTCACTCGCACAACAATTTCAAGCCGATGGGGGCGAAATCTTACAACGAGAAGTCCTCGATATCGAATGTAATGATTCCGGCCCTCATTCGCTACTGACCGATCAGGGCCGGTGGCCGGTTGATCAATTGGTGATTTGCGCTGGTTCGCATTCCCATATTTGGGCTAAAAAGCTTGGGGATGTGTTGCCCTTGGAAGCGGAGCGGGGTTATCACGTGACTTACTCAGATCCTCATTGTAGTTTACCCATGCCTTTATTTTTACCAGAACAAAAAGTTTTTGTGACGCCGATGGAAATGGGTTTACGCATTGCGGGACAAAGTGAATTTGCAGGTAACGATGCTCCCCCCAATTATGCTCGCGCCGATGTGTTAAGACAGCAAATGCAAAATATCTTCCCAGGCATTAGCGCTGTGGATTCGACCCAGTGGATGGGTCGTAGGCCTTCGATGCCCGATTCATTACCCGTGATTGGTCCGGCCTCTAAGATGGCAAAAGTCTGGTACGCCTTCGGTCATGGCCATGTAGGGCTGTGTGGGGGTGCACCAACAGGGCGACTCCTAGCCGACTTGATCGCAGGAAGAAAGCCCAACATTGATGTTCGTCCGTTTAGCCCCAGTCGATTTAGTTAAGCAATCTTGACCGATTGTCCGCTCGTGACCGATTGTAGAATTGATTCCAATACGGTGACATTGTGGATGTCTTCTCCGCCTTGAATCGCCAAGGGGCGGTTGTTTTTGACGGCATCGGCAAAGTTCTCCAACTCTAATCGCTCTGTGCTGGTATCTGGAAATTGAGTCACTTGAGGTTGAGGGTGGACGTAAGGATCATTGGGATCGAAAAAACAAGTGCGAAGCTGCCACGTGTTGAGATGTTGCACATCACCGACTTCTGCCCAACCGCGGGAGCCGCATACTTGAAGTCGCCACGTTTCTGCGGTGGCGATCACAGTGCCAAGATACCCCGTGCCACCACCGCGAAATTTAAATAGCATGGTGGTTGTATCATCGGTGCCGTAATCGAGTGCAAAGCGATGACTTTGTGCGTAGACCGATTCTATGGGGCCCGCTAAGTAGAGCATGGCATCCACCACGTGTACCCCACGACCGGTCATACCCCCGGCGGGGCCTTCCTCACGATCTTGTCGCCAATGTTCGCGACCCACACGATAAACGCTGGGGCCGTTAAAGTTACCCTCAATGTGTAGCAGCTTGCCGAGTTTGCCTTCGGTGAGCAATTGTTTGATCGCTTGTAATGCCGGTTGAAAACGCCAGTTATAGCCAACACCCAGAGTGATTTTTGCAGCAGCACAAGCGGCCACAGCCGCTTTTGCGCTCTCGGTGGTTAGCGTGAAAGGCTTTTCAGTAAATACGGGTTTACCGGCTTTGGCGCAAGCGATGATTTGCTCGGCGTGTAGGCTGTGCGGGGTCGCCAAAATGATGGCTTCGACTTGAGGGTTTGCTAAGGCTTCTTGTAAGCTTTTGACTATCGTGAAGCCTTGCTTTTTTGCATAGTCTTCTACTTTTTCGGGGTGTCTGACCACCCCTTGAACGATGCGTATTTTTTTAGACTTATTTTGAATGCTGTTGGTCAAGTTTTGACCCCAACGGCCTAAACCAACAATGGCTGCGTTAAGCATAGTGATCCTTTGGAGAGATTGGGAATATTAAATTCGGTCTATCGTTGTATCAAAATCGGGCGAAGAACCGGTGAGCGCTGATCGAGGGCATGGGGTGTGAATTATTGCCCCACCGAAGCCGAGTTGGGGCTCATCACATCACTCATGCCAAAGTGTTCACCTTCAGCATTTTGCATGACCGCGCTGGGGCAGGCAAAGTTGGTCGGATAAACGACTAATTCTGTCTTATTTAAGGGAAATTTTTCTTGCAATACATCTTTGATGGGTTGGGCTAAACGAGGATCTACACCAACACTCTCGCCCCCACTGGCATCAATGCGCGGGTGGTGAAAGGCTTCATCTAATGGCATGCCATAATCAATTAGAAAAGAGGTGAGTTGTAGCACAGCAGGGAAAATCTTACGTCCCCCTGAAGCGCCTAGAGCAAACCGTGGCTGACCGTTTTGGTAAGCAATAACGGGGCACATATTGGTCAGTGCACGTTTTTTGGGGCCGAGTGTGTTCGGAGTGCCTGGTCGAGGGTCAAACCACATAATGCCATTATTCATGAGAATGCCAGTCTCAGGCAATACGACTTTACTACCGAATACGGAGAGCAGGGTTTGGGTGTGCGCGACCATATTGCCTTCGCGATCAACCACATTAAAGTGAGTGGTGCACGTTGGCTCTGGTGCCTGTGTATCGTCTCCCATGGAAGAAAGACGAACCGAAAAGGCCTCTCGTAACACGTTGGCATAAGCTAAAAAAGCTTGAGCGTTTGGGCGCCCAGAATTAAAGGGGATGTCTTTTAATTGACCGAGGCATTGCAGCATCGAAGGCCCTGCCGTTAACGCCGGGGCGAGTGCTAATTCAACGCCACGATATTCGCAGTGAATCGGATCCACAATACGAGCCTCGTATTGGGCCAGATCTTGTAACGATAAAATTCCGCCCATGGCTTGGGTGTCTTTCACCATGCTATTGGCAATGGCGCCTTTATAAAAATCGTCTGCTCCAGCTTTGGCTAGTTGGCGTAGAGTTTGTGCCAGTCCTTTTAAGGGGAGGTGATCGAGTTGTTCACCAGAAAGGGAAACCGGGGGAAAGCCCTTAGGTAGGTAAATGTTGGCAGAACTAGGGTATCGGGCGAGCCCTTGGGCCATGGTGGCAATTTTAAGGGTGAGATACCAGTCAACGGGGAGTCCTTTTTCTGCCAGCGCTATGGCCGGTTGTATGACTTCACTCCAAGGTAATGTACCAAAGCTTTTTAACGCCAACGATAGGCCTGCAGGGTTGCTTGGAATAACAAAAGAGCGTGGGCCATGGACATTTCGATCTTCTTTGACACTGGGCCAAGTAAATAAATCCTGCGTAAAGCCTCCGGTCAAAGGAAAATCTGCCGGATTTAATCCTCCCGGTGACAGGGGGCCAAAGTCGACCACCTTGACACGCTTTTCTCGTGCCAGATAGACCAGCATGAACCCAACCCCACCTAATCCGCTGTTCCATGGCTCAACGGCCCCTAGGGCAAGACCGGTTGCAACGGCTGCATCAATGGCATTGCCACCAGCGTTGAGAACTTGAATTCCGGCTTCAGCAGCAAGGCGATTTTGGCTGGAAACTACGCCGTGGCGAGATTGCGCCATGGGTTTACGAACTTGCCAATTTTGGCAGGGGTATTCATTCATGGGAGTCACCTTAATCATAAGTGCAGAGATGATATCGAAAAGCTTCTTGCTCTGCGAGTAAATGGCACGCGCAGTGGGGTGGGTGTCCCGCTTTAAAAACACCTTTTTTGATGAGAAAAAAATTTTGTCCTCAAACGCTCAGAGGGCTGAACGGGCAAAGAGAAAAACTCGATACATTCTCACGCTAAGAGTTTAAGTTGCTGTTTTTATGGCAAATTCTCTTTATTCATCAAGACAATTCGTAGCACTTGGCGTAGAATTCGCATTTTTTTAGTGAATCAAACTTTTATGACTCGCACTCGTTTTGCGCCCAGTCCCACAGGTTACCTCCATATTGGTGGGGCTCGCACGGCATTGTATTGCTGGGCTTTTGCTAAAAAGCTCGGCGGCAGCTTTGTTCTGAGAGTGGAGGATACGGATCAGGAGCGTTCCACGCAGGCCTCCGTGCAAGCCATCTTGGATGGTATGCGGTGGTTGGGGTTGGATTATGAGGGTCCCTATTTTCAGATGAAGCGTTTGGAGAGTTATCAACGGGTCGTCGACGTATTGTTGAAATCTGGACATGCTTACCCCTGCTATGCGAGTAAGGAAGAATTAGACGAAATGCGTGAAGGGCAGCGTGCCCGTCACGAAAAACCCCGTTACGATGGTCGTTGGAGACCAGAAAACGCGAAACACTTGGGCTTAACACCTTCCGTTGGGGTAAAGCCGGTGATCCGTTTTCGTAATCCCGATGATGGTGAGGTAGCGTGGAATGACTTGGTCAAAGGCCCGATTTGCATTCAAAACAGTGAGCTTGATGATCTGGTGATCATGCGCGCGGATGGGATTCCGACTTATAATTTTGGTGTGGTGGTTGATGACATCGATATGAAAATGACCCATGTTATTCGAGGCGATGATCATGTCAATAACACCCCTCGTCAAATTAATATTTACCGAGCTTTGGGTGAGACGTTGCCCCAGTTTGGGCATGTGCCGATGATTTTGGGCCCTGATGGTGAGCGTTTATCAAAGCGTCACGGTGCGGTCAGTGTGATGCAGTATTCGGAAGAGGGATTTTTACCTGAGGCGCTCGTTAATTATTTGGCTCGTCTGGGATGGTCTCACGGGGATGAAGAGAAATTCAGTGCCGAGCAATTGATTGAATGGTTTGACTTTGAGCATATCAGTCGTTCTCCTGCGCGATTTGATGGGGAAAAATTAAAATGGTTAAATCAGCAGTACTTGAAGCAAGCCGATGACACGCGCCTAGCTGCTTTAACCCATCCTTTTTTAGAGAAAATGGGTTGCAATGTCGATGAGGGACCAGACTTAAGCCGTGTGGTGGGTTTGTTAAAATCCCGGGTCAATACGCTGATAGAGTTAGCACAAGCAGCCGAATATTTTTATCGTAACCCGAATGCCCCTGAAGACTTAAAGCTATTGCATTATGGGGCTACGATTAAACCCGCTTTAGTGCAGTTATTGGGGCACTTAGAAAGTATCGATTGGGAGCGGGGTTTTATTAACACGGCCATTAAATCTGTCATTACAGAACATAAAATTAAGATGCCTCAATTAGCGATGCCGCTGCGACTGATGGTAACGGGTACGGTGCATACGCCGTCCATCGATGTGACTTTGGAATTGTTGGGGCGAGAGGTCGTATTGTCCCGCATGCGTAGTCAACTGGCAGTTTTTCCGCTTTAAGAGCCTGCGCTTGATACGGCTTGGACATGCTTTGGGTTGGGTGAAGAGGGGACTGCAGCTACGGCAGTATCAGAGGTCTTTTTTTGAGCGTAAAGCTGGGAGTTCAGTTTTCTTTACACCACAGGGCTATAAAGGTATAATTTGCAACCTTTCGTGGGGGGTATAGCTCAGCTGGGAGAGCGCTTGCATGGCATGCAAGAGGTCAGCGGTTCGATCCCGCTTACCTCCACCATTAGAGTTTGTTTTGTATATTTGTCCCCATCGTCTAGAGGCCTAGGACATCGCCCTTTCACGGCGGTAACGCGAGTTCGAATCTCGCTGGGGACGCCAAAAAAATCAAGATGTTACGTGCTTTTATTTGGCGTTCAATTCAAACTGACTTAACTTCTATTTAGAATCCTGGTTTTGATCGATCAGCATGGGCTTATTCCCATGAGACGCTGATTGTGAGAAGCAATGGATCGCTTGTTATGATGCCAAGCCTCTCGAAATTTGAGTTAGAAATGAATGAAGTAATGCCCGTAATGGTAGCTAAAAGCAAAAAAAAGCTTTGTGCTAATAGCGCTGCTAATTTCCGACCAGCCTGATACCTACCCCTACCCGTACCCCACCCCTCGCTTTTTACACTGGTTCTATCCCGCCGTGCTCGCGCAGCGCCTCGTCGAGCTCACGCACGCTGTGCCAGATACATTCGACGCGGGGGTCATGGCGCGCCAAGGCGCCAAGAATCTCGCGGCCAAACACAAAGACGCAACAGACACGATGGGCGGCAGCCAGCCCACTCGCCAGCGCGGCTTGATCATGCGCGCGCAGGTCGCGGCGGAACCAGACAAGTGCGGTTTGGTAATTCATGGGGGCAGGCGCGAGATTCGCGCAGTGGGCTATGGAAGTCGCCTGCGCTACATCAGCACTGATTGCTGCCGCCGAGGCAGCCGGCAATTGTGAAGCGCAGTCGCTGCGTTTACTACAGCCGCCGACAGGTCAATCCGGCGCGAGGTCAGCGGGAACATTAACCCTAACGCATGCAATCAGTGCACCTCACACAACACTTGCTGCTCGCCATACCCAACATGGCCGACGCGCATTTCTCCAAGTCCCGACGTATATCTTGGAGCGCTATGAAAAAGTTGCGCTCGGCACCCAACACCGTCAATTGACAAAGGTAGGGACTGTATAGGAGGGACAAGCCATAAAACCAAGCCCGTAAGCCGCACTAATCAATTCATAAAAAAGATAAATCCATTGAGAACAGCGGCAAAGAGGAGCCAAACTGCATAGGGCAGAAAAAGAATTCCAGCATTTTTGTCGATGGCCCAGAAATGTAAGGTGGTCAGGATCACCGTAAAAATGAGTACGAACATTTCAAGCAGCGCGAGTCCGACCTTCTGGTATCCGAAAAACAGTACCGACCATCCAAGGTTTAGGGCAAGTTGGACAGAGAAAAGAAACAGCGCATACCTTCCGGCGGTTGAACTTTGTTTTGTCCAGACACGCCATCCGGCAATCGCCATCATGAAATACAAAAGCACCCAGACCGGTGAGAAAAATCGGTCAGGGGGATTGAATGGGGCTTTGTTGAGGGTCTGATACCAAGTCCCCACACTGGAGGCGGTAACCATGCTGCCAAGGTAGAACCTGCCATAGCAAAGGGCGAGAAAGACTATCAGTCCTATCGCGCCTGCTCGCTTTGATCTGGAAGTCAATTTCGGTCAATCCTCGGGTTGTAGTGGACCCCATAATCCGTACAGGATTACAGGAAGTTTAAGCTATACTTTTTCTTCATTTGCAGCTGTTTAGCGCTGCCTCATTTTCCAATCGGCGATCCAATACTACACTTTTTTGTATGGCAAATTCGTTTGTCGATACAGAATCCGACAACTTTTTTACCCCACTTATCTTGCTTACCTGACGCTTATATTTTTCAACAATCGATGCCCCTTGCTCCCTATACCGCTTTCACAGACTTTATTTGGAGTTTTATAAGAGAGGGCTTCATGGGGTCTTTCGTCATTGCATTTTTGACGAGTCCCGCTGGCCGTCCGGCCAGCGCCAACTTTCGCTGGCAAACGTGTTGAAGACGAATCTCCAGCTTGCCGACACGAATACGCTTTGAAGGGCCAGAGGTCGAGAACACCGGTTGTGTTGGAGTCTGCGGGGTCAGCCCGAACTGATGAGCCGCCTCAGCACTATGCACTTGAACTAGTGACCCAGTGGTTTTGGCTATCGTTTCGGCTACTTTTATCGGAGCTGGCTTCACCTTGCCGACAAAACGATGCATTTCTGGGCGGACCAATAGTGCTCGCGTCACGCGCGTGATGGCGCCTGTCTTGACCATCCGGGACAAGGCTTGGTCTACAGACGCACGTGTTCCGCACGCCAAGAACGCCGCCGGAGTGCATGGCTCCCCAATCGGCAACTCCTGGATGCGCTGGCGGATCTGTTGAGCATTTGTGATGGTGGAATTCATGGATGAAAATATAGTAGAGTTTCTGACACATTACAAACACAAAACACCACGTTATCCTCTTAGCCTGCCAATGCCACAAAAAAACCGATTGATTCGTCCGCGCGTAACCCGTTGAGTTACATAGGGGTTAAGCGTTTACTTGCGGACTTCGGCCTGCAACGGGTGGGGAGGGTCGGAGACAGAATGTGCAAACGGAGAGTAAAACCTGCCGGTTGCTGGCAGAAATGGCTCTCTCCACAGTCCGCAAGAACCCGCGCAAACATGCGGTAGTCGGTAAAAAAAGCCAACCGGTTAGAGTTGGCTTTTAGGGTATTGGTGGAGGTGGCGACTACCGAATAAGAATTGCAAATATCTGTTTTAATTGAATTAAAATATTCTGCAATTATTTTGCATGCCAAACGGTATGCCGATAAATCAGGGCTCAGCAAAGTCCGCGCGGACGGTGCAGCCCGAAATCGAAGCAAATCGCAGATGTTCTGGCGTAGAATGAATATTGGGTAAAGGTCTGCGTGTGTTGATGAATTTTTTCTAGATTACTTAAGTTGTACCCATCCGCTACCTTGCTCGTTGTCCTTTTTATGCAAAACTCAAGTTAGCTAGGGAGCCATAATGACCAACCGCAGATCCTTTTTATCAATCGTTGCCGGAACCCTGGCCATGCCAAGCCTGGCCGCAGAGCAAACCAGCGCGCGCAAGATGGCACTTTATACAAACGTCGGCGCCGAGCTGATTCATTATGATGTGGATGTCGCCAACGCCGAGTTGATCAAACGCAACTCGGTGATGTTGCCTGCCATCGTGCAATATTGCTGGCCGCACCGCAACCGGCGTTATTTCTATGTCGCCTCTAGTGAAAACAAGCCAGGCAGTAGCGTGCATCATGTCACTGCGTTTAAGATCGATCCCGCCAGCGGAGCACTCGCCCAAATCGGCGAACCGATCCGGCTGCCGGCCCGACCGATAAACATGACGCTCGACAACGAGTCGCAGCACATGCTGGTGGCGTTTAATACCCCTAGTTCGCTGCGGGTATACCGAATCAATAAGGATTTCACCCCGGGCGAGGAGGTCGCGCAAAGTGCTGTCAATGTCGGCATATACGCACATCAGATTCGCGTGACCCCCGACGGCCACCATGCGGTGTTAGTCACGCGCGGCAATGAAGCTACATCGAAAACTGCTGAAGATCCTGGCGCGCTATATGTATTCGACTACAAGAACGGCGTACTGTCCAACCAGGGCAAGATTGCGCCCAACGACGGGGTCGGTTACGGTCCGCGTCACCTAGACTTTCATCCCACCAAGCCCTGGATGTATGTGTCGATTGAAACACAGAACCAGATGCACATGCATCGCATGCAGGATGGCAAGCCATTGCAGGAAGTGGTTTACAACAAAACCACACTGCTAGAACCGACCAACATTCGTTCGCGTCAGGCGGCGAGTGCCTTGCACGTGCATCCTAACGGACGCTTCTTGTATGGCACCAATCGTTCGCAAGATTTGGTCGATTTTAATGGCCAGAAAGTCTACAAGGGCGGCGAGAATAGCATTGTGGTGTATTCCCTCAATCCGCAAACCGGCGAGCCCTCCGTGATTCAGCATATTGAGACACAGAAACTGCATCCCCGCACCTTCCAAATTGATCCCACCGGACGCATGCTGGTGGCACAACACAACCTGCCGGTGGACGTGCGCGATGGAGATAATGTAAGGGCGGTAAAGGCGGGGCTTTCGGTGTTCCGCATGGGCACGGATGGCAAGCTCACCTTCGTACGCACCTATGATTTCGATATCGGCGACAAGATTATGTGGTGGATGGGGATGGTGCCGCTTTAGGTGCTGACGTGCAGGCAGAGAAGGGAATAGAAAGCAGCTTGGTTAAAAAGGTGGCTTAGATCTCAATCCTCGATCGAGGCTAAAGGAAGTCTCCAATCTTGGATTCGCATCGCGCGGGTTGCAAAAATAGCATGGAGGGGGAAATGCTTGACCAATTGATTGCCCAAGGCAGTCTTTTAGACCGGCGTGCCTTGTTGCGGGCCAGCGCTGCTGCACGGAGCGTATGCCATGGCGCAGGCGCGCCCTAAAATGATCATCGATTACCAGGTTCATGCCTACGCAGCAAACACGCCGGAGCGGCCTTGGGCCAGGGTGCCGAACAGGCCTGAGCATGTCACCGGCGACGAGATGGTCTCGGCGATGGACAAGTTCGGGATCGATGGCGCAATCTACCTCTCACCGTTTTCGATGTACTAATACGACGGCAATTATGCAGTCGGAATACAAAAAGCCCATCCTGGCCGGTCTGCCCTCGTCAATCCCGACGATCCGGCTGTGGCAGATGTGATCGCCGACTGGAAGAAGGCGCCGGGTACGGTTGGCGTCCGCATCATCTGACCAAGGAGTCGAAGAAGGAGCCGAATGACCCGGGTTTGGAGCGGATCATCCGTGCAACCATAAAGCACGACTTCCCGGTCAACGTTCTGTTCTGGGACAACCTCGACGCTGGTTGAACACCCCGAAAAGCTATTAGAGGTTTTATTTTGAGCCATTTGAGGTTGAAATCGTCTGCGCTCGAAAACATGGTTTATCTAATTTAAAACAATAGGTTATTATCGACCAGCTTACAAACGTTGGGACACTAGTGATAAATAATGAGTTACAGAGATTTTTTTAAATATCTCCGGACAGTAGTGATTTAAAAATGAAATCGTAAAAAACAAAACTGAAATTAAATCGGAGAACCCAAAATCAATTTTACAGAAAAAAAATTGCATTATCACACCAAAAAATTGTAAGATATTGATTATTTATGCGTTACTACAGCTACTAGAAATTTATTTAAAATATTCCAGTTAAATTTGCAATCAGCATGCCTATAAGGGGGTGGTGATGGGCGCTTGCCCCGCAGAACTCGATATAAAAAAGGTTAATCGCAATATGGATGCGTTGTACTCTCTGACAAGGTCTGTTGTTATTAAGGGCGCTATGATGGTGGGCGGTTGCATCTTGGCTGCGGCGATGAAGATTAAGTTAGGGGTCGTTGCGAGCGTGCTGCTTTGCACCGCTGGTAGCGTGCTAGCGGGGGATGCGCTTGACTCCCCAAGCAAGCCGCCCAATGCGTGGGATACCATGGTGGCGTCAGAAGAGATGATCTTTGTTTTAACGCCGCAGTTCAAGGCATTGGCGGCGAGCCTCAATAATCTGAAGTTTCCCGATCACCTCAGCCATGAATTATTCGAGGGGCAGGTAACGGTGATTGATCTGGCGTCCGCAGATACTGCGGCGAAAGTTCAGCAAGTTGCCAACCTCGGTATCGATATCCCGAATTGGATGTTAGAGCAGACGGCGCGCAACGAACCTTTGAAGAATCTGCAACTGTGGCGTCCGTTCATGGACCGGGTTGAGTATATCAATTTTCCGTGGACAGAGTTCAAAGCAGTCAATGGACAATTTCTTAACGAGCAACGCGACAGCTTCGAAATCAACTTGGCCCTCCAAGGGGTGGGTCGCCTCAAATCCGGCGGATGGGTGTGGTTGAAGACCAACAATGTAGTGCGCTGGAAAAAACAACCGAATACAGATGCGAAAGATCCGGAAAAATGGAAGATTTACGATTGGCGCACCACAAAGTTCTCGGCCATGGAGCGGAGCGATCTGCTTTTCGATGAGGTGCTTGACGTAGTGTTTAGCCGTGACGATGCGACGAAGGCAAAACGGTCGATTCTTGAGGAACTTCGACTTGATTACCTTTTGCAGAAGGATAAAAAGACATTCAAGGAGCCGCACAAACATTTTTCTCCTATTTCCCATGATCGCCATGCAGGGATTGCTGTGGTCGATTTGGACGGTGATGGGTTCGACGATATTTATTATTTGGTTGATTACGGAAAAAATTTATTTTTCCGTAATCGTGGCGACGGCACATTCGAGGAGATTGCAGAAAAACTGGGCCTAGACTTAGAGGGGCAGAGTTCATCAGCGATCTTTGCTGATTTTGACAACAACGGTCATCTAGACGTCATCATCGGCCGCACCTTGGCCAGAAGCATCTACATGCGCTGGGAAAACGGTCGTTTCGTGGACCGCTCAGATTGGATCAGCGCGGGGCAATTGCCGTATTTCGCATCTTCAGTTTCAGTCGTTGACTATGATGGAGACGGGTTGCTCGACGTTTATATTTCGACCTATGCCGCCAGTATGGCTACCTCTGTGGGCGCGAGTTTTGACCCCGATATCTATACAGGTTTTCTGCCTGGGGAGGACATTGATGAGTTGCATCGGTTGATGAAAAAAATGGACTCTCCTTACACAGACCTACCCGGCCCGCCGAATGTCCTTTTGCGAAATCTCGGTAGCGGCAAATTCGAGATAGTCAAGGACTCGCCCCTTCGGGTTTTCAAGAATACCTACCAGACGACATGGAGCGATTTCGATGGAGATGGTAAGCCGGATCTTTATCTGGCCAATGACTTTAATAAACCGACACTTTTTCGCAATCTTGGGGCGGGTAAGTTCGCTGACGTGACCGAGGAGATGGGTATGGCAGAGGCTCGCTTTGGTATGGGCGCGACTTGGGGGGATTACGATAACGACGGTCGAATCGATCTTTATGTGTCCGCCATGTCGAGTAAGGCGGGTCGGCGCATCATCGCGCAGCTTCCCACCGTTAGTCCACGCCTCGCCGTCATGGCGGCGGGTAATGCGCTATACCGAAATTTGCCAAACAGCTTCGAAAAGACATCGGGCGCAACGGCCCCGAATCTCCAGGTTGAGCAGTCGGGCTGGGACTGGGGGGCTCAATTTGTTGATCTGAACAATGATGGTTGGCTCGACATCTTCTCGCTAAGTGGTTACTACACGGCGCCAAAGCAGATCGAAACGGACTTTGATATATGAAGTGACTACTGGCGCACAGTTGTGCGCTCAAATACGGTTTTCGAGGAACCCGGTGCATTATTTCCAAGCACTGTCGACATGACCAATCGCTCCCTTGGGAATGGCGCCTCATTTAGCGGTAACGAGCGTGATTCGGTTTACCTTAATAAAGGCGGGAAAGACTTCGTGAATATTTCGGGCATTACTGGCCTCGACGATCCGGGGGATGGCCGCTCCATGGCGATCCTCGATTACGACCGTGACGGCTGGCCAGATATTGTGGTTGTGAATGCCACGGCACCAGCGATGCAACTCTATCGTAATCAGATGGGGGACGGGGCCTCGGCTGGGGTGCGTAAAAATAAAATGCTTGCGGTTCGGTTTGTCGGGGGAAACCACAGTGCATCCCCTTCAAAAGAATGGTCTAACCGGGATGGCTATGGTGCGCTTCTAACGGCCGAGATGGACGGCATGACGATCGTTCGCGAGCACCGCGCTGGCGAAGGCATGGGGGCTCAGAACAGCGCTGCCATGTTGATCGGCATTGGGGAGCAAAGTTCCGTCAAAGCGCTGTCGGTTCGGTGGCCTTCGGGCAAGATCCAATCAATCGGGGAGATGCCCGCCAACACACTGCTGACGGTTTACGAGAATCCTGCCCATTCGCCGACGGGATCGGCAGTATTGGTAAAACCCTACAAGGTCGAATCAATTCGGCCACCGAAGCAACGTGATGCCGCGCTTCGCTAAGCTTTGCTTGGCTACAAGCGTAATGCCTCGCGTGGGGATGAAGAGGAAACAGATGATTGCTTCAGAGATTTTCCTCGGTTGTCGGCAAGAGACTGCAGTGAATGCGCGCAAGAAGATACCTTTCTTCTTCTGGGGGCTGTTTGTTCTAGTTAGTGTGCTCGCCTTCGCTGGGAAATCCTTGGCTGAGACTATTGAGATTGACACGGCCGCGACGCGGTTGCAGTTGACGGAGCTTAATCCCAATGGACCAAGCCCCAAGCTCATTTTATATACGACCATGGCGACATGGTGCGTTGCCTGCAGGGAAGAGCTTCCTCAATTCTTGCATTTACATTCGATGTTCAAGCCGGAAGAACTGGGAATGTACGGCTTACCTTACGATGACAAAGAGGGGCCAGGGCAGATCAAAGCGTGGGCAGCTACCAATAGACCACCATACCAGCTGCTTACTGCCTTGACCAAGAATGAAATCGCATCGCTTAAATCCCTGGTATTAAAAACGCTCAGGATAGATGCCGTTCCGGTGACTATAGTGACCGACAACAACGGGCGAATACTACGAACCCGGTGGGGGCCACCTTCCGTTTCGGAGCTTCGTGAATTACTGCGGATGCAAAGAAATCGAATGTAGGATCGGCAGCAATTCTATGGACTATGTTAAGAGCTTGGTTTGTTGCTGGTTTGTTTGTAATAGATGATGAGTGGTTGGGTAATTAAATGACCCCATTCCCATTTCTTCTTTAACATCAATAATTAGGGCATTTCTATAACGCCACTTGAGCGTTTTTTACGTTTTTTTTTTCGATGGATAAATTAGATTTTAAAGTCGTAAGTTATTGATTGATTATATATTTTTAAAAAATAATATTTTTTT
>CAITMU010000159.1 GCA_903893565.1 uncultured beta proteobacterium | reverse complement strand
TATCTTAATTATTGCAATTAAAGATATTAAATGAATTTATCGATCATTAAATAAAATACAATTTCATAAATTTATCTGTTTAAAATCAACTTGTTATGATTTAAATAGGCCATTTTTTCGATGTAAATCGTATAGTTTTTTAATCAAAAGGGTGCTCCTTGGTTATTAAAGATAGCGGTAAATCCATTAAATGGCTTAATTACTCGTGAAATTCATCAGAATTATGATTTTTGAATTTACTTTTGAATTATTTATGCTAATTTAAAAAAAGGTTTGATCAGATCAATATTAAATAATAAATAAAATTATAAATTGACTTAATCGGGAGGATGATTCCATGTTTAGTTTTTTAGATAAGGAAAGAACGGTTGCGGGCCCACAATTTAATCGCTGGTTAGTGCCGCCCGCCGCTTTAGCCATCCACTTGTGTATTGGTATGGCCTATGGATTTTCCGTGTTTTGGTTACCCTTATCAAAGGCGATCAGCGTCTCCCAAGGGGCTGCTGAGGCACTCAAATGTGGTCCTGATGTGAGTTTCTTGCAAGAATTTTTTGTTACCCAATGTGACTGGAAAATTTCTACCCTCGGTTGGATGTACACCATGTTTTTCGTGATTCTCGGTTCTTCGGCAGCCCTTTGGGGGGGATGGTTGGAAAGAGCAGGGCCCCGTAAAGCTGGCGTGGTGGCAGCCTTTTGTTGGGGAGGGGGTATGTTAATTTCTGCTTTTGGTATATCCACCCATCAATTTTGGATCATGGTTTTAGGCTCCGGTGTGATTGGGGGAGTGGGTTTAGGTTTGGGCTATATCTCTCCTGTCTCGACCCTCATCAAATGGTTCCCCGATCGACGGGGCATGGCCACAGGGATGGCGATAATGGGGTTTGGCGGTGGTGCGATGATTGGTTCGCCGCTAGCCGCTTTTTTAATGAAATCATTTGCTACCCCTCATGATATTGGTGTGACGCAAACTTTTATCGTGATGGGAATCATTTATTTTATCTATATGATGGTCGGAGCGCTAAGCTATCGTTTGCCCGCCTCTGATTGGAGACCCAGTGGATGGCAACCCGCGATTGTAGTCGGTCAAACGCCTCTTAAAACGACCCAAAGTGTTCACGTCAGCAAAGTATGGGGCATTCCCCAGTTTTGGTTGGTGTGGACCGTTTTACTGATGAACGTCAGTGCAGGCATCGGAGTAATTGGTATGGCCTCACCGATGTTACAAGAAATTTTTGGTGGCAGTTTAATAGGAGTGAATCAAAAATTTAGTGAATTAGATAAATCACAACTGAGTCAAATCGCTGCCATTGCAGCCGGTTTTGCCGCTCTTATCAGTTTATTTAATATTGCAGGAAGGTTTTTCTGGGCAAGTTTGTCTGATAAGCTCGGGCGCAAAAACACGTATACCCTCTTTTTTATTTTGGGGGGCATTCTCTACTTTAGCGTACCGAGCAGTGCCTCTGCGGGGCAGTTGGCATTGTTTACCGCTGCTTTTTGCATCATTTTGAGTATGTATGGCGGTGGTTTTGCAACAGTACCGGCTTACTTAGCGGATTTATTCGGCACCCAAATGGTAGGTGCTATTCATGGCAGACTGCTCACAGCCTGGGCGACAGCGGGTATTTTAGGTCCTGTTGTTGTCAATTATATGCGGGATTATCAGTTGAGTTTAGGTATCCCTAGGGAGCAAGTTTACAATCAAACGATGTATATCCTCGTTGGCATGTTGTTAGTTGGCTTGATATGTAACTTAATGATCAAGCCCGTAAAAGCGCATTGGTTTATGACGGATGAGGAGCTCGCTTTGGAGAAGCAGTTGGCTCACGAAAAAACGCTACAAACGCTAACAGCAGAACCTAAGCCTAACACTGAAAAAAGTTCATCGCTAAGCCTTTGGTTGGCGTGGACTTTTGTGGGGGGGCCGCTGGCTTGGGGTGTCTATAAAACATTTTTAAGCGCAACGAAATTATTTTAAAAGGGGAGGCTGTTATTCCGTTGCATTTTGATGATTTGTATCGGTAGGCAAAAAGTCGTTTATTTCAAAAAATGATCAAAGATTGATTTTTTGACTAAGCGTGCCCAAGACGTGCCCAAGACCATGTGGGGGGGGCGGTGTAGGATCGATTCGGCCGAGAATTTACCATGGCATTTGCATTGGAAGGCGTGCTGATTTTTCTGATGACGCAAATTTCAGGGAATCCGATTGCATTTTAAACCGGACTTGCTTCTGATATACAATTGGTCGATGCAAAAAATTACGCTTGGCAAGATTAGGATGTCAAAGCGAATTATTGGTTTAACATAACTGACTATACATGAACAACACATCGATACTGACCGATTGAAGATTACTATTCAAATCTCACTGAACTAAGGGTTGAGACTTTGCCCCTCGTGCCATTCGCTTAAGCCATTTTTAATTTAGAACGCTTTAAGTAACGTTTACACTAACGTTTACAAATAAGACACATTACCGGCTTAAAAAATCTCCGTAGCGCAGCTATTACGAACAATGATGACTCGCATCAACTGAATCTATTTTAGACAGGGTATTGGGTTGTGGCGATGTGCTTTAAACGATAATAGTCTTTGAATTTTTGAACTCTTTTAGAAAGCTCTCAAATATGAATAAAGTCGCTTTAATTATTGGTGTCGGGCCTGGCATCAGTGCCGCTTTTGCTAGAGAACTTGTTACTGCTGGCTATATTGTCGCATTAGCATCACGAGATATGGAAAAGCTAAAGCCTTTGGCTGAGTCTATCGGCGCTCATGCTTTTAAGGTGAACGCTAATTCCATAGACGATATTCAGAAGCTATTTTCTTTTGTAGAGAATGCCTGGGGTGATCCAGAGGTCGTTTTATACAACCCTAGTGCGAGGGTTAAGGGCGATATTCTTTCTCTTGATCCCAATAAAGTTTCTGAGGCTGTCCACACTACGGCGATCGGGGCTTTTATAGCGGCTCAGGAAGCGGCTAAGAGAATGATTCCTCGAAATCATGGCGCCATCTTTTTTACGGGTGCTACAGCCAGCGTAAAAGGTTTTGCAAATTCATCAGGATTTGCTATGGGAAAGTTTGCCGTAAGAGGTTTGGCTCAATGCCTAGCTCGCGAGTTATCCCCTCAAGGAATTCATGTGGCACATTTTGTGATTGATGGTTCGGTAAAGTCTGATCCTATTAATGATGCTATGACGGCTGATGCTATTGCCAAAACCTATATGGCAATATTGAACCAGCCCAAGGCCGCTTGGACTTGGGAAATTGAGATTCGAAGCAAAGATGAGCATTTTTAAAAATAATAATTTTCTGGAGACGCAATGTATAAATGCATCGCTTTTGATGCGTATGGAACATTTTATTTGATGTCTCTCATTTGAGCGCTCAATCTTCATACTATGTCGTTAGGGTGTTTCAGACTCAACATTAGCCAATTGATCTATTACACCTCCAACGTAGGCCAATGCGCTTTAAACTGAATCGATTGTTGTGAGACTGGGTGGGGCACGATGATCGGAAATACCCAGAAAAGCTCATTCATTCTCCGATAAAGCCAAATGATTTGTAACTTCTATTGGGTTTATCAATAAGCACTAGCCACAATGGATGATTGGCAATCAACGCTCATAAAGAGCGCACCCTCAGCATGAGGCTTAAGTCAACTTTTAGAGCCACTAGAGGGCCCCTCTTTCATTGCATCATATGCCTCATCGTCCAGAGTAATGAGGATCTTTGATTTCCCCAATAAAATGGGAATGAAACCAATTGAATTATTTTGAATAAGGAGACTGACCCGCAAAAAAAGGTTTTAAACCCTTGTGGGTAAGGCGCATTAATGCTGATATAGCCATTTAAATTCAATGAGTTGCATATAAATCAACTAGAGTCATGGCGCAAAAGTCAATAAAATAAAAGTATGGCTTTCTAAAACGGACAACAAGGGTGAGTCTATCTTTACCGAGTCTGATTCCCCCCTATACTTGGATCGAGCTTATTTCATTGCATCGCTAGGGTGAAAGCATAAATTCATTTAAAATCAATCCAACCGTGAGTTGTGGATCCTAAGGCTAAAGGATAGGGAACCCAATTTGCTATTTTGGTTTTAAAAAGTGCTTTTGCTATACTGAATCAGTCGATTAAGGAGAAACTAATGAGTGAAACTAAAGCTTACATAGACATGGTAGAAGACGCCTGGAAAGTCTCTTATCAAGTTCGTGACTACGTGCAGGCTGAGAAACGTGAAGTATCCAACGAAGAAATTTTCGAAAAAATTTTTTCTACTTGTCCTGACCTTGATCTTGATAAAACGCAGAAAGAGGGTGGTAAACCTTTAGTTAAAATTTTCTTTAAAAACCCCTATGGATTGCAATATCGTCCAGCACAAAAAGATTGGATTCCTTTTAGACATGGTGAATTAAAACTTTGACACTTTGACACTTTGACGTCATAGCCGGCCTGAATGCACGAGTGCTGCACGAGTGCCCCCCCCCCACTACCGGCAGGTCATACACATCAGCGTCCGCATTTCCCATTGGACGCTGATGGGGTTGCTTTAATATTTTGAGCTAGGTTGTTGCAACTTATTTTTTAAGTGCGGCGGCAGGATTTAAGCTCGTGATTCTTCCGCTTTCTGTTCCAGCCGTCTCGTCAATAATTGCGTTAATTAAAGTGGGTTTTTTGCTTTTGAGCGCATCTTCCATGCCACGGCGTAACTCACTTGGCGTCCTGGCATAGACCCCGATCCCACCAAAGGCTTCGATCATTTTTTCATAGCGGGCGTCTTTAACAAAAACGGTTGGTGCCACATCGGTCCCACCGCTTAGATTTTTATCCGTACCCTTATAAACACCGTTATTATTAAAAACGACAACACAAACGGGCAGGTTATAGCGACAGAGGGTTTCGACTTCCATACCGCTAAAGCCGAAAGCACTATCGCCCTCGATCGCAATGACGGGTAGCCCAGTTTCAATGGCGGCAGCGACAGCAAATCCCATTCCGATGCCCATGATGCCCCAAGTGCCGACATCTAAGCGCTTGCGAGGTTTATACATATCAACGATCGAGCGAGTGAAATCGAGTGCATTGGCTCCCTCATTGACGAGCATGGCATCGGGATTGGCTTTAATAATCTCGCGTATTACATTTAACGCGCTGTGGTAATTCATGGGCTGAGGGTCTTTGGCCAAAGTCTCAGTCATTTTTGCAATATTTTTATCTCGACGAAGATTGATCGCCGTAATCCATTCGGCGGGAGGTTTTTGCCAATCTTGACCCATCGCGGTGAGTAGGGCGCCGACACAAGAACCAATATCACCCACAATCGGAGCATCGATTCTTACATTGCTATCCATTTCTGTCGGTGAGATATCGATTTGGATGAATTTTTGTCCGCCCCAGGCTTTGGGCCCTTGTCCGCCCCACGTTTTGCCCTTTCCATGTGACAACAGCCAGTTAAGACGCGCACCGATCAGTAAAACCACATCGGCTTCCGGTAAGACAAAGGAGCGAGCGGCGGCGGCCGACTGTGCATGGTTGTCCGGTAAAATGCCTTTAGCCATTGACATCGGCAGATAGGGAATCCCAGATTGGGTGACTAATTTTTGAATCAGTTCATCCGCTCTGGCATAGGCGGCCCCTTTTCCTAAAAGAATGAGGGGTTTTTTGGCATTTCGAAGTAAATTGAGCGCACGCTCAATAGCATCTGGGGCAGGAATTTGACGGGGAGCGGGGTCTATTACTTTAATGAGTGAGGCTTGACCTGCGGCTGCGTCGACGGTTTGCGCAAATAATTTCGCAGGTAAATCCAAGTAAACCCCACCGGGGCGCCCCGATACGGCGGCGCGAATCGCCCTAGCCACCCCCACACCGATGTCCTCAGCATGTAAGATTCTAAAAGCCGCTTTGCAAAGGGGTTTTGCAATCGCCAGTTGATCCATCTCCTCATAGTCGCCTTGTTGCAGATCGACAATTTCGCGTTCTGAGGAGCCGGAGAGTAAAATCATCGGAAAGCAGTTGGTGGTAGCGTTGGCGAGTGCTGTCAGACCGTTTAAGAATCCGGGTGCCGATACTGTCATACAGACCCCGGGCGCTGCGTTGATAAACCCCGCAATGGCCGCTGCATTGCCTGCATTTTGCTCATGACGGAAAGAAATGACTCGCAACCCCTCGGCTTGAGCCATACGGGTTAGATCCGTAATGGGTATGCCTGGTAGACCATATAAGGTTTTAATGCCGTTTAGTTTCAGCGCATCTAACAGCAGATGAAAACCATCGGTCATGGTGGCCGGTTGACTCGTAGTGGGCGGGTTACTCATGAAAAAACCTTTTTTGTAATCAGTCGTTAGAATTTTTTAGTTAATAAAAAAGTCGCGAGCAATAGGGGCTATTTAAGCCAGCGTCCAATTATGGAGGACATTGTAAAACAGGTTTTGGAGCCTGATGGCATTATTCTTAAGTTAAGCCCTTTTTTTGGGCGTCCGATCGCATAGTTTATAAAAAAAGTCGGTGTTGGTCAGGTCAATTCTATTAAAAAATGGCTAACCTTGTCTCCGTTGTATTAGTAGGAGATATGACGGGTTTGAGCTTAATGCTGTAATGAAATTTAAATTTCGCATATATATCAATAGCTTAGTTATTGATGGGGGGATTGATCTTGAAAGGAATGATTTTTGATTTTTTTCTAGTGATGTAATGTAGCTTTAGCTATTTTCCTATGAGGGTATTTTTTTAGAATGGATTGCAATTAAGGATTGCATATCAGGTAAAGTAGAGTCATTCGGCATAATAAAAAAACGTGGATTAAAAAAAATAACGATAAAATGTTGGAAGTTCTTTTTTTCCCCTTAACTCTCATTGTGTCGGTGTTGTCTTTTTATATCGATTCAGTTTGGCCTAATGGCTTGAAAAAAAAGGGGTTAAGAGGCTTTAACGTTGGTCAGTGGATACAAAGACCGAAGAGCGCATTGTATTAATAGCGACATTAGTCGGTTCTAAAGATGACATAGAATCGATAGAGGAAATATTTTAATGAATTATTTTTTTATCAGGAGGTGATGTGATGGACGAATCTAAGCACGGGCATGCCTTTAGTTGTTTAACACAGATGGAAATCCGATTTCTTGATGCCGCTGTAGAACGGCTCATACCGACTGATGATCTGGGACCTGGTGCTAAGGACGCAGATGTGACCGTCTACATTGACCGTCAGTTAAGTAGTGTTTGGGGCACCCATGGGAGAAATTATCGTTCGGGGCCTTGGTTGGAAGGAACACCGCAACAAGGCTTTCAATCCCGCTTAACACCCCAAGAAATTTATCATGTTGGTATTTTAGAAACCAATCAATATTGTAAGAATGTATATGGTAAAAATTTTGAATTCCTCACGCCAGAACAACAAGACGAAGTGTTGCAGGCGCTAGAGAAAGATAAGGTTTCGTTGCCCTCGCTTTCGAGCAAGTTATTCTTTGATCTTTTATGGCGCAATACAGAGGAGGGATTTTTTGCAGATCCCATGTATGGAGGAAATAAAGATAAAGCGGGTTGGCGGTTGTTAGGGTTCCCCGGAGTGGCTTCAGGGGCCTATAACACGCACATTAATAAGATTGAAATTTACCGCGCTGAGCCTGTCAGTATCCTAGATATTCAGCAAAACAAAGCGAAGGTCGATGCGCAAGGCTACGTCAAGCACGTGATGATCAAACAAAAGGATGGGCAATAACGATGACACCAAAAAAATTAAAGCCTGTAGATGCTGTGGTCGTGGGCAGTGGTGTGGCTGGATCCATTATTTGCATGGAATTGGCTAACGCAGGACTGCAGGTAGTTTGTCTTGAGCGGGGTCGCTTAGTGGATCCACAAAACGAGTTCGTCATGCCATACACAAATGACGAATTAAAATTTGACCGTCACAGTGATATTTTTCAAAATTTATCGCGGGAGACCATTACCTTTCGTAATCAGATGTCTGAAACGGCGTTGCCCATGCGGGAATTGGGCTCATTTAAGCCCGGTGAGATCGTTGGCGGTACGGCCGTACATTGGGGATGCAACGCGAGACGGTTTTTACCCTATGATTTTGAAATACGAAGCCGTATGACGAAAAAGCATGGTAAGGATTTTTTCCCTGAGGATTGCACCAGTCAAGACTGGGGCGTTACCTATGAGGAACTGGAGCCTTATTACGATCAGTTTGAGCATATTTATGGTGTGGGGGGCAAAGCCGGTAATCTCAACGGTGAAATTCATACAGGGGGCAATCCGTTTGAAGGCCCACGTTCACGAGACTATCCCAATCCCCCGACGCTCAGTACCCCTCAGGGCCAGTTATTTGCAAAAACAGCTCAATCATTGGGTTATCACCCCTTCCCGGGACCGGCTGCCGCCATGACCCGAGATTATACGAATTTGTATAAATTACACTTAGGTGAGTGTCAACGCGGAGGCTTTTGCAGTAGTCACGCTTGCGCGCAAGGGGCAAAGGCCAATCCCTTAACAGCGGTATTGCCTGCCTTGATGAAAAAGGATAATTTTGAGCTGCGCCCTTTGTGTAATGTCATCAAAATTAATAAAGACTCCACGGGTAAGCAGGCCACTGGAGTGACTTATATTGACGCTCGCGGTCAGCTCGTTGAACAACCCGCTAACATTGTCGTGTTGGCGACCTATTGCTTTAATAATACCCGTTTGCTGTTGTTATCCGGTATTGGTCAACCCTATGATCCGGTCAATGGTACAGGGGTGGTGGGGCGAAATTACTCGTATCAGACGGGTAGTAAGGTTCAAGTCTTCTTTGATGATCAGGAATTTAATCCCTTTATCGGTGGAGGCATGACCAGTGTTCAATTTGATGACTTTAACGGTGAAGCGCTGGATCGTACGGGCTTAGGGTTTGTGGGCAGTGCTTATATTGCTGTGTCTAGTGCAGGAGCCACTCCAATTAAATCAAAACCCGTGCCCTCCGGTACGCCACGTTGGGGAGGGGCTTGGAAAAAAGCGGTAGCCCATAATTACCGGCGTAGTTTTAGTATCGGTGTTCACGGATCCTGCCAAAGTTATCGTCAGCATTATTTGGATCTTGATCCGACTTATCGCGATTCCAATGGTCTGCCTTTATTGCGTATGACCTTTGATTGGCATCAAAATGAGCAAAAGATGTTGAAATTTATGAATGAAAAATGTGTTGAAATTGCAAAGGCGATGTCACCTAGCACTTATTCAACGCATGCCGTGCCGACCAAATACAGTATTATCCCTTATCAGAGTACGCACAATATTGGTGGCGCCGTGATGGGAGCAGATCCCTCCACCAGTGTAGTGAATAAACACCTGCAGTCATGGGATGTGCCGAATGTATTCGTAGTTGGTGGGAGTGCGTTTCCTCAGAATGCAGCCGTTGGACCCACCGAAACGATTGGTATGTTAGCGTGTTGGACTGCCGATGGGATCAAGGACCTGTATCTGAAGCGACCCGGACAGTTGATGGTCTAAAAATGAACTCGCCCCGGTATGATCTACTGGGGCGAGCTAGTTTCGATGCGCACCGAACCAAAGGGATGGGTCAGAACAAAGACTTAGAGCATTCTTTTTATTAGTTTGCTTTGGGTTTTGCGGGATTTTTAGCCCAATAGTCGGGTGAACTCTTGGTTTTTGCCAATGCGGATGCACTTTCAGTTCCTGGGGCCATTGAGGCATTGGTGCCAGCTAAGACTTGATGATGCTCTATGTTGAGTAATCGTAGCCAGCTTTGCTGACCTAAAGTTAATCCAATTGCGCAACCGAGTTCAACCAATTCTGGTTCGTTAAAATGCTGATGCATCCGCTTCCAATACGTATCATCGGTATCGAGTCGCCACACAATGGCCTCAGCATAAGCGAGGGCTGCTTTTTGGCGTTCATTGTATTGGGTTGATTTTTCAAAATTGATCAAATCATCGTAATGCGTTTCTTGAAGTCCTTGATCAGCGCCTTTTATAGAGCGTTGGTTACCACAAAATTCGCATATGACAGACCGAGACACATACACTCGGCAGAGCTCTTTAATGGAATGATCTAAAATCCCATTGCGAAAGATTTTGTTCCAAGAGTCAGCAAAAAACCAAAAACAGTCTTTTACGTGGGCACGAATGGCTGAACTTTCTGGGCGGGGCGTGCCCTCCTCGGCGCAGCGATGCATTTCGATGCGCATTTTTTCATCCATGGCTTCGAGTGCGACGTAACTAATTCTTTGTTGGGTCATGGTATTTAATGAATTGGTGATTGAATTTTTCATTATTAGACAAAAACAGTAGGTTGGCAAGAATGACGGTCATTTTGATAGAGGGATGATCTTCCCTCTTTGCGATAATTCCCATCGGCTTTGGTCGCTGGACTTTTGAACCAAGGGCATGAGGATGACCCAATGAGGTGCGCAGGCCCCTCGCGTTGGTCATGGAGGTAGAGCCCCATTTTTCGGTTAAGAGAGGCGATTGAACCGTAGTATTCACTAGAA
Source organism: uncultured beta proteobacterium (assembly GCA_903893565.1). Classification (GTDB taxonomy): domain Bacteria; phylum Pseudomonadota; class Gammaproteobacteria; order Burkholderiales; family SG8-41; genus UBA5216. Next base: position 473 of record CAITMU010000159.1, on the reverse strand, counting down.
AAGAGCCGTATTTTAGTAGTATAGTACTCAAACGAACATACTCGATGCTAACTATTAACCCTTTTTTAACTCTTTTGCCTAAAGCCGGCAAAGGGGAGTCGCTATTGAAAGCGACGCGTCATCCTTCAAGGATATTAGGGACTTGCTTTTTTTCTTAGTATCGCAATAGGAATGAATAGTATAAAATTCCGTATCCCCTTGAATGTTCCAAAGCATCTTAATTTTTACCTTTTCTATTAGCATGCATATGGCGTGCTCAGCCACATTGTGGGTAACAAGCAATATTCCTTTTTTTGTAACTATTCAGCCTGAAGGGCTTGTACATTGATTGGCAGGAGTGTATTCTATGTTTCATGATCGAGCTACCAGATTTATCTACCCTAAGTCACGAGCAAAAAGATGCTCTGATTTTGTTTTTATTTCAATTAGTCCAAAAGCAAGATCAGCAGATAAAACTGCTGACGGCCAAGGTG
>CAITMU010000158.1 GCA_903893565.1 uncultured beta proteobacterium | reverse complement strand
ATGGAAAGACGTCGCGATACCTTCAAGAAAATTGGCGCTATTGCTTACCGCCCTCCAGGTTCAGCCCCTCTGAATGTCAATGAGATTGACGTAACGAAAGATGACAGCGCTTTGGTTGGTTCGCCCGCCGAAATCATTGATAGCATAAATATCCTCGCTGAGGCTGGCGCCGGCTATCTTTTACTCTCCAACGCATCTGTTAAACCAGAGGCACTGCAGCAGTTTGCTGAAGAGATCATGCCCCACTGTCAAGGTAAGGTCAGTCAGTTGATTCAAAAAACCGAAGCGGTCGCTGCCTAACCAGAGCGGTACAATATGTTTGATTTAAACCTAAGCCTTCTATTGATCGTCTCATGACCGCAGCCAAAAAATCTTTGCTTCACCCGGTGGCTTCTTCCGATGCTAACCAAGATCGTCGGCTTTCGTTGCGCTCCGCCTTGGGTCGCTTTGCCACCGGGGTCACGATCATTTGTGCTGAAACGCCTGATCAGATCATTCATTGCATGACAGTGAACTCTTTTTCCTCTCTTTCACTGGATCCCCCCCTCATCCTTTGGTCGCTTAGAACACACTCGGCTCGTTACGCCACATTTTCTAGTACGAGCGCTTTTTCTGTGAGTGTTTTATCAGAAAACCAAGTCCATCTAGCCCGCCAACACGCTACCCCACCTAGCCAGGGCCACGACATCACCCAACAAAACTGGAATGCTTTTATGGGGGGTTGTCCCATTATTGAAGGGGCCTCCGCCCACTTCATTTGCAATGGACACACTGAAGTGCGAAAGGGTGACCATGTCATCTTAATAGGAGAGGTGACCGAATTTGCTGAATATACACACCCGCCACTGGTCTTTATGTCGGGAAAATACTATTCCAGCTCCCATTTAAGCCCTTTGTAAGACGAAAGGTTTTGGGTCCCTGTTCTACCGAAAGTCTTCGAGACCCTAGATCCCGCAGGGTATTATGTTGTGTTTTGCACGAGGATTCACTCGTTAACCGAAGCGGCTTATATCTGGACGTAAGCACTAACACAACGTAAAGCTGACTTAACCGTCATAAATCAAAATCCAGGGAGCCCTTTGTAGGCCGAGGAACCCTTCCCGAAAAAATCATCAAAAGACCCCGCTTTCAATTGCAGGGATGCCAAGGGATGTCGTAGTATATGGATATTACAATAGTGAATAAAAATCCCGATCGCTTACCAACTACAGGAGATATTTCATGGAATCAAACAGCGTGACTCACGATGGCTTTGTTAAAACCAAGTCTTATGGACGTATCCATTACCGGGAAGCTGGAAAGGGTCCGGCGCTGATGTTAATGCACACCAACGGCGCGTCTGCCCACCAATACGAGTTGATCGCTCCTCTCTTGGCGAAGCATTTTCGAGTCATCTCCTGGGATATGCCTGGTCACGGCGATTCGGATCCTATTGCACGCCATTTCAGCATGGAAGATCATGCTAAAGCCTTAGCGGCCTTAATGACAGGCCTTAAAATCAAAGCAGCCCATATTAGCGGTGCTTCGGTCGGCGGGAGCATTACTCTAGCATTCGCTAGCCTCTTTCCTGCCCGCACCTTGAGCGCCATTCCAGTTGAAACGCCTTGCCGCTCTGCAGAAGCCTGGGGCTCACGCTGGAGTCACGTTGAAGCCAATTTTGCCATCCCAACCCAAACTGTTAGCCAAATTAAGGAACGGGTCGCAGTTGTGGATGCCGCCCTCGAGAGTCGCTGGAACATCGATCGCAATAAAGCGGGTGGCTGGGCCATGGTCGATGTGATGTGGGGTATTCGCGAATTTCGTGCCACCGTAGCAGCAAAAAAAATCAAGCGTCCCATGATGATCGTTTATGGTAAAAAAGGTCCTACCATTGCCGATCGTGATGCGCTCACCGGTGCTGCGCCCAAAGCAAAAGTCGAAGTGCTACAAAACTCAGGTCACTTTCCCATGTTGGATGAGCCCTCAGCCTTTGCTTCAACACTGATCAAATTCTGCAGCAAAAAGTAAACCGTATTTTTGATTCAAATAGCGACAAAAAACCCGATGCTACCCGTTAGTCTTATGAACAACGGGCAGCATCGGGTTTATTGCATTGAAATAGCCTCAATAAAATGCGTGATTTACAATGAGACTCTTTCAGTCCATTTTGATCCCAGCCTCTCTGGCTAATTTTCCCTTTTTGTCGAATTCCGCCACCACATAATCACCAAAGGCTTCTGGTGAGGCACTTGATGCCAACTCAATCCCACGTTCAAGAAAACGTTGGTGTAAATCCTTGGTATGCACAATGCGTACGACCTCTGATTGAATTCTCAACTTGATGTCACGTGGAGTAGCTATCGGGACGACTAAGCCATTGAAGGTAATATCCTCAAAGCCTTTCAGCCCAGATTCATCGATCGTTGGTACCTGAGGAAATAAAGCCGAACGAGTAAGACTGGTGACTCCCAGAGGGCGTAATTTGCCGGATAACACGTACGGTTGGGAAGTGCTCACTTGATCAAACATTAACTGCACCTGACCCGCAATGACATCAATCAGGGCCGGGGCATTGCCTTTATAGGGCACATGAAGCAACTTAATGCCTGCTTGGCGACTAAACAATTCACCCGCCATATGACCGGTGCCTGCCGTACCTGAAGTACTCCAAGCCAACTCTCCCGGTTTTCGTTTTGCCAGCGCGATCAACTCTTTCACGTTACGTACCGGTAGCGATGGATTCGACACCAGTAGCTGCGGCACGAGGCAGGTAAGACTCACCCCCGCAAAATCTTTAATCGGGTCGTAACCCGGGTTCGGCATGACCGAGGGGACCGTAGCAAAGGTATTGGCAATCGCCAATATCGTATACCCATCGGCCGGTGCCTTGGCCACCATTTGAGTGCCCACCAAACTGCTCGCACTCGGACGGTTGTCGACAATAACCGTCTGACCTAAGGCCTCTGCCATGGGTTGCGCAATCGCCCTTGCCACGATATCCACATTACCCCCAGCCGCCAGAGGCACAATCAATCGAATGGACTTCGTGGGATAGCTCTGCGCATAAGGCGCGCACACATTCAACAAGAAGAGACTTAAAACCAGACGTGTATATTGCGATTTTTTCATATCACTCCCAAAAACACTTTAAGTCCCAGTTCATCAAAACTGCGCCGTTACATTCCCTTGTTCCTGACCCTACGCCAACGAAGGCCCAATAATAGAATACCTCCAACGGCACTCTATCACGGTAGGCTCGGATAATCCGTATAGCCCTTAGCGTCCGAAGTATAAAAAGTCTCCATATCAGGGACATTCAAAGGGGCCCCTAATTTAAAACGTTGCACCAAATCGGGGTTAGCCAAAAAGGATCGGCCAAAAGCAATGAGATCTGCTTTTTTTTCCGTCAATGCCGTCTCAGCAGTATCACGATCAAATCCACCTGCCAAAATAAAAAGACCTTTAAACTGTTGCTTTAATTCACGTTTTAGCGTCTCCGGTACGGCTGGGGCTCCCATCGCCGAGTGATCTAAGACATGTATATAAAGTAATCCCAGCGCAGATAACTCCCTGACCAGCGCTAAATACTGCGGCTCCACCTCGGCAAAGCCCCCTGTACTATTAAAAACGCCACAAGGCGACAAACGGATACCCACCTTATTCGCACCAATAGCGGCCACTACCGAACGGGCAATGTCCAGTGCCAAACGATTACGCCCACTGATACTGCCTCCATAACCATCCGTTCGCCCATTGACGTTAGGGTTTAAGAATTGCTCGATGAGATAACCATTGGCCGCATGAAGCTCCACACCATCAAACCCTGCCCGTATCGCACGTTGAGCCGCCTCGGTAAACTCTTTAACCACTTGTTCAATATCAGCCGCACTCATCGCTCGAGGGGCAGTGTGAGGCTTAAGACCCTGACTCAACGTAAAAATTTCTCCGGGACAAGCCTCTGCCATCGGACCCATGACCTCACCGCCGGAAGGCAAATTAGCCACATGCGTCACACGCCCCGTATGCATTAATTGCATCACCATCTTACCGCCCGCCTCATGAACCGCGCTGACAACTGCTTGCCAGCCCTTTTCTTGCTCATCATTACAAATGCCAGGGATGTTCGCGTATCCTAAACCATTAATGGAAGGAGAAGTCCCCTCGGTAATGATCAAACCCGCACTCGCTCTTTGACGGTAATATTCCACCATCAGTGCATTTGGACAATTGCGCTCGACCGCACGGCTTCGCGTGAGCGGTGACATGACCATACGGTTTTTTAGATTCAAAGCAGGAGTAGCCAGCGCATCAAAAAGCATGTTAATCCTTTAAATAAGTAAGTAAAAAGCCAGTATTCTTATTAATATGGGGACTTAAAAGGACATTTCAAGCAATAAGCTTAATGACTTTCTAAAAAAGAGCCCTCATTTAATCCGTATTGGGTTTCTATCCCCAATAAGACAGGCCATAAGCGGATTCACTCACTGACCTTCTTAAGGCGCCAGCGTTTTTTTAAGCCAATTCGCCACGGTTTCAGACACTCGGTCTTCCCGTAAATTGTAAAAATGATCACAATCGGGCACGATGCTGACCTCGCAATCCCCACCGCAGGCGGCCTGAAACTCCTCGGCGGGATAACGATCACGCTCCTCCTGATCACCGCGGATGGCCAACACGGGGCAGTGGATGCTCGATGCCAAAGCGATCGTATCAGGAATGCTAACCAGTCGATCCAAAAAACTCTCCGCACTGATCACATACCACCACCCTGGCAAAAACATGAGCTCTTTGCCTCGCCCCTCGGCCACACTTTGACGAGCCTGAGCCATCAACGCATCAAGCTTGCCGACCGCAAATAATTTTTCTACCCCCCCTGAACTGTCTTGCTGAGCGCCCCCACGACCCGCTGACAACAATACCAAGGCTGGCGTTTTCGGGTGATCGGTCACATGCCGCGTTGCTAACATCCCTCCATTACTGTGCCCGACAATCACTGGCTGTGGGTAGCCCCGATGCTCAAGCCAATCGGCTGCGAATCGATTATCCGCGATAGATTCAGCAATCGTTTGAAATGCCCCGCCTTCGGCAACTCGGCTCGCGCGGGTCGTCAAGATATCATGACCCCGACGATTAAACGCTAAAAAAGCCAACCCCAATTGAGTCAATACCGGGGGTAAAAAGCGTGCCGCTCCAGTATAAAAATTCATGGTATTGCCATGAAAATATAAGACAGCCCCTTGGATTGATCGCCCTTCAGGTTCATAAAACAATCCATCCATCGGTACGGTATCCGTTGGAATACTCACCAATTGCATTTTCACAGCCGTCTCCTCTATCGCGCCCGGTTAATGCCACATTCTTTGAAAAATACCATCCCGATTAAATAAATGCTTAATAGCGGCCAATACATGCACTGCGATCAAGCAGATCAATGTACAAGCGCACACATAATGAATCTGACTACAAAGCGCTTTGTATGCGGGGGCGTCCCACCCCCAATAAGGCAAAGTCCAACCAAAATATTTTATCGGATACTGAGTAAAAGAAGAACCCAAATAACCGGTCACAGGCATAGTGATCATGCATACATAGAGTACTTTATGCGTGATTTTTGAAGCCAAGGCCTGCCAATTAGGTATCTGTACCGGCAACTGAGGAGGCACATGATACCAACGCCAGACAATACGCAGCACAATAAAAAACGCCAAACTCAAACCAATCGATTTATGTACATTAAACCAATACGCTCTGAGGCCAGGAGGTGCTTTGGGGATCTCCAACATCCACAAACCCAAACCAATTTGCGCCATCAGGCTCAACCCGATGAGCCAATGTAACCACACAGCAATCCTTGTATAACGAACAGGTAGGCTCATCGTTTACTTTTCCTCATAGCTTGCGGTTTAAGGCTTTTCCCCAGCAATTACATAAGCCCACAAGGATTCGATGTCGTCGGCATTGAGTAATCCTCCCCAAGGCGGCATTTGATTTTTCCCCTTTGTGACTGAGTTTAAAAATCGAGGCTTTTGGTCCGGGGGAAAAGTACGTAGATCAAAAGCCCCTTGAGGATCCTGCATCCGAGGCCCGTGACAGGGCGAACAATTTTGAGAAAATATACCAGCGCCTTTTTTAATGAGCGCAGGGTCTAGTTTTTCCCCGCTTTGGGCAAAAACGGTAGAAACCGAAAACACCCCCCCTACCAGCAAGACCTTTAAAAAATTGACCCCTCTAACTTGCAAAGACAACATTAATTATTCCCTCCTCAATCTGAAGTTTTATTGTTTATCACATCTAAAATATCAACCTTACTGAAGCAGCAATCGCAACTACTCTTGGGGCAAAGCAAAGGTCCAAACAGACCCTTCACGCGACTTGCCCTTAAAAAAATCCCCCATACGAACAACCCCAGTGCCGCCTAGGCCCGACTGAATCGACACATACTGTCGACCCAGATGGGTAAAAGTAATGGGTTGCGCATTAATGCCTGATGAGGTTTTAAATTGCCACAAAGTCTCCCCAGTTTTCATGTCGATAGCGACAAACTCCCCGGTCGCCTTTCCAGTAAATAAAATACCCCCTTGGGTTGCCAGCATAGAACTGTAACTGGGCGAATCCATGATCGGACTGCGCCATACGGGCTTCCCAGTCAAGGGGTTAATCGCATCAACATGCCCAATCGGCGTGTTGAGTTCACGAGGAGCCGGCAGATTTTGTAATCCCGCATAACGCTGACCTTTTTTATATTCAACCGGCTCCATTTTTACCAAACGTGAATTGTGCATCGTATTTGCATAGAGTAAACCTGTGTCAGGGTTAAACGCTGCATGCGCCCAATTCTTTGCTCCCCATTGCCCAGGCCACAATTCGATCTGCTCCCCAGCACGATAATTTTTTGCTAATTGTGACTCTTCAGGTCGACCCGTCTTTAAATCGACATGACTAGCCCAAGTGATTTTTTCGAACGGCTCCGCTGAAATCAGTTCTCCGTTGGTGCGATCAACTACATACAAAAATCCTCCCCGACTCATATGCATTAAGACCTGCCGCGGTTTTCCCTTAACAGCAATATCCGCAATGATCCACTCCCAGGTCGCATCCAAATCAAACATTTCATTGGGCACCAGTTGATAGTGCCAAACGATTTCACCCGTCTTGGGCCTTATAGCTAACACGCTAGCGGTGTAAAGATTATCCCCACCTCGAGACGTTGGATTCCAAGGAGCGGAGTTCCCAGTTCCCCAATAGACTAGATCAAGCTTCGGATCATAAGAACCGGTAATCCAAGTAGAGCCCCCCCCGTGTGAAGAGGCTTCCCCCGCAGGCCAAGTTTCGCTCCCCTTTTCGCCTAGCTCCGGTATGGTAAAACGTCTCCATAACCGCACTCCGGTGTCAGGATCATAACCATCTAAAAATCCCCTAATCCCAAATTCAGCGCCCGATATTCCCGTAATCAAAACACCATGAGCCAACTGAGGTGCAGAAATAATTGAAAATCCATTTTTCCATTCTTCAACCTTGGTCTTCCAAACTTGCTGGCCCGTCTTCTGATCAAGTGCGACCAAATAAGCATCCAAAGTCCCCCGTAATACTTTGCCGTGATAAAGCACGACACCTCGATTGGAGGAACCACAACAAACAACACGAGGGGTAGCAGGGTCAAAGGCCACCGGAGTGCGCCATATTTCTCGCCCGGTTGCCACCTCAATGGCCAGCGTCCATTTGGCGTCGGCCACATACATGACCCCGTTATAGACCATCGGTTGGCCTTGCTCACCCAAATCATTTTCTAAAGACAAGTTCCAGACGGGCACTAATTTTTTAATATTGTCTTTATTAATTTGGGTTAAAAGACTATATCGATGTTGATCATAGCCCATACCATAATTGAGCACATTATCCCCATTACGACTTCCCTGAATCAGTTCTTCTGCACTTTGCGCAAAGCTCGCCGTCGATCCTGCACTCAAAGACAAAGCTAATGTTGCGATACTTAATAGCCGCCACATACCCCCTCCTTTTTAGATGGGGTTTGACAGAATGCCAGACCCTCTTTTTTTTTATAAATACAACAAAACTGGTTTATCAACTCACGAAAAAATCCAAGTCTTGGGTGGTGTTCACTTTGTCTATTTAACCAATTCTAGCAACTGTGCTTATTCATGACCATAAAAAAAACTACTCATCAAATTTTTATTGAGGCTTTATTTTCGCATCCTTCACCACTTTACTCCAGCGAGCCACTTCAATTTTTATGAATTTTGCGAAAGCCTCCGGATTACTAGCCACCACAAATAGGCCCTGAATCGCCATACGATCTTTAATGTCAGCCCCACTTAAGGCAGCTGCTGAATCGGTATAAAGCTTCATCACAATGTCATGAGGGGTCGCCGCAGGAGCGAATAAACCAAACCACGTAATCGCATCAAAGCCGGGTAAGCCCGATTCAGCTGCCGTCGGGTATTCAGGGGCGCTAGGAACGCGTTGTAAACTCGTCACGGCTAGGGCCCGCAATCGACCACTTTTTGCTTGAGGCAATGCAATCGGTAAGTTAGAAAAAACCATCGAAATCTGCCCCCCCATCGCATCGGCTACGGCAGGGCCCTCTCCCTTGTAGGGCACAAACAGCATATCCACGTTAGCCATTAACTTAAATAATTCACCGGTCAAATGCGGCGTGCCCCCCGAGGCCGCACCAAAGCTTAATTGCCCAGGACGCGACTTCGCCAGTTGGATTAATTGCGCTACATTACGAACCGGCAAAGACGGATGGACCGCGATTAACATCGGCGATAGCGCGATTTCAGTAATACCCACTAAATCACGAGAAGTATCGTAATTGGTTTTATACATCGCAGGCACAACGGCTTGCGTCGTCTGCGAGCCCACCAACAGGTTGTAACCATCGGGAGGCGATTTAACCACGAATTCCGTACCGATGATGCCACTGGCACCCGTACGGTTTTCCACCACAAACGATTGCTTCACGTGCTCGGTCAACTGTTGTGCTAACACACGGGCAGCCAAATCCACCCCGCCCCCCGGGGCAAAAGGCACCACTAAACGCACGGGTTTATTCGGATAATTTTGAGCCTGCACTCCCCCCACACTCAAAAGCCAAGCGGCCTTTATCATGGACACCCAAAAAAATACTCGACCCACTGAAAAATATTTATGCATTATTCATCTCCCTTAATACCTGCTGACTGAATGAGTTCACGCCATTTAATAACTTCTTGCTTTAAAAATTGTTCTAACCCTTCCACTGAGCTACCCACGGCATCAGCCCCACCCGCTATGATCACCTCTTGCACCTTGGCACTGTTAAGACTGAGACGAAGTGTCGTATTGATTTTACCAATCATTTCTTTAGTGAGCCCTTGGGGTGCAAATAAACCATTCCAACCCACTGACTCATAGCCTTTCAAACCGGCCTCCGCTAAGGTGGGCAATTGGGGGAAAACAGCCGATCGACTCGATGCGGTCAACGCTAACGCCTTGAGTCGATGTGATTTCACCGATGAAACAATTGCGGCAATCGGTGCAAATGTCATGGTGACATGTCCTCCCATCACATCGGTTAGCGCGGGGGCCGCCCCTTTATAAGGGACGTGGCCAATATGAGAGGCGCCCAAGCGATTAAATAAAACCAAAGCCAAATGATTGGAACTACCCATACCCGCGGAAGCCGAAGTCAATTGGTCTGGATGCCGCTTGGCCAAAGCCAATAGTTGTTGTACGGAATTAACTGGCAAAAAAGGATGGACGACCAACACATTAGACATCGTCACCACCAAACTAATCGGCGCCAGATCTCGAATGGGATCGAAGGAAAGTTTCGTAAATAATGAAGGGCTACTCGACAAGGCGGTGGTCGCCATCAATAAACTGTAACCATCTGGAGCGGAGCGAACAACCGCCTCGACCCCAATCATACCGCTGGCCCCAGGACGATTGGAAACAATCACCGATTGCTTCCATAGCAGTCCCATTTGCAGCGCTACCGCTCGAGAGATCATATCAACAGATCCTCCAGCAGAAAAAGGGGCTATCAAGGTCACACTTTTTTCTGGATAGCTTTGCGCCACACTGGAGTGACAAAATCCTCCCCAGAACCCCCACGAGATCACCCCAGCCAAAAAAACGAATACAACGCCGAGGGGATCTCTCCCGTTCATGAGGTAGCCGGGATAATGGGCACCATCCAATAAGACTGAAGCGTTCCGCCTGCATACACCGCACTAGCGCCGCCTGGGTTGTAATTGGCATGAAAATGGGTGAAGTATTGCGCGCTCACCCCATCGGCCGAAGAGATATCAAGCCTCAATTGAGGTTCCTTAGCAAACACCATACTGGTGGCGACATAATGACGGGAAATTTTTCCTTCTCCAGCCTCGGGCCTAAAAATATCAACACTGACTCGACTCCCATCGCGCAAAGGAACCCAAACATCTTTTTCCACAATCAGTGGATAATCTTTGGATTGTGAAACTTCACCTTTGATCTTTGTCATCGCGGTCAGACTTTCTTCATCATAATTTTAGGTTTTATAAGACGGATCGGTTTTATCCAACATGCGCAGGAGTGCACGCCACTCGCCTTTTTTTTCCTGATACCCAGGGCGCTCAAACTGCTGCGCTACTTTTTGCGCGATCTCTGGCGACGGCATCACCAAGGTGCTGCCTCCAGCCAGTGCGGCAATTTGCGCCTGGCAGGCACGCTCAAGATAGTACATATAATCAAACGCCTGCCTGACCGTATCGCCACAGGACAGAAGACCGTGATTACGCAAAATCATCGTCATGCATTCGCCCATATCGGAAACTAAGCGTTTTTGCTCATCTAAATCAAGCGCTACTCCTTCGTAATCGTGATAACTCACATTACCCGTCAAGCGCATGGCATGCTGTGAAATGGGCAATAAGCCTTGGGCTTGCGCAGACACACCCACCCCCGCAGCGGTATGGGTATGTACGACGCAATGCACTCGGGGGCGGGCTCGATGGATGGCGCTGTGAATCACAAACCCCGCACGATTTATACCCAATCCGGTAGGGTCATCAATAATTTCCCCATCATAATCCACCTTCACCAAATTGGACGCCTTCACCTCATCCCACATCAGACCGAACGCATTTAATAAAAAGTGCGGTTGATCCCCCGGAACACGGGCTGAAATATGGGTATAAATCAAATCGGTCATTCGAAGATGAGCAGCACACCGATAGGCTGCAGCCAAATTGACTCTCATCTCCCATTCTTGTTCGCTCACACGATCCCGAATAGCCACTGGCTGAGGTTGATTCATCCTTAGTCCTCTTTATTTAATTTTATTAAAACACATTTGACTGCAAGCTCACGCTAACTTTATTTACCCCTTAGCTGGCCTCCCCGTTTTTCTGCCTCCCACTCCAACACGTAATCTACCATTTCACGCCATCGACCTAACGCAACAATAATGGCACTGCACAAAGCAATAACACAACCCCCACTATACGTTGAAAACTCAACTCACTTAACCTGACGTGGATACGATCCCCACACCACATCCCCACCAACATGATAGGTAATGCCGCTGCAAAACCGTAACAAACCTCGGGGCTAAATTCCCCTGTCCACCAATAGCCCACCCCACGAAATACACACAAAGCCAATAGCATGGCCGATATGGTCGCACGAAACGCGCTTTTCGGTAGAGTCTTTATATCCAAAAAAATGGCAAAAAATACCGTTGCCATACTCCCAAATAATGCACCAACCACTCCTGACAAAAAGGCGACCATTGGGGCAAGACTCGGCCATTGCGACAGTGGCGACGAAATCTTCATAAAAGAGCTCACCAGCACCTGTAAACCGTATAAGAGAATCAAGGCCCCGAGACCTCGTGATAACCATTCGGCATCCATTTGGGAAAATCCATATAAACCCACCCCCACCCCCAATAAACACGCCGGCAAAAAAATGGGTAAGAGCTTTACAGCAATAAATTGTCGGTCCTTACCTAAAATGGCCACTGAGGAAGTAAATCCGAGCAAGGTCCATAAGGGGACCAATAGCTTGATAGGTACGACCAAGGCCAATAAGGGCAGGCCAATGGCCCCTCCAAAACCTGTACTCCCCCGCAAGCCATAGGCTAAAAGCAAAACCAGAATGCAATACACCCATTGGGCAGCGGTCAATGTCAGCATTTATTTAATGAGGCTCTTTAGAGGAACGATTTTGTGACAGTTTTACTATCAAAGAAAGCCGCTTGATCTCGTCTTTTAAAAATGCAGTTAATTTTTGCGGTGTTCCCTGCACAGGTTCGCTACCTTCACGGGCGAGAATCTCACGCATGTCTTTTAACAATAAAATTTGATTCATTTGAACATTTAATCGATTAATCACCGTCTCAGGAGTTTTAGCAGGGGCCAGAAAAGCATACCACCCCGTAATGGTGGCCTGAGGAAAACCCTGTTCCGCCACGCTCATTACTTCCGGTAAGGCTAGGGAGCGGTTCGGTCCGGTCGTGGCCAACGCCTTGATGCGACCCGAGTGAATGTGAGGCAACATTGTCACAATACTCCCACTCGAGGCCTGTACCTCACCCGCAATTAAAGCGCCTACAGATGCCCCGGCACCCTTGTAAGGGATCTGTAAAACATCGATCCCCAAAGATTTTTTCAATAGCTCAAAAGTTAATTGTGATAACGTCCCTTCTCCCGGAGAAGCGTAGTTAAATTGCCCCGGTTTAGTCCTCACCAAATCGGCAAACGCTTTGACCGTATTCACCGGAACGCTAGCATGCACCACCAGAACTTGGGGTTGGGACGTAACCTGAGAAATGGCTGAAAAATCTTTCGTCGTGTCATAGGGTAGATGCGGATAAGCACTGGCATTCACCGCAAAAGTCGCACTCACTAGCATCAAGGTATAACCATCAGGGGCCGAACGCGCTACCAACTCCGGACCTAATGTACCACCTGCACCAGCCCGATTGTCGACCACGATGGGTTGTCCCCAAGCCTGTGTGAGATATTTCCCAAAAGCACGAGAAACAAAATCAAGACCGCCTCCAGCCGATGAAGGCACAATGATACGAATCGGCTTTATCGGATAGTCCTGCGCCGCATACCCCGCCGCAACCCAACCCAAAATACCTATAAAACCAATAGCCACAAACTTTAATCGCAACATGACAATTCCTAACCCCAATAAACAATACCCTTTTAACCTATCTACCCAGTGGGGCAGATTACCCCCACCACGCCCATTAATACGCCCTCACAAAAACGAGCCCCTCCACTAAACCATGAATCTACTACGCCAACGTGTTAAAGTTACTATTGTAGGGAATGAATTTATCAGACAAACAATGTAGTTGAAATCGTAAAAAAATAAATAAAACGCGCCCGAACTCTAGGAGAGCAAACACATGAAAACCATTCTGTTTGGAATTGTTTTAACTTTGCTAAGTCTTTGGGGACCATTATGCACAGCGCGTGCACAATCAACAGCGCCTAAGGATTTAGCCTACCCCACTAAATCCATACGCCTCATTGTCCCTCAGGCCGCCGGTGGCAGCAACGATATCATGGCTCGCGCCCTAGCCAACTACCTCACCATGCGTTTGGGCAAGCCTGTCATTGTCGATAACCGACCCGGTGGCGATGGACTCATTGGCACCGACATCGTGGCCCATGCCAATCCCGACGGCTACACGCTACTGCTGGCCTCGGCTGCGTTCACCATGAATCCTGCTATTAGAAAAATTCCCTATAACCCCCTTACCGCCTTTGATTGGGTGGGGATGATCGCCACTGGCCCCACCGTGTTAACCGTGGGCGCGAGCTTTCATGTCAGTAGCGTGAAAGAAATTCTTGAGGTAGCTAAAAATAAACCTGGTGTCTATACCATGGCCTCCGCAGGGGGGTTTCAACACTTTGCTTCAGCCTTATTTCGTAGTCTATCCGGTAACGATTACACCATTTTGCTCTACAAAGGAGGGTTCCCCGCCATGGTGGACGTGATGGGGGGGCAAGCCCACATGACCGTCGGCTCCATTGTCCAGTCCATTCCACACCTTCGCTCCGGCAAACTCATTGGCATTGCGACAGGTAGCCTTAAGCGGGCGGCGACCCTACCTCACTTACCCACTATCGATGAATCGGGCTTAACCGGCTACGATGCGGCCAACTGGTGGGCCATCGCCACCCCAAGCGGCACTCCAACGTTTATAATTAATCGATTAAGTACTCAGCTTGCCCAATATTTAGAATTGTCCGACACACAAAATAAATTTATCAAAGATGGTGCTGAAGCAAGCTTTAAATCTTCCGATCAGATGCGTAAAATGATTGTTCAGGATTTAACCAAATGGGCAAAAATTGCCAAAGACTCCCATTTGCAACCCGATTAATTAAGCAAGATTATTTATTTTGACAGGTTTTTCGATGACAAACTCCCCCCTCAAAAACAAAGGCCCACAGGATATTGGTGGGGATCCAGCAGGTCCCATCGACACAACAGACCACGGGATGACGCATTGGCAACGTCAAGCGAACGCTTTTCGTTCCGTGACGACGATGAATAAAATCGTTATTACCGATGAATTGCGCCGAGCCGCCGAAGAGCTTGGCAGTCAATATGGGCAGATGCAATATTTTGAAATAACCACCAGCGCCATAAAAACAGTGCTATTAGAAAAAAAACTTTTTACTGAAGAAGAATTACAACAAAAGATGATTCAGATTCGCGCTCGATTTAACGTGCCTGATGAGTCCTTATCACCTTTGAAAAAAACGCCCCTCAAATGAGCCCATCCCCCTTACGAAATTCTGCCTACGCTCCGGCGCCGGGTCACCGCTTCAATATCGGGGATAGGGTCCGGGTCAAAACCATGAACCCACCAGGTCATCGTCGCACCCCTTACTATATAAGAGGAAAAGAAGGCGTCGTCGAAAGAATCTGTGGCGCTTTTCCCAATCCGGAAGAATTAGCCTATGGCTTTGATGGATTGCCTGAAAAGATCTTATACCGCGTTCGTTTTCTTCAACATCAAGTGTGGCCTGCCTACCAAGGCGCGATGAAAGACATCATTGAAATAGAAATTTATGAGCATTGGCTAGAACCGGCTTAAATCAAATCCCGTTTTAGGACACTGACTTTGTTAAGGAAATCATTTTGAAAAAAACAAGCTTCGATATTCATGCCCCTGGTAATGCCCATCACGATCACCATGATCACGTTCATGATCATGACCATGATGAACACGCCCCGGTCAATGAGCATGACAACGGCCCCCCCAACGACTACGAAATCATGAGCCGTGCCATGCAGGAACTATTAGAAGAAAAAGGCTATATTAAGCCCGGTCAAATCGCCAAAAGAATGGAAGAATTTGACGAACAATTTCCCTTTCGTGGCGCCCAAGTCGTTGCCCGCGCTTGGGTCGATCCGGCTTTCAAAGCAAGACTTTTGGCCGATGGCCGTGCCGCTTGCCTAGAGTTGGGGACGATACTTGAAGCGGAGCGATTAATCGCCGTAGAAAATACGCCCGACGTGCACAATGTGATTGTCTGCACCCTGTGCTCTTGTTATCCGCGCTCCCTGCTCGGCATGCCTCCTAGCTGGTATAAAAGCCGTAACTACCGCTCTCGAGTCGTGTTTGAACCACGTGCCGTGTTGAAAGAGTTTGGCACCGCGCTAGCCGAGGACGTTACCATCCGCGTGCATGACTCCAATGCTGACATGCGCTACTTGGTCATTCCTATGCGTCCTCATGGCACAGAGGGTTGGAGCGAAGAAAAATTAAGCCAAATCCTGTCTCGGGATACGTTGGTCGGCGTGACGGTACCCAGTATTACGAATCACTAAAAAACCTTTTTTTAACTCAAAGGGTTTTTGAGCAAAAACCCCGTCCCCCCTCACACGCTTGCGGGGGGGCGGCAAAAAAAGACCGACAAACACGCCTGTTTATTTTTCACTGGGGTCCTTAGGAGGCGGGTAGCCAGCCAACTCATCGTAGAAAGAAATAATATCGGCACTATCCCATTCGCCTCGGCCTTTGGAGACCTCAGAGGCTAGGGCCTGCGCATGAAATCCAATCAAGGGTAATGGGCAGTTTAGTCGCTCACCCAATGAGAGCATTGCTCTGACATCTTTCAAATAAATACGCAGTTTACCTGCTGGTGGATGAAAACGCTTTTCAACCATTCGATACCCTTTTTGATCCATGATCTTTGAAAAGGCAGCTGATTTTTTAAGTACTTCCAAGGCTTGTAAAGGTTCAATCCCCGCCTTACGCGCCAAGGTCAGTCCCTCAGCTAAAGCCATACGATTTAATCCCAGCACCAAGTTGACACAAAGCTTCATGATGGCCCCCGACCCACTGGCCCCCATATGCATCCATTCTCGCCCCATAGCCGCAAACAAATTTTCGCACTGTACGAAAGCGCTATGTTTACCCCCGGCCATAAAAATAATATCTTTAACGGCACACATCTCACTGGTTCCACTGACCGTACAGTCTAAAAAATCTATACCTTTTTTTTCTAAAGCGAGCGCCATCTGCGCTGATTTTTCTGGGTCAGCTGTAGTCGCATCCAACACAATTAAACCGGGCCGACCTCGCTCAAATAACTGGAGATGATTTTGTACGACATCGTGAACAATGTCGGAATTAGGTAAAGAAAAAATTAATACATCGGCTTCATCGGCCAACAGCTCGGGTGAACTCACCGTCTTGGCCCCTAATGTCACTGCACTTGCCACCCGAGCAGGATCGGTATCATATACGGTAACGGCAAAGCCACTTTCCATCAAATGACGAGACATATGCCCCCCCATTAAACCAACGCCCACAAAACCAATACGCTGCTTATTCAATTGCATTCCCTTTTTTAAAGATGTCAAAAAAATTCGCTTCCCATTCACTTTTAAATTACCGAACCGCTAAGGCTCACTACACTGTCTTCACTCAGATTTAATTCAGGGCTTTCATAGACTCGGCCTTTCAATCTTTCTTAAGACCAATGATCGCAATCAATTTGACATTCTGCTCCAATTGATCTTTGATAAAAAGGCCAAATTGCTCCACACCAAGCGACTGTGGCTCTAAACCCTGTTGATTAAAACTGTCTTTAACCGCATGGTTATTGGCTGCGGTGATAATCGCTGCATTGAGTTTTGAAATAATGTCTTTGCTGGT
>CAITMU010000157.1 GCA_903893565.1 uncultured beta proteobacterium | reverse complement strand
ACTCCTTGCTCACCAGAAAAGGTAGAGGGGCGGTGCCAATCAAAATAGCGAGAAGCAATAGAAATTTTAATGATATTTGACTTGTCTTATCATTACATAAATACAAGTAGACAAACAAAAATAATAATGGTATAAAATATATGATGCTTGGCGTTGAGTTTAAAAAACCAGCAACCGCGACAACGCCAGTCGAGTTAATTGTTGGCGCAGCATCAAAGGATTTTTCAAAAATTGAGTAACCGGACGATGCCGAGTTAATTTCGGAGCCCAGATACCAATAGTAATAGGCGTCAATCAAGTAATAACTAGAGTCGCCTTGCGAAAATTCAGCCCCGATCTGTTGGATGTATAATACGTTCAAAACAATGCTAAATAAACATGCCAGAACAATTGTAAAAAATATCTTCATTTGTGATCCAGGACCGTAATGCAGGCTGCCAGCACTTTTTCGAGAGGCAACTCTGCCATGCAACGACCATGGCCCTGAGGACACGATATAAAGTTATAGCATGGGCTGCAGTCTACTGGATGCCGTACGGCCAATGACTTGTTGTGCCAAGGTTCAATCGAGTCCGGATATTCAATACCAGGCACGATAGAAACAACCTTACAGCCCATAGCATCGCCCAGATGCATGGCACCGCCATCGTTCCCCACCAGCAAATCGCATTGTTGAAGCAGCGCGGCCGATTGTGCGATGGAGGTCACTCCCGCCAAGTTATGTATCCGTTTAGGTGCAACGGTTACCAAGGCGCTACCCAAAGCCTTGTCTGTTGGCGTTCCGATAACGATGATATGAGCATCGTCATATTGCTCCAAGATGGAGCGGGTTAATGTCTCGAACGACTGCAATGGCCAACGCTTATGAGGCTGTATCGAACCTGGTGCCACGGCAACCAGCCGCACACCATTGCTAAGGCCCTTCTCCCGTAGCCAATCTGAAATCCAGTCAATTGCCGCTTGTCCAGGTCGCAAGTCAAAGATCAAGTCCTCGTCTCTATACTTTCGCGGTGGAATCATCTCAGACAGGAATTGCAGAGGTCCATGAACATGATGCTTGAGCAGACCCTTGCGCTTCAGTCCAATCGCGTTGCGGGCACCTCTCCAGCCCAGCATGCGAACTGATCCAACGAGGAACCGCATCAATAACCATTTCATACAGCGGCTTAACCATGGCGACCAAATATCACTCATCACGATCACAGTGTCGATTTGGTATCCTTTTAGATACTGGCGCACACTTAACATGTAGCTGACATTTGTTACGCTATTCAATGTAATAACCTCATCTACCAGATGAGTTTTTGCCATTTCGATCCAGGGCAAAGCCTTACAGTTACCGACGTACTTTTCTACTTTCTTGCTCTGAGATCTGTTTGCAGATTGGATCGTCAGCAACAGTACGTGATGATTTGGAAAACATTTCCGTACTTCCCAGAGCGCCGGGCTGGTCATAACAAAATCACCCAAAGCTGCGGAGCGAAAAACAAGAACTGTCTTCATATTAAATGATTATTGCGGTACAGTGAATATCAAATTCTGGATACTGCCAAGTTTTAGTTTCTGTATTCAGAAATATCGGTCCAGAACACTCTGGCCAATACTTTTTGAGTAGTGTAAAGAATGGATTCCAACAGTCCTCAAAACCGTCAGAGGAATTGACAAGTATTGAGTAGTCCTCAGGCTGGCAGGCTTTTCGGTTCATTTCGTCAATTCAGCCTTCAAGTCGGGTCGGATCTCCGGCGTTCAGCCAGTCGAGATACTTAGAAACACCTTCTTCAACGCTGAGGAAGCAACCGTCATAGCCTGCAGCACGCAGTGCGGAAATGTCTGCCTGCGTATAGCTCTGGTAGGAACCTTTAAGGTGCTCCGGAAACGGGGTGTATTCTATGCTCGCGTTGACGGCACGGTGTTCTTTGTGCCAAGCAACCACCGCCCTTGCCACATCATTAAACGGCTGCGCGCGGCCCGAGCCGAGGTTGAATATGCCGGACTTATCGGGATGATCGAAGAACCACAGGTTCACGGCCGCAGCATCCTCGACAAACACGAAATCACGCTGCTGTTCGCCATCTCCATAACCGTCGGTACCGGCAAACAATTTGCACACGCACTTGGCAACGATTTGGTTGTTGAAGTGGAATGGTGTGGAGGACATCGGCGCTTTGTGCGCCTCGCGCGGGCCATAGACATTGAAATAGCGGAAACCCACCACCTGGTGCTCTAGTTGACCGGCGAGGCTGCGGACATACTGATCAAACTGGAATTTTGAATAGGCATACATATTGATCGGCTTTTCACAAGCGCGATCTTCGCGGAAGCCATTTTCGGCCAGGCCATAGACAGAGGCGGATGAGGCATACAAATATTGTGCGCCGATCGCCTGGCACCAGTGCAGCAATACCTTCGAATACTCAAAGTTGTTGCGCATGATGAACTGACCGTCCCACTCGGTGGTCGTCGAACAGGCACCCAGATGGAAGACAGCTTCAACCTCGCCAAAATTGTGCCCTGCCTGAATCTGGTTCAGAAAATCCTGTCGATCCAGATAATCACGAGTATTGAGATCGGCGAGATTCCGCATCTTGCGGCCGTTCTTCATGTGATCCACGACAAGGATGTCGGTAATCCCGCGCGTGTTCAGTTGAGCGATGATGTTGCTGCCAATAAGTCCGGCACCGCCTGTAACGATGATCATGCTATTTCTCTCGACGTGTTGATTAATAGGTCGGTCACGCAATCGAGTAGGCTAGCGAAATGTTTGTCCGAGTCCATGTTTTCGGTTGCCGCCTCTGCGTTGTCTGAATCCACGCTATATACGCGGCTGACGCCTGCTGCTCGGGCCGCTGCTTTATCACTTGGTTTATCGCCAATCATTACAGAATTAGACAAGGAGAGACCCAACTCACGGGCCGCTTGCAGCAGCAGGCCAGGTTTAGGCTTTCGGCAATCGCAGTCAACCGCCAGAGTAGGTACGCATCCTTTGGGGTGGTGAGGACAGTGATACACGCCATCGACTTTCACGCCATGTTCGGCTAGATGTTGACGCAGTGATTGCGTCAATCTTTGGTATTGCACTTCGGTGTAGTAGCCTCTCGCCAGCCCCGATTGATTGGTGACGATGACTAGCGCATAGCCAGCACTCTGAAGTTTTTGCATGGCCTCGATGGCGCTGGGCACAAATTCGAAATCCTCCCAACGGTAGACATACCCCTTGTCTTTGTTAATAACGCCATCACGGTCTAGGAAAGCTGCTTTGCGTAATGGCGCTGGAGATTGCCGGATTCGTTGTACCAACGCTGTAGTCGAAAAACCGTCCACAAAGGGAATCGCCACAGATTGCCCTCCCCAACTTCGGACCACTCGAGTTTCTTCCAGCGTTTCCATGTCGTAGTCACCGCCCTTGACGTAAATGTCAGGACGGATAATTTGTAGCAGATCGACTGGCGTGCGTGTATCAAAAAAGGTGACCAGATCGACAGACTCTAGTCCAGCGAGCACATAGGCGCGGTCTTCGGCGGAGTTGAGTGGGCGATCTGGTCCTTTGCCCAGCATGCGGCCTGATCGGTCACTGTTCATTGCCACAAGCAGGCTGCCACCAAGCTCGGCCGCACGGTTTAGATAACTCACGTGGCCACGGTGCAATACATCGAACACGCCATTGGTCATGACCAGCGGACGGGGCAGACTGGCGAGCCGGGCGGCCAGGTTCTGCGGTAGACAAATTTTGTTTTCTGGACTCATTCGTGATTCATCCATGCAGCTCGTCGTAAGTGAGCGACGCCGTGCCGAACTTGGCCACCACAAGGCCTGCAGCACGGTTGGATAAGGCCATTGCCACAGACATGTCCAGCCCGCTAGCCACCAAGAGGGCCAATGTGGCTATCACGGTGTCGCCAGCGCCGGTCACGTCGGACACTTCGCGTGTTTGTGCAGGCACCGAGACCACTCGACTAGCTTCGAACAGGGTCATACCCTCTTCCGAACGCGTCAAAATCAAAGCTTCCAGGCCCAGCTTTTGGCTCAGGGCCTGAGCTTTTTCGTGCAACTGTTCTTCGCCAGACCAAGAACCTACCACTTGCGCTAGTTCGGCGCGGTTGGGGGTAATGACGTTGGCACCACTGTAGCGAGCCCAATCCCTGCCTTTGGGGTCAACAAGCACCGGCTTGCTAGCAGTACGGGCCAGTTGGATCATCTGAGGTATATGTGCCAGACCACCCTTGCCGTAATCAGAAAACAGCACCGCATCATGTTCATCCACCAATGTCTTAAAGCGTTCAAGCATTGCAGCCAGCACTTCGTGGTCAGGCTCTTTTTCAAAATCGATGCGTAGCATTTGCTGACTACGGCCAATAACTCGCAACTTAACGATCGTCTCCATATTCGGATCTTCGCCCAGTTCCGTCTCGATGTCGTGCTTGGTCAACAGGCCCCGCAGATTGCGGGCGGCCTCGTCCTGGCCAACCATGCTCAGCAGTGTGACGCGCGCGCCCAGAGTTTTGATATTTAGTGCCACGTTGGCGGCGCCACCCAGACGGCTTTCTTCACGCCGGATGTGAACCACAGGAACGGGCGCCTCAGGCGAGATGCGGGAGACTT
>CAITMU010000156.1 GCA_903893565.1 uncultured beta proteobacterium | reverse complement strand
CGATTGTTGTAAGCCAAAGCATAGTCTTGTTGTAGACCGATCGCTTTGTCATAGCTTATCAGCGCCCCCTCTAATTGCTGAAGTTCATGCTGGACGAGCCCAAAATTATTATAAACAGTGGCATTTGTGTTTTTTAGTTTAAGTGCTTTGGTTAGCAGCTCCAGTGATTCCTCCCATGCCTTGTTTTGCATGGCTAAAGCGCCTAATAATTGGAGGGCATCAAAGTGTTGAGGCTCTAATAATAAAATATTTTTGTAGTAGTCCCTCGCTTGTTCTAGTTCACCCAATTGGTGATGGGCTAGTCCTTGTGTGATCAAAGTAGCAATTTTGTCTGCTAATTGGACGGCACCGATACCCTTTTTATTGGTTATCAATTGTTTTTTAGATAAAAAATCGAGTTTTTTAGGCATTAATGCATTACCTGCGGCTTCAGCGTGGTTGTCACTTGTGGTGAAAAGAAGATTAAAAATTCACGACATATCGAAGCATCCTTATTCGATGAACAAACGCACTCCTCCGTAAGCTTACGGTTGTGAAATTTCTCGCAAAGTATACGTTATTTAATTTTGATGTGCTGTGGCTATTAAAGGAGAGGTTTTTTGAAGTATATTTTTTTAGGTCGAAAACAAGGAAGGTGGCCCATTAAAATCTAAAAAAGCTTATAAAGCGATACGCACGAACCCTTTGGTGCTACATCCATAAAAAAAACCGTTCAAAGTCTGATTAGGACTTTGAACGGTAAATAGAAGAGGAAAAAATAAAAAAGCAACAACTACACTACAGCGAGCCTACAACTTACTTTAGTACATTAACTGCACCCCTAGAACAAATTGATTCTGACTTTGAGCGTTCGCAGCTAGCCCTGTATCCTTTGTCGTGGTGTAGGTTGCGGAGACCTTGGCATTAGGGCCCTTCATCAGATAATTGATGCCGAAATCAGTTTGATTCGCCGTGGTATTACTAGCCGTACGTTTTAAATTCTGATATCGAACATAGGGCTGCAATTGACCTATACCTACTTTTTGGTCAAATAAGAAACCAAAGCTGAATAAGTAAGATTTGCTATCGACTTGGCCACCAACGTTATCTACACCGGAGGGACATGTCGTTCCACTGTAATCGGTACCGGTGCCACAGTCCTTGGCGCCAAGGCGGTAACCATAAGAGGCGGCTTCAAAGGTAGGTACTCCACCTGAAAATTTTTTCTCAATTAAGAGATCCCCACTGACAATATTGAGGTTTCCAGGCTTGGCTGCAGTTCCGACACCGGCCGTTTGTGAATAGGTTGCTAAGCCAATGGTGAAAATATCTTTGGAACCGCCATACCAGCCACCGGTGTAATAGGCTGGGGCGGGTTCAGGATCCCAAACATTAAAAGCTAATCGCCCAGAAAAAGCTAACTTGTCTTTTGCGCCACCTAGGGTACTGGATTTATCGTGGCCATTGAATGCACCTAATGAGTAGGTAATTTTACCGCCTAAGGGTTTGCCCCAAACAGTCAAGCCGTTATCACGCCCAACCCCAATATTGGGATAGTTAGAAGCAAGTCCAGGAAAAGACCATGCCAATGAATAAAAGGGCCCGTAAAGATTGGCTCTATCACTGGGGGGGAGCATACGTCCCATCCAAATGTTAAATTCAGGTGAAAACTCAAATTGCATGATGGCATCCATGACGCGTACTGCATCACCACCTGAAGCGGCCGTACCACCCGTGCGTTCAGTATTAAAAGTGGCTTTAATCGTATCGCCAAAGTGACCGCTTAAAAATATACGAGCATTATCAGCTGAGAATTTATTCGAACGTGAAATACCGTCAGGGGCAGAGTTTGTCGCATTGGTATAACTCGAACGTAAACCCATACCAATATTTATACCTGCGTTATCACCAATAGGAACGTCGGCACCCGCAATCGAAACACCAACACTACCGCACAATGACAAAGCGACTAAGCCATGAACGACAGGACTCACCGTTTTGAGACTAAAAGTTTTGTTTACCTTAACTGCAGGTTTCACAGAAACGCTCATGAATGACACTCCTAAGAAAATCACAAAGCTATTGTGATATTGATCAAAAAAATTGCTCCAATGCACCAACTTGATCAGAGCATCTTTCATGCCATATCGCATTATTAGTAGTGTTTCAAAGGGTAAAGACGAGGTCTCTTTGCTACCCATGGGAGAGAGAATCTTTAATTGATAGGAAAAAGTCATCGCGGATAAAATCAGAACTCTGTAACCCTAAAAATAAAATAACGACAAAATATGGAATCTTTTGCATGTGTGCGCACCAAACTAGCGCAAGGCAAATTCGTAAAGCCTCAAAAAGAGGCAATTTGTGACAAAAATAAAACAAGGAATCGATCCGAGTGAATAGTTGACTGGGCAATCCGTAGTTTTACGGATGCGATCAAGTTTTGGCACGGGAAATGCTTTATGTGACCTGCTCTTGAAAGGTTTATTTCAAGACGTTAACCATAAATTTGTTATCAACGGGGACATTAGATATGCAGAAATTTGAGGTCTTTTTAAATCGATTTAAAAAAATAGCCGGCATCACGGCGACGGCTTCTCTGGTTGGACTATCAAGCCTTGGTGTACAGGCAGAGGACACGGTCAAGGTCGGAATTTTGCATTCCTTATCTGGCACAATGGCTATTAGCGAGACAGTATTAAAAGATGTCGCTCTGATGGCTATTGATGAGATCAATGCTAAAGGAGGCGTGTTAGGTAAAAAGATTGAGCCGGTTGTTGTGGATCCCGCTTCCAATTGGCCCTTGTTTGCAGAAAAAGCACGTCAACTGATCACGCAGGACAAAGTGTCAGCTGTTTTTGGTTGCTGGACGTCGGTTTCTAGAAAGTCGGTGTTACCTGTTTTTGAAGAGCTTAATGGCTTACTTTTTTACCCCGTTCAATACGAGGGTGAAGAAATTTCCAAAAACGTGTTTTACACTGGGGCAGCTCCTAATCAGCAAGCGATACCAGCGGTTACGTATTTGATGAGCAAAGAAGGCGGTGGAGCCAAGCGATTTGTGTTGTTGGGAACCGACTATGTGTATCCTCGCACGACTAATAAAATTTTACGCGCGTTTCTAAAGTCTAAAGGGGTAGCCGATAAAGATATTGATGAAAAATACACGCCCTTCGGTCACAGTGATTACCAAACCATTGTTGCCGATGTGAAGAAATTTGCCGCCGGTGGTAAAACGGCTGTGATTTCGACCATCAATGGGGACTCCAATGTGCCTTTTTACAAGGAACTGGGTAACCAAGGCTTGAAAGCCACGGATGTGCCAGTGGTTGCTTTCTCAGTGGGTGAGGAAGAGTTGCGCGGCGTCGATGCAAAACCTTTGGTGGGCCATCTGGCCGCATGGAATTATTTCATGACGATTAAATCACCGGCTAACACAGAATTCATTAAAAAATGGTCTGCTTACGCAAAAGCTAAAAAAATTCCTGGTCAGATGGATAAACCCTTAACGAATGACCCCATGGAAGCCACCTATATTGGTATTAATATGTGGAAACAGGCCGTTGAAAAAGCCAAATCGTTCGATGTGGCAAAGGTGAGTGTAGCGATGGGGGGTCAAACTTTTAAAGCGCCGTCAGGCATTACATCGATGATGGATCCAAAAAATCATCATTTACACAAAGCCGTCTTTATCGGTGAAGTGAAAGCCGATGGTCAATTTAACGTCGTATGGAAGACACCAGGCCCAGTCAAAGCACAACCCTGGAGCCCTTACATTCCTGGTAATGACAAGAAAAAAGATGAGCCAGCATTAATGGCTGAAAAAAAGTAATCGATTAAAAAGTTTAGGTGCACGGCGAGAAGCAATTCGTCGTGCATAAATAGACGGCTTAAGCTTAGGCTTTCTATTTATGCACAGCAAATTAATTTTCTATATAGTTGTTTTATTGTCAGGGCTTCTGAAGCCTCTGCCTGTTTTGGCTTTTGATCGCGCCGCTTTTGAAAGCGTAGTGCTTGCAGAAGGTGATGAGAGGTTTAAGGCCTTAGATACTTTGGTTGCAGAGGCGGATAACCAAACCCCCGTCTTGCTCAAGGCGTTGTTGGAAGGCGAGCTTCAACGTGCGGGCAAACAAATCATATGGGTTCATGAGGGTCGAAATATTGACCCATTAACACAAGCACCCCTAAGCAGTGAATTGCCAGACAAAGAGGATGTGGTAGTCAACAATCGCTTGCGAGGGGCATTAGAAAGCGCCTTAGCCGCTTTAAAATTAGTTTCTACTGACCACAAAACACGATTGGCAGCTGCCAAGGAATTAGTGGTTAGTGCCGAGGAGGGGATGAAGCCTATCGTTAAAAAAGCACTAGCAAAAGAAACGGATGCAACAATCAAAGCTTTGCTAGAAAGTATTTTAGCCACTATGGAACTTAAATCAACGGAAGTGCCTCTACGTTTACAGGCAGTTCAAGTGCTAGGGCAGTCTTCCAATAGTAACGCCAAGACAGCCCTTTTAGCGGCCTTAGAAGTGGAATCCGATGAGGGCGTAAAGCAGGCGATCAAAACCAGCTTAAAACAAGTTGAAACACGATTGGTTTGGGGGCAACGCTTAGGATTGGTGTTTGCAGGACTTAGTTTAGGATCGATATTGTTGTTAGCCGCCCTCGGTTTAGCCATTACCTACGGATTAATGGGGGTGATTAATATGGCTCATGGTGAATTGATCATGATTGGTTCCTATTCCACTTTTGTGGTGCAAAATTTGTTTCGCCACATTCCCGCTTTTTTCGATTGGTATTTGTTGTTTGCTATACCGGTTTCATTCATTGTTTCAGCACTAGTGGGCATGTTGCTTGAAAGAGGTGTGATCCGATGGCTTTATGGTCGCCCATTAGAGACCTTACTCGCCACTTGGGGTATTAGTTTGGTATTGATGCAAACGGTCCGAACATTTTTTGGTGCACAGAATGTTCAGGTTGAAAACCCAAGCTTTATGTCAGGCGGGATCGTGGTGATGTCAAATGTGGTATTACCCTGGAATCGCATCATGATTGTTATCTTTGCCATCGCGGTATTGTTAGCAGTCGGTTGGACTTTGACTCGAACGAGATTAGGTTTGTTTGTCAGAGCGGTGACCCAAAACCGTGCGATGGCCTCTTGTGTCGGGGTCCCAACAGCCAAAGTAGATACCTTAGCATTTGGATTAGGTTCGGGTATTGCAGGTTTGGCTGGCTGTGCTTTATCGCAAATTGGTAATGTGGGCCCAGATCTGGGACAGTCTTTTATCGTGGATTCTTTTATGGTGGTGGTTCTTGGGGGCGTAGGCCAACTGGCTGGCACTGTCTATGCTGCGCTAGGGCTGGGATTTGCCAATAAACTGTTGGAATCTTGGTCAGGGGCCGTTATAGCAAAGATTGTGGTGTTGGTATTTATTATCATGTTTATTCAAAAAAGACCTCAAGGGCTTTTTGCTCTGAAGGGCCGGTCGGTCGAGTCATGAGTGAGATGCAACTAAACGAAAAAAATGTTTTATATCGCCCCCTTTTTGGACCACAGGGCTGGTGGTTGCTGGGGTTGAGTGCATTGGTGGTATTGGTGTTGATCCCTATTGCTAATTTGGTGTTGCCTCAGGATAGTGTGTTTTACGTTTCAGCCTACTGGGTGACACTCATTGGTAAAATTTTATGCTACGCCATTGTTGCCATGGCTATGGATTTAATTTGGGGTTACTGTGGCATTTTATCCTTGGGCCATGGGCTTTTTTTCGCTCTCGGTGGATATGGTATGGGTATGTATTTAATGCGCCAAATTGGACATGAAGGACAGTACCGTGCAGATTTACCGGATTTTATGGTTTTTTTAGATTGGAAAGCGTTTCCATGGCAGTGGTGGAATACGGATCACTTCGGTTGGGCCCTACTATTGGTCGTAGCCGTGCCTGGGATAGTGGCTTTCGTATTTGGGTATTTTGCCTTTCGATCAAGAATTAAAGGCGTTTATTTTTCCATTATTACTCAGGCCCTGACTTTTGCTGCCATGTTACTATTTTTTAGAAATGAAACGGGCTTTGGCGGCAATAACGGGTTTACTGATTTTAAACGGATATTAGGTTTTTCAATAACGAC
Source organism: uncultured beta proteobacterium (assembly GCA_903893565.1). GTDB lineage: Bacteria > Pseudomonadota > Gammaproteobacteria > Burkholderiales > SG8-41 > UBA5216. The sequence goes on along the minus strand of CAITMU010000156.1, from coordinate 644 downwards.
CCCTGAAACAAGGATTTCACTGTTTGTGATCACGGCGCTGATCTTGATACTGACCCTGTTGATAGGACGGTTTGTCGTCACCTCAAAGTTTGGTCGGGTGCTAGCGGCGATTCGAGATGCGGAACAACGAGTGATGTTTTGTGGATATAACACGCTTCATTACAAGCTCTTTATTTGGACTCTGTCGGCGGTAATTTGCGGTGTGGCGGGGGCTTTGTATGTCACCCAGGTCGGCATTATTAATCCGGGAGAGATGTCCCCAGCCAACTCCATTGAGATTGCTATTTGGGTGGCTGTAGGGGGTCGGGGCACGTTGGTTGGAGCTATTGTGGGTGCGGGTGTCGTCAATGGTGCAAAAAGCTTTTTCACCCAAGCCTTTCCTGAATACTGGTTATATGTGCTCGGGCTACTGTTTATTTCAGTGACTTTATTTATGCCGCAGGGCATTGTAGGGTTGATAAATCAGTGGCGAAAACCCAATCAAGAGTCTTGACTCATTTATGTCTTCACATTCCATGGGTTCCGAAACCCTCTCGCCTCGACATGAAACGCTGGATGTGCGTCACGGGGTAATGTTGTATTTAGAAAATATTAGTGTGAGTTTCGACGGGTTTAAGGCGCTCAATCAACTGACATTATCTATT
>CAITMU010000155.1 GCA_903893565.1 uncultured beta proteobacterium | reverse complement strand
TCGCCACCGATATTGACTCGACTCTCGCAGATCTTGTCGCAGCCTGTGGACACGACGCCAACCGGCTCAAAGGCCTTCAAGAGTGGGCCGCAGCCCTAAAGCCTTAAAGCTTTTGTATCCCAAGGGCGATTTCTGCGATTCTGACCATATCGCGCATGGCCGCGTTATCACGATCCGATAAAATGTCGATCTCAAGGATTTTGCGGAACATCCGTCTCATCATGACAATTTCGCCGTGTAATCGACTCAGCTCGTCAACTTGTACGGTGACGCCAATATTGTTATTCATTTCTTTGCAGTTTTAGCCGATTCTTGAAAAGCACCAGCCGTTGGCGCACCCGCCGATCCGGGCTTACGCATCTTTTCGCCAGACCCTTTGGCAATGCGTTCTTTCTTGGCGTGAATATTGGCGTACAGGCCTTTAGATTTGCTTTTCATAACGTGTAATTCCTTGTTTTGATTGAGTTATTCATTCGCACTATACTTTCTGATAAACCCGCAAAATTCGCGCATGAGCTTCTGGCCGTTGTGCCGTCATGGTTCCATACGATCTAGCCATGCCGCCTTTCAGCCATTGGCGGGTGATGCAGCCGATCACCGCTGACCAGGCATTGTGGTGGTGTGGCTTACCGATAGCCTCAAGCTCAATAGCAAGCCTCATGCTCTCCCCTGTAAACGGAGTGCCGGATGGCAACTTGCTAAACCACGCATCAAGGATCTCACGACTACGCGCCTTAAAGTCCTGCTCTGGCACCAATACCAGCTCCATGCCCTCATCGCGCAGATAGCGGCCGGTTAGGTTTGACCAGAAGCTCATGATTGCCCCTCAAAATTGGTTATGGTTTGTTGTTTTGCTATATTTTTTTGATGCCAGAACGAATAGGTTTTGTAAAATTTTGAATACTTTTTTTCTTGTTTTTTTATAATTTTCTTAAGGCTGCTTATTTCTGATTTCAATCGTTTTACTTCGTTAGCGCCTAAAAGCACAGTTTTTGCTATTTTTTGCAAAGGCTTATGTGTGCGTCGCAAATAAGATTCCATTGTTTTCATGACGGCACCTTACCGTACCGATCCCCGTCTTTAATCATCTTGTCCTGCCAGCACTTGAAGCACTGCCATTCAACGTCCAGGCATTCTTCCTCATGCACTGTCATCATTTCCGACACGTGCGTGGGTTTTTGGCACACTGGACACGGATCTGTCAGTGCTTGGTCAAGCACTTTGTTCGCAACAGCCAACACCAGATCCCATTCTTTGTCGGTTGTCACTGTGCTATGCCATTCGTCTGCAATTTTAGAATCGCAAAGTTTAGCCGCAGTCCAAAGCTTGTCTAAAACGTCAACTAATTCATCGTATGTCGGTTTCATGTGATTCCCCAGTTAGGTCGCCAGTTGTGCGACGGTTTGAAGCATAACCCCCAATTACGGGGGGTGTCAACTCTTGCGCTTGCTGGCATTGAGCGAGCGCCAGACATCAATGACGATCTCAGCCCGCTGCCGTCTGGCCTTCAACGACTCAGCCGCCCCCAGAGCCTCGATGTAGGCGTCGTCAGCCTCAGCCGACTCCGTACTGCCCTCGGCTATCGCTTGCCGCTCTGCAACCGTCCCAGACGCCCCTAGGAAGATCCTAGCCCGCACCACCTTGCGTAGGATCTCGGAACGCTCTAAACCGGCCTTAGCGTGTGCATACTTGTCATCTGTCAAAGATAGGTACAGCAGGGCTGATTCCAGTTTCTCATCCGAAATGATGTCATGTGACATAGTGCATATAGTCCCCGGCCAACACCCGTAAAATTGTCGTTTTATGCACCCCGTATGCACGCGCCATTTCGTCAATACAAGGCATCGCTTGCCGAATAGCGTCCCATTCCCTAATGGCTAGCACCTGATCTTTGGTCAGCTTAGGTGGCCGACCGCACACTTTTGGTGGCGGTTTTGGCGGTGATTTTGGCTTTCTACGAGGCAATTTTAACTTTTCCCTTTTCATTTGGCTGCTTTAATCGCCTCACGGAACGCGGTCTTTTCTTTGGTGTTCAGAGCCTTCCAGACCGCGGTAAACATGGTCTCATCGTCTCGCAGGTC
>CAITMU010000154.1 GCA_903893565.1 uncultured beta proteobacterium | reverse complement strand
AGCATACCTCTCAAAATGATCTGACAAATCAGGTGAAGATGTCGATTCATAAATATAATTCCGATATATCTCACTTGTATCTGGGGGTGATGCCACTTGAATTGTGTTGCAAGTGTTACATTGTCTTAAATCTATGGAAAAAAAGGGGGTATTTTTTGCCTCTTCCTGAGTTCGACAAAAAGAGTCTACGAGTGGAAGATTCGGAATAGTAAATAAAACTTCCCCCAGCTTGCCCCCGCAAGCTAAGCAAGTATGCTTTATGTTCAAGCTTGCTCCAATCGATAATCTGTGTCAGTTTTATAAAATGGCCCTGTAGTTGCTTCATGAATTAATAAATAATTTGAATTAACTATTATTTTATGTGGCACATAACGATTAATCCTTGTAAAGAAAGCTGAGCCTAGAGGGTTGTCAGACTTGTATGGTGACAATTCCACAGTTTCACGCAACGATCCATCTTCATTAGGGAACGAATATGTCCCTTGCCCATTAATTACAGTGAGGCTTTCGTCTTTTCTCAAGTGGAAACTTTCTTCGATATTCACCCCTAAAGCGAGTGCTATGAACATTTCTTGTAACTTCTCCTCGGGGCCGTTGTGGCAACAAAGACGCGCTCTTTTGAGCGGCGATTGTTTCGCCGCTTCTATTATTGGTGCAAGTTGTTTAGAGTTCACCGTTACTAATTGACGAGAAGAGCGGTAAACAGTGTCGTTTACTTTTTCAAAAATTTCATCAATTGGTGCCTTAATACCTTTAGCGCTGCATTGTGCTGCGATATCCTCATACCAAGCAAAGCCCTCTTTATTTGTTGTGGTTTCAGCCGGTGCAAAATCTGCCCACTTGAGAGTAGAGCGATCATACGGCCCCACGATCGTTTCCTTAATGACGCAAGGAAAATTTCCAACTGCACGAAGTCCATGCCAAGTGTTAGGGGGTACTCTCAGATAAAATGGAAGGCCACTCTTGTTAGAGGATAGTCGACGGTAGTCGAATACCTGTCCTGAGTCATTGAACAAGAAAAATTCAATCTCCCCCTCGAGCACTATCAAGGATTCCACTTTTCCAACGTGCTTGTTTGGAGGGATATAAGAGGTGCTGTCATAGCAAATTATAATGTCGTGAAGGTCTACATTTTGATTTTGATGAAAACAATACCGATGTCGTCGTCTCGTTGATTTCTGATATTTCTCTATCAATGAACTAGCAAGCTCAGTAGACATCTTAGGTGCCACCGAATCAGAAATATAAGAAGTTTCGGCGTTAATTTCTTTGATTTTCATTAGGTTAAGTATCCCTATGCGATAAGTTAGGTGTTTTTTAAGGCTTTACAATCTTGTAAACATTATATTTTAATCCCACCCAATATTGTGAACTGATAAACTTTAATAAATATGTTATTTCAAAATAAGCGATAACAGAGCGGCGTTATAGAAATATTCGAATATTTGCTCCGGTAGTGCAGAAATACTTTCTGTAAATTTCCAGATGGTGATATCGAACCTTTTGGTAAGATTTCTTGAAAAAGGTGTTTTAGATATTTATATTAAAGTCTTACCTTGGCTTCCTTAGCTCCTTTAGGGTAGCTAGTTGTTAAGGTAAATTTAAAGATAAAGCTTACACTAGTAAGAGCCAAAGAACCCAACCTAAAATATCAGATAATCCACTTCACGAGGCCTATGTGTGAATTCTTAAAATGGTCTAGACGGTGCTGGCGAGGCGCTACGAATCATAGTTAACGAGGCCTCTCTGATCGAACGTACTGAGCACCTAAAAGCTAAGCATTACTAGCGATTGGACCAACGGATGGATGAAAGCAAAAATCTATTTAAAACAAAAATTAAATCAGAGAACTAAAAATCAAGTTACAGAAAAAAAGTTGCCTTATCTAATAATATGGCAGAGTGCGCTGCGCGCATGCCAAAGATAAAAATATAAGGATGCTTACGAACATTTAATGGTGCGCAAGATTTTTGTACTATCCGCTCCTATCTCGATACTATTAAAAAACAAGGTCATAATATCCTTGAAGTTCTGCGCGACACTTTCAATGAATACGCACCTTCGCCTGCTTCAGGCTGAACAGTTACAATTATTGTTTGCTAATTTTTGAATTGGTTGTGAAATCAATCAAAAAATATAAAAGAGTGGTCACCCGAGTACCCTGTCATTTTAAACCACCATTCCCAGTCACTAGGCGAGTTAAATTGTTCGCAAGTCACCTGCCAGTACAGCAAATTCGCCTTTTCAATTTCTGTTCTATAAGATTCAACGCATAGATATTTTTTCTTCCCAACACGTTCTATCCCCTGTAACGATTTTTCGAGCGCCGCGTTGTGCAAGTTGTGCAATGTGTTGATTGAGAAAACCAAATCGAACTCATTATCCCCATAGGGGAGATTGTCTGCTGACCCATGATCAATAAGATGTTTTACATCGGGATGTGCATGCTCAATCGCATAGGATGAAATATCCAAACCCCGAACCTTTAAACCTGGCAAGGTTTTCATCAGCTCCACCATTTGAAAGCCTTTGCCACAACCAATGTCTAACACCGAGTCGCCAGATTTCAGTCCGTAAAACTCAATCATCTTTTGAGCAACAGGGGCCCAGCGACCAGGAATATATTTATAACCACCATAGTTAATTCTTCGATCGCCGTCCCAGTAGTCGTAGCCCCACTGCTTTGCCAACTCAGCCGCTTTTGCTTTGGGAAACTCTGGGTCATTGACTCGCGCCAAATAGTCTCGATGAGTCGACTTATGAATAGAGGAAAGTAAGTCAATGTAAGCCAAATGAAAATTCCTTATGTGTGTAGGCTTGCGCCGCGTCTAGTCGTTGGTTGATGAAGTTCATATGGATCGTGCCTTGGAGTACGGTTCTCATTTGTTGCAAACGATCTGGGTGCAATACGGAAAGCATAATACATAACCATTTAATCCGAAGAATGGGGCCTAAAACCAGCGTTCTATCCGTGAAGGCTTTGCAGGGAAGTTGAATGCCATAACGGTAAAAAAGATTAGCCAAAAGGGGAGCCACTGGCACACGAGGCTGGAGTATAAAATCAACCATCGTTTTCGCAACGTCATCCCAGCCCGCAAACTCAAAATCAAAGAATTTCACTCCGCTAGCGCATTGAAAAGCATTATGAAATCCAAAGTCACTTGGCGATACACAACAGTTATCGGGGTCGATGTGGTCTTGAACCTCACCTTTATCAATCAGCTTTTTCGTTCGATCTGCAACCTCGTCAAAATCCCTTCGAATTTGCTGCAAGAGGGTATGAGCCACAGCACCTAAGTGTTTGGGAAGGTGATCTGTTAAGAGTTGATTAAGACGTCCTTGCACATGATGTAGATGCTCGGTCAAACTGAGAAACCCATCTGCCGCAGACTGCTGTATATATTTTTTGGCAAGTAATTTATCGGCATTGAGTAACTGAAAAAAATCACCTGCTTGAATAATCGCTTGCTCAGGGGGACTTATACCCGGGCGATAAGATTGTCCATCGATAAACTCAAGCACTACGCAGCGTTGATCGTAGTCCTCTGCTAATAATTTGGGTATATAGTGTGGTGCCACTTGCTCGGCATAGCGCAAAAACTCTACCTCAGCCTTCATGCGATCCGTGAGGCCCAATTTTGGCGCATAACCTTTAATAACAAAGCGCTCAGACGCTTTAGTGCCAATCTCGCAACTAAACACGTGATTATTTATACCGCCTTGTAACGACACCAGGCTATCACGTTTTGCCCCAAGCCTTTTAGCCCAATGAAGAGCAAAGTCTGGATAGGCTAAGCTGCTGTCAGTAAGGGGGGTAGGCTCGTCCATTGGCCAATAGTGGTAAAGTGTGTGGAAGACAGTTCCTTGGGGCTCACAGGGGCGAACAAAATACCCCGAGTCGTAAGAGGAAAATCAGCGTCCTCTAGCACCTCAGGCAAGTCATCAAGAAATAGCTCACAGCCTAGCATTCCTATCATCCGCACTTTTTCATTCTTCGATTCAAGAAAATACACTTGGTCTTTACTAAATAAGCCATGGCTTTGGAGCCTTTGTTTAACCCAACATCGTGCTGCTTCATGTAGATCATAAGAAGGGCCAGCGTATGGGGTCTTGCTGCGGTGGCTTATAATAAATAACTCATGTCCTTCAGCGCATAGAAGCAACATGGTCTCTAAGGCCCCTTGATACACCTCGGCATATTGCATGCCAGGCCCATACAGTTCACCCTGAAATATTGTCCAATCCGATTCCCGACCCTGTCCCCTGAGGTAATCACGAACACCCAATTTGGTTCTAGGTAAGTGGCTTGGTAAATCGAACATATCTTCAGCTAGTCTGGCGATAGCGCTGTCGTAGCAAGCAATCGTGTTATCAAAATCAAGTCCAATTCGCATGGGTTAAGAGACGCTTATTTACAAACCCTGAGTACGGCGTCAACAATACTTTTAGCATCTATTTGGTAGTACTGCCGAGCATACTGTTGAGAGCCGACAACAGACATAAAGGCATCTGATGTGCCCAAGGTCTCGATTTTTTTCTGTAGGCCAAGTCGAGCAATAAAACTTAATACCGATTCACCAAAGCCACCTATTTGAGAATGTTCTTCTACCGTGACAAGAGCATCGAAACGATTAAGAAGAGTTTTGATTGCTTTTTCTGCAAGAGGTTTCACTGTATGCATCAAGACCAATTCTGCTGATACCCCTAACTGCTTTAGGCTCTCTACCGCTAACTCAGCCTCGCCGCTGACAGTACCGGTTGACAGAATGCAGACCTGACTCCCAGAGTGTCGGCATAGGCTATTACCAATAGCAGGAACACTATTGGTGCCCGTAAGATCTGCTTCCCCTTTTTTTCCTATTCGAATATAGGTGGGTCGACTACTCTCAATAGCCATTCGAAGACAAGACCTCAAGGATTTTGCATCCCAAGGCGCTAACACTTGTAGATTGGGAATCGCACGAAAGACCGCAAAGTCTTCTAGGCTATGATGAGTTGGTCCGAGGCTAGCATAAGAGAGCCCGGAGCCCGTACCCACAAGCACTACCGGTGAATTGTGGTAACCCAGATCAACCTTAATTTGTTCTAAACAACGAACGCTCGTAAAAGGGGCAATCGTATAAACAATGGGTCGTAGACCGCTTAAGCCCATACCGGCCGCCACTCCAATCATGTTTTGTTCAGCCACCCCACAGTTGAAAAATTGGTCCGGCCGTGCGCCACGTAACTTGTCAAAAAGTCTATTGCCAATATCCCCCGAGAGTAGCACTACTCTTGAGTCGGCTAGGGCTAACTGTGTGACTTCATCTGCAAAAGCATTTCTCATAGACTTAACCGTGGCTAATAGGCTTACGCCCATCAAGTTGAATCTGATCTTGGGGGATATTCAATAAAGAGGCTGACTGACGCACTTCGTCAGCTGTCGGAATGCGGTAATGCCAATTGTTATCGTCTTCCATAAATTCAATTCCCTTACCCTTTAGCGTATTGGCAATGATCGCTTTTGGTCGATTATCCGAAGATAAAGAATGATAGGCTGACTCCATTTCCTCGAAAGAGTGGCCATTAATCTCTAAGCAAGACCAACCAAAGGCTTTCCATTTCTCAGCTAAAGGGGTCAAACCTAAAATCTCATTACTTCGTCCTGTTGCTTGCCACTTGTTGTAGTCGACAAATATTGTAAGGTTACTTGCCTTTTGGGCTGAGGCCATGAGTGCGGCCTCCCATACAGCCCCCTCATTACACTCGCCATCGCCTAGGATGGCGAAAACACGATAGGGCTGTTGGGTAATCCGGCTGGCCAATGCCATACCAAGAGCCATCGGGAGCCCATGGCCTAATGACCCTGTCGCCGCTTCAATACCCGCTAAATGATCCGGTGTGGGTGGGTGCTCGCCAAATACCGAACCATTTTGACCATAAGCGTCTAGGACATTAGGACTGTAGAAACCTCTTTCTGCGAGTACTTGAAATAAAACGGGAGCAGCATGGCCCTTACTCAGAATAAAACGATCACGCTGTTCTGTCTTGGGCTCTTTAGTATTAAGTCGCAGGATATTCCAGTACAACCACACCAACAAATCAGTGCAGGATAGACAAGATCCTAAGTGAGGTGTTCCTGAGAGATGCGAGTTTCGAATCGTTCGAAATCGGATGGTTCTGGAGAGGGCTTCAAGCTGTGGGATAGAAAGAGTTGTGGGATTCATTTTTTATGAATGTACTGCATCGGTTGCATCTTAAGTATTTCAAGATTCTTTTGAACCCATTCGATGGTTTGGAGTAGCCCTTGTTCTAGGGCAATCTCATCCTTCCAGCCGAGATCTTGGTGAAGTTTTTTGCTATTAAGCCAATAAGCACTGTCTTTTCCCAAACGCTCTCCTACCACCGCCACATTTTTTTCGAATGGTAATTGTAGCATCTGGCACAAATTTTCTACCAAAGCCCTGATCGAGATGATCCGATCGGTTGAGATGTGATAGGTCTCGCCCACTGGGGCGTTTTGGGCAATCTGCCAGGTGGCACGACTGACATCATTCATATGAATAAAAGAGCGAGTTGAAACACCCCCGCCATGTAGCTCTAAGGCTTGCCCAGTTAATAGACAAAAAATAGTGCGAGGAATAATGCGATAGAGGGGTTGCCCTGGACCATAGACGTTGGCGGCCCGAGTGCTGACAACGGGCAGCTGGAAGGTCTCTCGGTAGATCTTAAATAGCATGTCGCCTGCAGCTCGAGATACAGCATAAGGGGTGGAAGGATTAAAAGGCGTATCCTCATTAATCCACCCATCGGTCGATCCATAAACCTCGGGGGTGGTGATGTGTACGTAACGATTAAGAAAATCCAAATGTCTCAATCGCTGTGCTAAGCGAGCCACAGCAACGACATTCGTTTGCATCCAGTCATCAGGCTTATCCCAACTTTCTCCAACCATGCTCTGGGCTGAAAAATTCACAACGATCTGATTCTGCTCCTGTCGCATCAGTGCTTCAAGACGATCTAGATCGTGATTCAAATCTATTTGAACAAAACGAAAGCGCTCCTGTTGCGAATGGGGTAGCCATCGATAAGGTAAAAATACTGGATGAGCTTCAGTTGATCGGCTAGCGCCAATCACCTCCACCCCTTGCTCCAGAAGAAAGCGACAAAAGTGCGCCCCCGAAAAAGAGTTACTTCCTAAAACGAGTACAGCGCTCATAAAGCCGCCTCCAAATCAATTAGACAACGCCCTGCAGTTTGTCCGTTACGCATTCCCAGGATCAAATGATTCACGGCGCTCAGTGGGGCCACTTCCGTAATTAAAGGCGAAAGACTGAGCTTACGTTTGGCAAATAGATTCATGTATCGAGGGATATCTACAGAAGGATCGGCCTCTCCCCCGGTAGTACCAGTCAGTGTTTTACCAAAATGCAAATCTAGAGTGTAAAGGCTCGTGGTAGATCCTATCCGCGGTACACCAACCAATACCACGCGACCCTCACTTTGCACCAACTCGTAGCCATGAGCAATTATTTCAGGTTTGCCCGTGTTATCGATAAACACATCGGGTTTTTGGCCATTTAAGAGCTCAGTAATCTTGGCAAAGGCATCACAGAGCTTTGCATTGACTACGGCGGTGGCTCCCATTGTGCTCGCTAATTCAAGACGATTATCAAATAGATCGACTGCAATCACTTCAGCGGCACCGGCTAAAATAGCACCCTGAATAAGATTAAGACCAATTCCTCCCGCACCAAAGACAACGACCCGGTCACCTAAGCGAATCTTGGCTTTATTTTCTATCGTACCCAATCCAGTCGTGACGGCGCATCCATACAGAGCCGCCGTCTTCAAGTCCGTGTCGGGGGGAATAACAGTGAGCCGATTCTCTGAAATGACGGCATGTTGATTAAAGCTAGTGACCCATCCAGCATTCACGGTCTTGCCATTCCAAGAGTATTTCGGTGTAACCGATTCAATACCCCGTCCCCTGCGCCAATGCACTACAACCCGATCTTGTGGTTTCACAAAACGAACACCGGGGCCAATGGCCAACACAGTGCCACTGGCTTCATGACCTAATAGATGGGGGAGCCATTGATCTTGCCCCTTGACGCCATCTATCTCGCCAAGTTGGCTACCGCAAATACCGCTGTAGTGAAAAGTCACGAATACTTGGCCTACCGCTAAGACTTCCGGCAGGTCAATGGAGGCGATGACTAAGTCCCGCTTTTGCTCTACTAAAATAGCCGCTAGTGTTTTTTTAGGAAGTTGACTCATAACAGATTAATGTTCGGTGGAATTCGGTGTCTGACGACCCTGTGTAAATACGGAAACCAATCTTTCTCGCAACTCTTCCTGAGACACCGGTGTATTGCCCATTCTTTCTACGGCTAAAGATGCCATACACCCCGCTAATGCAGCTGTTGACATTAATGACTGGCCACTGGCCATCCCCGTTGCCATAACAGCCAGCAGCGAGTCCCCGGCACCCATTACATCGATTGGATTGGCATTTAAGGCAGGAAAGTGTTCGCGATTTAATGCGGATGACCCATTTTGTCCATACACAATAAAACCTTCCGAACCTAATTTCATAATTAAGTTTTTGCAGTTAGTTTCATTAAACATTTTGTTAGAAATGGCTTCTAGTCCTGAATCCTTATCTTGAAGTGCTATTCTTGCTTCTCGCTCATTGGGACAAATCAGATCAAAGTTTTTAAATCGAGTGACAGAGCCTACTTGGCTGCTACATTGCAAATCTCCAAAGAGCATAATTTGATGCTTCTTTGCAATACGTTTTACGCATTCCAAAACCTCAGGAGTGACTACCCCATAAACAAAATCAGAAACAATGATTCCATCGACATCACCACGGATAGCCATTGCTTCTAATTGTTCTAAAAGCCTTTGCTCGATCACTTTATCAAGACGCTTTTCCTCCAGGCGACTAACCCGAAAGAGCTTTTGATTTTCAACGACATAACGCATTTTTAGTGTGGTTGGGCGTTTAGCATCTTTAATTAAGACGGTATTGACATCACACTCTTGTAATGCGTTAGACAAATAATTGCCGACTTCATCTTCCCCAATTACTGAACACAATGTACATCGAGCCCCCAAAGCGCGCACATGTGCCGCTACGATGGCAGCGCCTCCCATATAATTTCGATTTTCTAACTCCCTTACGACGATCACTGGTGCTTCGGCACTCATGCCCACAGCTTCACAGGCGACATAGCGGTCAACAATGACGTCGCCTAAGACAATCAAATGGGCATTGCTAATATTAGAGAGAGCTCCTAGTAGGTCTTGAACCTGTAATCCCTGTCGGTGAAGAGCCGCTAAAAAGGCAGAGCGCCTAAACTGCTCAATTTGATGCTCAGAACTTGTCAGGAGTTCAGTACTCGAATAATGAGTTTCCCCCGCATGAAATTGAACTTCTCGGCCTTGATTGACTTGTTGAGTCAGTGCTGCCTTGATATCAGGATCCGTTGTCGACTCATACTCTGTTCCAAGAACAATCGTTTTTGACTGTAGCGTGTTTACCACTCCGGTTAATTCTTTACCGTTAAGCAATATGATGTAGTCAATGAGATTGAGCGCCGACAAAGCTTCAGCCCTTTCGAGCTGAGTAAAAGGATAATCGGCTTGACCCTCTGCCGATTGATCACCCATTAAAGCGACGACCAGTAATTTCCCTTGCGCTTTCGCATAACGCAAATAGCGTAAATGACCTAGGTGAACAACACTGAAGTGACCATAAGCTAATACGCAATCTTGTAGTGGCTTAAGCTCGGCTAATCCGATGACTTTTGTCATCAGATCTGATCCTTGTGTAAATAAAGCCACTGCATCATCAGATGTCCCACAACTAACTGTAAATCTTCGCTAATTTGCATATCCTCTACGGGAACATGAATGGCATGATCTGAGAGCAATTTGGCTTGCCCACCAGAAAACCCAAGGATTGAAAAAGACTGAATTTGATTATCACGACAATATTCAAGCGCTTTTATTATGTTGGGGGAGTTCCCACTGCCGCTTAGCGCAATAGCTATGTCGCCAGGATTGGCCAAAACGGCTAACTGCTCAAGGAAGATACGGTCATAACCCAGATCGTTAGCCAAACAGGTCAAAACGGCAGGATTAGCTGGTAAGGCATGGACTCTGAGAGCTTTACCTAGTTGCTGAGAGACGCCATAAAGATAATCGTTGGCAAGATGAATGGCATTACCTGCGGAACCGCCATTGCCAAAAATAAATACTTGGCGCTTTTCCTTCCAAGCCGTCATCAAAGCATCGGAAAGGGCTTGGAGTGGAGCTTGTGGAAGTAAATCTAAGGCGGATTTTAGTCGTGCTACATAACCATCACAAAAATGTGAAAAATTCAAAGATGTCATATTTAATCTCTTTTAAATACAGTCTTTTGCATCCACGGCAAAGTATGACAGCGCTCCTCATCCTTAAGTCGACCTTCGCGATACGCTTTACAAATCTCATCGATTGCATTTTCAACAGTCTTACGAGGCCGAAATCCCGTAGAGAGCAGCTTGTCTGAATTCACTCTGTATGACCGAGGATCGTTCGAAGGAATAACGATAATTTTGGCACTGGCCTTTTCGCACGCCATCTCAGCAATTTTTCGAATGCTTAAATTCTCAAACCCAGCATTGTAGACTCCCGTAACGTCGGGTCGTTTTAAAAGAAAAAGATAAAGGTCTGTAATATCGTCGATATGAATATTAGGACGAGTCTGATCGCCCCCAAACACTGTAATTTCCCCGCGAGTTAGGGCCTGCATGGTTAGCATATTGACCGATACATCTAAGCGCATTCGAGGGGAAAGGCCGCAGACGGTGGCAGGACGAACGATTTGAACGACCATTTGGTTGGAGTAGCTTAATGCCACGCGCTCAGCAACCATTTTAGTCTTGTTGTATTCCGATAAGGGGATTAACGACAGGTCCTCGGTGACTTGAGCTTCATCCTTAAGTCCGTAAACACTTCCAGAAGACGCATAAATAAAATGCTTAATGCCCAGCCTTGCTGCCCGATCCATGAGTTGCATAGTGGCTAAAGCGCTAATTTCCCAGGTCAGCTTTGGGTCAAGATCTCCAGCAGGATCATTGGCGACGGAAGATAAATGGACGATGGCATCGATTCCATCCAATGGAATGTCGTTGAGGTTACGAACGTCTCCTTGCAGCACGTGAAGATTGCCATGTGCTTGAAGATCATTTCCAAACCACATAATATCAAAGGCAACAACGGTATGTCCTGCATTCAATAATTTAGGTACCAGCACGTTTCCTTTGTACCCACAAGCACCTGTTACTAGAATCTTCATCTGAGATTGTCCATTAGAGAATGTAATTGTAATTTATTGTGTTGCGACCACTAAAAGGTTTTATTTGCGCCACTCACAGATCACTTTGAAAGTGAACGAAGCCATCGAAAGGTAGAGACTTCAAATCTTATGACCCCAGTCGCGTTTCATGGGTCTTCTGACTACAGTGACCTATCAGGCAAAGTGGTATCCGTATTTTTCGATTTTTGACCCTAAGTTAATTGCTTCCATGACCTATCGGTTAGGTAACTGCTTGATGATACTCAGTAATGCCTTTCCCCACAAATGTTAGCCCTAAGAATGTTTTTTCGACGGGGGTGCTCCCACTACAAATTGCGTGAATTTCCCCCCCTTTACATCTTGAGTCACCTCGTATACTGCGATCATTAGGATGATTAATTATTGACCTACGTGTTAAGTAAGCTTTGTAATTGCCGGTGGATGGGGTGAGCTACAAACATTTTTTCCCAGTCATCAACTTCAAGGGCATCTGTGTTTGACCTCTCAATAGCACGACTATTTTGTGCTGCTAGTAGCGACTCAACGGTTCCGATGTCGATATGTAGCTGATCGTTATGCCACGTTGCAATACGACCGAGGAATCGTGGTAATACCTGAGTACTGAAATCTTGCGCTTCTGGGTGCTCGTTAATCCAAGCCAAGGCTTCAGGCTCAAGAAGATACACGGCGCCATTGGCCCTATTACTCGGAGGGGAGGCAACTTTTTCGTAAAAGGCATTGACGACGCCCAGTTCATCAGTCTCCACAATGCCACATGAGCTGGGTGTGAGTGTGTCAAAGGTCATCATAGTCATGAGGCAGTGTTTCGGGCGCGCGGTCTGGTGGTAGTGCAAAAATGCATTAAAATCACATTGGGAATAGTTATCTGCATGTACAAGCAACAATGTTGATTGAGCAAACAAAGAATAATTCGCTCGGATTGTTCCCGCAGTGCCCCTTAATTGAGGTTCATAAACAAACTTCACCCAGTTTCTGAAACGTGGACGTTTCAGAAAGGCCTCAACAGTAGAGGCGAGATAATGAAGGTTAACCAATACCTGACTCGCACCCATTTTCCTTGTTGTTTCAAGCCAATATTGTAGTAGGGGTAATCCGTGAACGGGCATCAGGCATTTTGGCCAATCATTTGTATAAGGCTGTAGCCGTGTGCCAAAACCGGCAGCCAGTAGCAACGCTGTGATCGGCAGAGCCTGGTGCTTTACCGGTGCTGTAGAAATAGGGGGGGTCATTGAAAAACCATTGTCATTTCTTGAAAAACTGTGCTTGACTGCCTCAAATAATCATAATCGCCCTGGGCAATTACTTGGCCTTTGTCCAGCAGATAAATTTGATCACATTCTTTGACTGTGCTCAGACGATGAGCGATGAGAATGATGGTGATATCGTGCCTTAGTTTATTAATCGCCTCCATCACCGCTAACTCGGTCAGATTATCCAGTGCACTAGTGGCTTCATCCAAAATCAAAACCTGCGGGTTGTGATAAAGCGCTCGAGCGATCCCAATGCGCTGACGTTGCCCTCCAGACAAGCGCACGCCACGCTCGCCCACTTTTGTTTCATACCCATCGGGTAAATCATGCATCAAAAAATCGTGAAGGTTTGCGATCTTGGCGGCACGAGTCACCGCATCTTGATTGATATCTTTTTTGTCAACGCCAAACGCGATGTTAGATGCCACCGTATCATCAGCAAGATAAATTTGTTGCGGTACATATCCAATCATCTTTTGCCATTGGCGTATATTTGTAGAATTGATCCCTTGACCGTCTACGCAAAGCGTACCTTGCTGAGATTCAAGAAGACCTAAAATGAGGTCTACAGTAGTTGTTTTTCCGCAACCAGTGGACCCTACCAAGCCAATGACTTTATGGGCTGGAATATTTAGACTGATCCCATTAAGAGTGGGTCGAGCCGCATTGGGATACGCGTAATGGATATCGTTGAGTGTAATGGATTGCTTAAGGCTAATGGGTGTGTTTGGCGTATCTCTAATGGGACTCCATTTTAATGTTGATAGGTCAGCGTGTAATGCATTGATAGCCGGTCCGGTGATACGCAGTTGTGACAGTGAACCAAAGATCTGCTGAAAAGCCGGTACAAGTCGATAACCAGCAAAAGCATAAAGCGATATAACAGGTAATGCATCATTCAAACTAGCACCTTTCACCATCAAATAAAGCGCCATTAGCATCATTCCACCAAAGGCAATCGCTTCCAGTGCAAAACGTGGAAGTGAGACAATGGCTAGATTGGTTGACTGGTGCTTGGCATAAATTTTAGCAGAATCGGCAAAACGGTTGATATAGGTGGACTCTAGGCCGCCGACCTTGACTTCTTTGGCCGCACTAAACGATTCGCTAACAGCCGTAAAGCGCTTCGAGTTAGCGTTTAAGCTATTGAGCCCTAAGCGATTCAGTGCCCCACTGATGAATTTAAAAATTAAGCTATAGGCGCCACTCACTACAATACCAATTGAAATCGCCAATATGGGATCGACGATCAATAACAATAGTAAGAGTGCGCAAGCCACTGCACTTTGGGCAATCAAAGTGGTAAATGGGATCATGCCATGGTTAATAACGGTATTGACCTCCGAAAGAATGTTTTTGCCCAATTCAGCACTGTTACGGGACAGAAACCAGGAATAGGGCTGATGAAGATAGGCTTCAACTAAGCGTTTCCCAATACTGTATTCGCGTAAGAGATTAAATCGTAGTTGACAATAGGTGGTTAGCGCCTTAAAAATCAGAGAAAACAATAAAAATATAAATACCAATATACCAAAAACTAACAGGAAATCTCGCTGACTGGGAGAGCCCATAACCTTATAGAGCGTTGACAAGAGTACATTGGTTTCAATTAAACCGGGATTAGTCACTACCGCCATAAACGGCATAATTGAAGCGACCCCGATCGCATCTAATAGCGCCATGATCAGGATCATACCGAGCAAAAGCTGAGCCTGTACTCTTTCTTTTGGCGTTAGAAGATCAACGAGTTTACATAGGGCCGTCATTTTTTCAATAAGAAAAGGGGTCAATCAATCTTGATGGCACGGATTTTTCAAAAGAAGGGAAAGGTAAAGGACCTGAAATTGGCGATTCATTGGTTTTTTTCGCATGCTATTCGATGTGCTGAGAGTAAACCTTATCATTTTTAAAAACCAATAATTTTGGCAATGAACGACAAGTCGAGACTCGCTCCCGATATCAAGACCAATGACTTCTCTTTTACTAAGAACGTCTATTACAAAAACTTAAAATTCACTGCTTCAGTTGATTTCCTACGCTACCGCCATGCCGCGACACAAATCAAATGTGCGGCAAATAGAATTTGAAATCCGAAAAATAAGCGCGAATGCGAACAATTATACTCAATAACCACTTAAAAAAAGGTAACTGTTTCGCTTGAGGTTGGAGAAGGTAGGTCATGCTTTGAACGTGTCAAGTAGGGGGGGGCAATAACCTGTGGCCCTTACATTCTCATCGTATTGAGTGAGAGATAATGAGTGCAACAATCTAGGCCGTCTTTTTATGTTCGAATACCCCCAGATTTTTACCGACTTCTTTGGGATATTTCTCGCAAAATGAAAAAGCTCATCAGAAAGTTTTAATCGGTGTATATATTTAAAAATGGGGTGACCATTTTTACGGCGTGATCGATATCTACTGCTGAATTTTTGAGAGGGGCAAAACTTTTTTTCACGTGGAAATTTTAATCCTAATGACAGGGATTAACCCCTAAGACGCTGTATGATAAAGTTTTTACGGTAATGGATGAACGTTGTTAAGAAAAATCAAAAATATGACACCTCTTCAAGCGAGCAAGAAAGATGTTTACAGGTAATCGACTGCCATGAGCTCTATTTGTTTTGTGGCTTCTACGCCGTTTACGGTGAATGCTTTTTTGGTAGGGCATTTGATGGCCTTAGCCGAGTTTCATGACGTGAGTCTTTGCATTAATCCTGAGCTCTATCCGCTTTCCCCCGTCTTAGATCCCAAAAAAGTAAAAGTCATACCCGTGCCGTTGCAGAGACAATTGGCCTTTGCCAGCGATATTAGATCGTTGGTATGTTTGTGGAGAGTGTTTAGGCGACACCGATTTGATGTGGTACATAGTTTTACGCCAAAGGCGGGTTTGCTAGCCATGATAGCGGCCTTTGTAGCGAGAGTGCCTAAGCGTTTTCATACGTTTACCGGGCAGATTTGGGTAACCCAAAAGGGTATTTCCCGTTGGCTTTACAAGAATATCGATCGTGTAATCGCCAGATTGTCGACCCGAGTATTTGCTGACAGTGCATCGCAAATTCGCGTTGTGTTGGAGCAGGGGATCTGCCCTGAGGCCGCGATCTCTCAACTCGGCACGGGCTCTATCTCAGGGGTTGATTTATCTCGGTTTACCCCTAATCTACTGATTCGAGAAGAACTGCGCCATCGTTATGGAGCCAAAAGCCATTCCTGCGTGTTTTTATTCATGGGCCGCCTTTGCAAGGACAAAGGGATTTTTGATTTATTAAGAGCGTTTAAGACCTTATCTCACCATGACCAAGAGGCTCAACTCTGGCTTGTAGGGCCTGATGAAGAGGGAATACAAGCACAGGTGTTGGCTCGTGGACGGGGTGAGGGCATCGACAAAGGGGTCAATGCCCGTATTCAGTGGTTGGGGCGAACGTTTGAGCCAGAGGCCTTTATGGCGGCGGCGGATGCACTGGTGCTACCCAGTTATAGAGAAGGTTTTGGTTCAGTGATTATTGAGGCAGCCGCTTGTGGACTGCCTACGGTCGCGTACCGAATCGATGGCGTGGTAGATGCCGTGGTGGAATCCTTTACCGGTCTACTCTCCCCCGCGGGAGATGAGAAGGCGCTAGCTGCGAATATGCGGGCATTAATAGAGGCCCCTTTAGTGCGTGAGCAAATGGGGCGACATGCGAGAAAAAGAGTGCTGGAACACTTTTCCAGTCAAACCGTGACGCAAGCGTGGCTTTCATTTTATGCCCAAGAATTGGGTTCTTTTGCTAGCACTTTGCCCCCCGACAGGTCGTAAAACAAAGTATTTAAGAGCGTTTTCGATCCTGCATCGACAAAGCTGCAACGCCCTTGCGGCACCCATGAGATTCGAAAGCGGTGGTTTGTAACCCCATCTTGTCAAAATAATTTTGCCATGCTAGAATTACTTCTATGATGAATTGTGTCGAACGTCTCGTGAAACTCTTTGGCAGCCAAGCTGAAGTGGCTCGCCGCTTTAGTTTAGATCGTGCGGTCGTCAATAATTGGGTTAAGTCTGGTTATGTGCCAGCACGTTGGGCTATGGAGGTTGAACAGGTTACTGGGGGTGAAGTCAGTGCAGAGGATGTACTGAATGAAGCCACGGCGCGTAAACCCATTCGACTTAAATCACGTCCAGACGGCGATAATCTTTATGTATCTACTAACGGGAGCCAAATGATGAGCAACGAATTCTCACCCGCAAAACGTATCCATTCTTTTCATCCGCCACAAAGAACCCTTTTGGGACCAGGGCCGACAGAAATTCACCCTCGGGTTCTAACCACCATGAGTCAACCCGCGATTGGTTACTTGGATCCGGTGTTTGTCGAGATGATGGAAGAATTAAAGTCATTATTGCGATATACCTATCAGACAAAAAATCCGCTGACCTTTCCCATTTCGGGTCCCGGTTCGGTGGGAATGGAGTTTTGTTTTGTGAATATGGTCTCCCCGGGCGATAAGGTGATTGTTTGTCGCAATGGTGTATTCGGTGGCCGGATGATTGAAAACGTGGAGCGCTGCGGTGCAACCGCCATTGTGGTTGAGGACAAATGGGGTGAACCCGTTGACCCACAGAAACTGGAAGATGCTCTAAAAGCCAATCCAGATGTGCGATTGGTCGCGTTTGTGCATGCGGAAACGTCTACCGGCGTTTTGTCGGATGCAAAAACTTTGGTCGCTATTGCGCACAAATACAACGCATTAACCATTGTGGACTGCGTGACATCCCTTAGCGGTTGTGAAGTCAAAGTGGATGAATGGGGTTTTGATGCCGTGTATTCTGCGAGCCAAAAGTGCCTTTCCTGCACGCCCGGATTGTCACCGGTTTCGATCAGTGAGCGGGTGGTTGATTTTGTAAAAGGACGTAAGGATAAGATCCACAGCTGGTTTATGGATATGAATCTTTTGTTAGGTTATTGGGGGGCGACTACCCGTACCTATCACCATACTGCACCGACTAATTCACTGTTTGGTTTGCATGAAGCCTTGTTGCTGATTCGTGAAGAAGGGTTAGAAAACAGTTGGGCTCGTCATAAGCGGCACCATACGGCCTTGAAAGCCGGCTTGGAGGCCATGGGCCTAAAATTTCTCGTGAACGAAAAGTATCAAGTACCGCAGATGAATGCTGTATTTTGCCCAGAGAAAATCAACGAAGCCGAAGTGCGTAAGCGTTTACTTAATGAGTTTGGTCTTGAGATTGGTGCAGGCTTGGGGCCTCTGGCTGGAAAGATTTGGCGTTTTGGTTTGATGGGTTACTCCTGCCGACCTGACAATGTGATGTTGTGTTTGTCAGCCTTGGGCTCAGTAATGGAAGACATGGGTTATGCCGTCCATGTTGGAGATGCCGAGGCAGCAGCCCATGCCGCTTATGCCTCAATGCACACCACGGCTGCACAGGCTAAGAAAAAATTACCAAAATTGGCAGCCTAAAGCGAAGCTCTAAGCCGTCTTTAGATAAACCTTCGTAGTATTTCTCCGCTACTAAAGTCGCGGGTGCTACGAAGGCTGCGATTTCGGGTCTCTTGTAAAGAAAAAAACCAAGCTTAGGTTTCTGAGCCTTTTGATAATCCCAATCTTCGGCAGATTTCGACTGAAAGGGAAGATTGATTCATCGTGTAAAAATGTAGTCCCGGTACACCGTGAGCTATCAGTTTTGCACAAAGATCGGTAACCACATCCAGTCCAAAAGCTTGGATGGAAGGGATGTCATCGTTATAGTCTTCCATCTTTTTTCTCATCCAACGTGGAATTTCGGTGCCACAGGCATCAGAAAATCTCGCGAGTTGGGAAAATCGACCAATGGGCATAATGCCAGGAAAGATGGGAATCGAGAGGCCTAACTTTTCACATTGGTTGATAAAGTGAAAATAGCTGTCGGGATTGTAAAAATACTGAGTAATGGCTGAATCCGCACCAGCGTCTACTTTACGTTTAAAGTTAAGTAAGTCGTTTTGGACACTTTTCGCTTGTGGATGAAACTCAGGGTAAGCCGCCACTTCAATACGAAAATGCTGACCGAATTCGTGACGAATAAAGCTCACCAATTCATTGGCATAATGAAATTCTCCTGCCGTAGCAGTCCCGGAAGGCAAGTCCCCACGTAGGGCAACCAAGTGGTCAATTCCTTGATCTTTGTATTGCTGTAGGGTCGCCCTAAGACTGTCTTTGGTCGAACCAATGCAAGACAAGTGTGGAGCGGCACAAAGCCCAGACTCCCGGAGTTGGAGCACCGTTTTAAGGGTGCGTTCCTGTGTCGAGCCCCCTGCGCCATAGGTAACGGAAAAAAACTCAGGCTTAAGCCGCGCCAACTCACTTGCTGTTTGAGTGAGTTTTACCGCCCCTTCTTGCGTATTGGGCGGGAAAAACTCAAAACTAAGAGCCAGTGATGGCGCTGGATGGGATGAGGAATCCATCGAAGGCCTTTCGCTTAATACCGATAGTGATCCGACTTAAACGGCCCTTCAACCGGTAGGTGAAGGTAATCGCACTGTTTTTCGTTCAAGACAGTTAATTCAACCCCCAGCTTTTTTAAGTGCAAACGAGCGACTTTTTCATCCAGATGCTTGGGTAGAACATACACTTCGTTCTTATACTTTTCAGGCTTTGTAAAAAGCTCGATTTGAGCCAAAGTCTGGTTGGTAAAGGAGCTCGACAT
Source organism: uncultured beta proteobacterium (assembly GCA_903893565.1). Taxonomy (GTDB): domain Bacteria; phylum Pseudomonadota; class Gammaproteobacteria; order Burkholderiales; family SG8-41; genus UBA5216. The sequence continues at coordinate 8,508 of CAITMU010000154.1, read as the reverse complement.
CACAAAAGAAGGATGCCCGGTCCCACATCCTAAATTGACCAAACGACCTTCGGCTAAAATGATCAAACGCTTGCCATCAGGGAAGATGACATGATCGACCTGAGGCTTGATATTTTCCCAACGATATTGTTTTAAGCTTGCGATATCGATTTCGGAATCAAAGTGACCGATGTTGCATACAATCGCATTGTGCTTCATGCGTTTCATATGATCGTGGTGAATGACACTTAAATTGCCGGTGGCCGTCACAAAAATATCGGCTTTATCCGCAGCATAATCCATGGTCACTACACGAAAGCCTTCCATCGCGGCTTGCAACGCGCAGATCGGGTCGACCTCGGTCACCCACACTTGAGCCGATAAGGCCCGAAGGGCCTGGGCGCTGCCCTTACCCACATCACCAAAACCACACACGAGGGCGACTTTGCCCGCGATCATCACGTCCGTAGCCCGCTTGATGGCATCAACCAAAGACTCACGGCAACCGTACAGGTTATCGAACTTTGACTTGGTGACTGAATCGTTGACATTGATGGCGGGGAAAGGAAGACGTCCTTCTTTTTGCATTTGGTACAGTCGGTGAACCCCTGTTGTGGTCTCTTCGGTCACCCCTTTGATTGAGGCTTCGATCTTGCCATAAAAACCAGGATTGTCTTTGAGGGTTTTACGCATTGCGGCAAATAGCACATGTTCTTCTTCGTTCGTGCCGAGCGGGGGTTGGGTTTTTTCTCTTTCGTGCTGAGCACCCAAGGTCACCAATAAAGTGGCATCACCCCCATCATCCAGAATCATATTAGGAGATCCACCATCAGACCAGGTGAGAATGCGGTGGGTGAAGTCCCAATAGTCTTCTAGTGTTTCACCCTTGTAGGCAAAAACCGGAATACCGCGCGCAGCAATCGCTGCGGCGGCGTGATCTTGTGTAGAAAAAATATTGCAAGAGGCCCAGCGAATATCGGCGCCTAGATCAGCAAGCGTTTCAATTAATACGGCTGTTTGAATCGTCATGTGTAAGGAACCGGCGATACGCGCCCCTTTGAGGGGATGCTTACCTTTGTATTCCTCACGCAATGCCATGAGACCTGGCATTTCAGTTTCAGCAATGGTGATTTCTTTACGACCAAAATCAGCATCAGCGATATTGGCGACGTGGTAGTCAGGGGCTGCTTTTTGAGTAACGGCGTTCATCACGCCCTCCTTTCATGTTCGAAAAAAGTTCGTGAGCGCCGTTGCGGATGGAAACGTCACCGAGCCTAGCGAAATCGTCGTGTTAAAACAGATTTCGTCGCAACGCTCCTCGGTGAGCGAGGGGGATTATAACTGAAGGTACAAGGTTAGGGTAAAAAAAGGACTCGGTCGTTTGGGGCCGAGTCCTTGAGGCGGTTTCGGGAGTTATTAAAGACCCGCGTCGGCTTTGAGTGCGGCCGCTTTGTCCGTGGCTTCCCAGCTAAACTCAGGTTCTTCGCGACCAAAGTGGCCGTGAGCCGCGGTTTTTTCGTAGATGGGGCGTAAAAGATCCAGTGATTGGATAATGCCTTTAGGACGTAGATCGAAGTGTTTTTCTACCAATAGAGCAATTTTTTCATCCGCGATTTTGCCCGTACCAAAAGTATCGACTAATACGCTGACAGGACGAGCCACACCGATTGCGTAGGCGACTTGAATTTCGCACTTGGTGGCGAGTTTGGCCGCTACAATATTCTTTGCGACATAGCGTGCGGCGTAGGCTGCAGAGCGGTCCACTTTGGAAGGGTCTTTGCCAGAAAAGGCGCCACCGCCATGGCGGGAGTAACCGCCATAGGTGTCGACAATGATTTTTCTACCGGTGAGTCCCGTATCGCCTTGAGGCCCCCCCACCACGAAACGACCGGTGGGATTGATAAGGTAACGAGTTTTGGCAGTAACCAGTTCAGGGGGCAAGACGGGTTTAACAATGTGTTCGATGACCGCTTCGGTTAATTGAGCGTGTGAGATTTCTTCCCGGTGCTGGGTCGAAATCACGACGGTATCTATGTGATCGGGTTTGCCGTTGACATAGCGAATCGAGACTTGTGATTTTGCGTCCGGACGAGCCCAGGGTAGGCGTCCATCACGGCGCAATTCGGCGTGACGTTCCATGAGTCGATGAGCATAGTAAATGGGCATCGGCATTAATTGCGGGGTTTCATCGCAAGCAAAACCAAACATGAGGCCCTGATCGCCTGCGCCTTGGTCTAGATCCAGTCCTTTGCCTTCGTCAACACCTTGGGCGATATCGGCAGACTGCTGGTCATAGCACACCATCACGGCGCAGCTTTTGTAGTCAAAGCCGATCTCAGAATCATCATAGCCAATGCGCTTGATGACCTTGCGCGCCACTTGCGCGTAATCAATGCGGGCGGACGTAGTGATTTGGCCCGCTAAGACCACCAGGCCCGTATGGGTGAGGGTTTCTGCCGCGACACGCCCGTTCTTGTCTTGGGCCAGAATCGCATCGAGCACGGCATCAGAAATCGCGTCAGCAATTTTGTCGGGATGTCCCTCGGATACGGATTCGGAAGTAAATAGAAAGTCACTCATAGTGTATTTTCGTTTCAGCCTGGTTATAAAAGCGCATAGAATACCATGGAATTATTTTATTCATAAGACGATTACCTTGTTAGTCAACCTTTTTCGATTGTTGGCCTTATTGCCTTTATCCTGGTTACAAGCCTTGGGCGTTGCCATAGGCTGGGTCACCTACTGGGCTTCGCCCCGCTATGCGCAACGCTTAAATGACAATCTAGCCAACAGTGGGATTTGTTCCCGGCAGACTTTTCCAGCGCTTCGCCGAGCCGTCATCGCTGAGACCGGTAAAGGCGTCTTGGAGCTCATCGCTATTTGGTTCGCTAGCGACCGACGCTTAAAACGGTGGTGTCAGGGTAATACCCTTAATGTCATTCAAGATATTCGACAAACGGGGCGAGGCGTCATTCTCATCACGCCTCATTTGGGGGGCTTTGAGATGGGGACCTACTATATGTCACAAGTCATGCCTCTGACAGTGATGTATAGACCCCCAAAACGCGCGTGGATGGAGCCTGTGATGGTGGCTGGACGGGGTCGTTGGAATACGAAACCCGCCCCTGCCAACCGAAAAGGGGTCCGCATGCTACTGCGAGCCTTACAACAAGCAGAAACCGTGGGGATTGTTCCGGATCAAGTCCCTCAATGGGGGGAGGGGAAATGGGCTGATTTTTTTGGGCGACCCGCCTACACCATGACCTTAATCAGTAAGTTACAGAAGTTGACGGGGGCGGCAATTGTCGTGATGCGTGTAGAGCGTTTGGCGATGGGAAAGGGTTATGCGTTAACCTTTAAAGAATGGCCTACGGAAAACTTCGATGAGCGTGCCTTAAATCTGGCGATGGAAACGCAGATTTTGCAATGTCCTTCCCAATATCTTTGGGGATATCATCGCTATAAGGTGCCCGAGGGCGTAACCCCGCCGCCTACTCTGAAGGAGCCTATTTGATGATGATCCGGATAGGGTTAGCTTTGGTGTGGTGCCTTCACTTTTTGCCCTTAAGAGTGTTGGCCCCAATAGGTCGAGGTCTTGGCGTGTTGTTTTATCTTTTAGCCATAGAACGCAGACACGTGGTTATGACCAATTTAAGACTGTGTTTTCCCCAGTGGTCAAACGCCGAGTGTAAAGCGGTCGCGCAGGAGCACTTTAAGGCTCTGGGTCGTAGTGTGGTGGAGCATGGGCTCTTGTGGTGGTCCAGTAAAGAGCGGATCCAACGCTTGGTTCGTGTAGAAGGCTTACAGCATTGGCAGGCGGTCGCGCAAAGCCCGGTGATATGGTTTGCCCCCCACTTTGTAGGCTTGGACATGGGGGGGGCGCGTATTACGACTCAGTGGCATGGGGTGTCGGTTTATAGCCATCAAAAAAATCCCATTTTTGATCGGGTGCTATTAATGGGCCGAAAGCGATTTATTAGCCCCGTGCTTTTTTCTCGCCAAGATGGCATTCGACCGGTGGTTAAGGCGATAAAAAAGGGGCTTCCCTTTTATTATTTGCCGGATATGGATTTTGGCGAGAAGGATTCACTGTTTGTGCCATTTTTTGGTGTGGATGCGGCCACCATCACGGGCTTGAGTCGTTTGGCCCATTTGGCTAAGGCGGTGGTGGTGCCCGTGGTCACTGAGCAATTACCTGGGGATGAGGGCTATGTGCTTAAGTTTTTTCCGGCTTGGGAAAATTTTCCATCGCAAGATCTTTTAGCCGACACCCGCCGTATGAATGCTTTTATTGAAGAGCGAGTGCGAGAATTGCCCGCGCAATACTATTGGGTACATAAGCGCTTTAAAACTCGTCCCAAAGGAGAGCCGAGTGTTTATGCAAAGACCTAATCGAGCGTTGATACACGCATTAAGCGAGTATGAAATCAGGATTTTGATGGAGCTAGCACGTCGCATTTGGCAAGAGTGTTATGCCAGTATTTTAAGTTCAGCACAGATAGAATATATGTTGGAGCAGCGCTACAATGAGGCCTTGTTACGTGAGCAACTGCGGCAGAAAAAAACACATTGGGATGTGTTATATGTGAATGAGCAAATGGTGGGATTTAGCCACTATTTTCTCACTCCGGTGGGCTCCATGAAGCTCGATAAATTGTATCTCTTGGATGAGGCGCGAGGGCAGGGTTTGGGGCGGCGATTCTTAGCCCGCATTGAGGCCAAGATGAGAAGCCTTCGGGTTCAGCATTTGGAGTTAGCGGTTAATCGCGCGAATGGGCAAGCGCAGGCGGCTTATCAGCAATGGGGATTTATACAAAGTGGTGCGCTGCAAATTGATATTGGCGGTGGGTTTGTGATGGACGATTTTTTAATGACAAAAAAGGTGACGGCTGTGTTTCAAAATCCGACGCGTGAAGCGTGTTGCCAATTATTAAAAAAAGCCAAAACAATGGCGGTGATTGGTTTGTCGCCTAACCCCGATCGACCGAGTTACGGTGTAGCACAGGCGATGCAAGGTTTTGGTTTTCGTATCATTCCCGTGCACCCGACGGCCAGCGTGATTTTAGGTGAAAAGGTGTATCCCGATCTGGCCTCGATTCCTTATCCGGTTGATCTGGTCAATGTGTTTCGAAGCGCCCCGTTTATCGATGAAGCGGTCGATCAAACTTTGGCCAAGGGGGTTAAAAGCCTGTGGATACAGGAAGGTATCGTCAACGAATCGGCTGCAACGCGAGCGCTCGAGGCTGGGGTGATGGTGGTGATGGATCGGTGTATTTATCGTGATTATCGAGACTATTGCCAGGCGCCCGACATCAGTCCCAGACCCAAAGCGATGGAATAAGACGGCCCATGCGACTTTCTTTTACCAAAATGCAGGGCTTAGGCAATGATTTTGTTGTGATCAATGCCACTCAAACAGCTTTTGAATTCAGTCGTTCACAGTTACGCCATCTGGCAGACCGACATTTTGGTGTGGGGTGTGACCAGATTTTATGTGTTGAGCCAGCCCGATCAGCCGACACAGACTTTTATTATCGGATCTTTAATGCCGATGGCGGTGAGGTCGAGCAATGTGGGAATGGTGCTCGTTGCTTTGTACGATTTGTTCATGATCAGGGCTTGAGCCAGAAAAAAAGTATCCGTGTGGGCACCCTTTCCGGCGTGATTGAATTGGCGTTGGAGCAAAACGGCCAAGTCACGGTCAACATGGGGGTGCCAGAGTTTGAGCCCGCCAACATCCCGCTAGTTGCGCCACAGCGAGCGTTAACCTACGATTTTGTGATGGGGGATACCTGTTTAACGGTGAGTTGCTTATCGATGGGCAACCCCCATGTCGTACAACGGGTCGAGGATGTTAGGACCGCTTCTGTGGCGACCCAGGGCCCTTGGCTTGAATCCCATCCTCGCTTTCCTAAGCGGGTCAATGTCGGTTTTATGCAAGTAAAGAGTCGACACCATATTGAACTGAGGGTGTATGAGCGTGGCGCAGGAGAAACACTGGCTTGTGGTACGGGCGCTTGTGCGGCGGTGGTGGCAGGCATACAAAGGCAATGGCTTGATTTAGGGAGTCCGGTCAGGGTTTCCACTCGTGGGGGTGAGCTTGTCATATCATGGGCAGGAGAGGGGGCATCGGTGAAGATGACCGGACCTGCGCAGAAAGTGTATGAAGGATACATTGAATTGTCGTGAGTTGTGTTTTGAGGCGGCTCGTGGATTGACAATGGGCCGAGCGCTAAAGAGGGCAGGTCGTAACGATAAAGCGTGGGATAGCAATGAGCGCTATTAATCTAAATCAAGGATCAGTGATGAATGCAGAAGACGTAGCCACTTATTTAAAGTCGCACCCAGAATTTTTTGAGCAATATGCGGAGATGATTGCCGATATTCATATTCCTCATCCTCACAGTGGGCGATCGATCCCCATCAGTGAGCGTCAGATGGTGAGCCTTCGGAGTAAAAATAAGTCGCTCGATGCCAGACTAAATGACTTAATCCAGATTGGGGTCGATAATGATGTGATTGGTCAAAAGATGCATCGTATGAGTCTTCATTGTGTGTTATCAAAAGATTTGGCTGCGCTCATCAAAGGTGTGGAGGGGTTGCTTAAAGAGGATTTTGCTGTGCCACATGTGGCGTTGCGTTTGTGGCGGGGTCAGGGTCTGGAGCTCCCCGTCTTTGAAGAGGTCAGTTTGCAGGTTCGGGCCTTAGCGGCACAATTACAAAGCCCCCAGTGTAGCAATACGCCGGATGTGGAGACGGGAGCCTTATTTGAGACTGCCGGGGTAAGGCTTAAGTCTTTTGCCTTTATTCCCCTAAGGGATGGCACGGAAAGTTTTGGTATTTTGGCTATGGGTAGTGAGGATGAGCGGCGCTTTTATCCTGAGATGGGAACCCTTTATCTGACCCGCTTAGGAGAATTGCTCTCTGGCGCTTTGTTGCGTTACCTACCCTAACCCTTAGGTATTGATTTGAATATCATCCAAGGCGAGGAAGAGCGGCTGCCGTCAACGATGCCTTTAACGGATACCTTAAAGGGGTTGTCTCAGGAGAAAGCGAACGCTTGGATAACACTTTATTTAAATCACATTATGCAAGAGCGGCGACTTGCCCAACACACGGGGCTTAACTATGGTCGCGATCTTCATGCGCTAATCGAATTGATGGGGGAGCAGGAGTTAAGTGAATTACAGTCCCACCAGATTCGACGTTTTGTAGCGCAATTGCATGCGCGCGGCTTGGATGGTAGAAGCCTTGCGCGAATGCTATCGGCTTGGCGCGGGTTTTATCGTTTTATGTCGAAATATCATCGATGGGATAACAATCCTTGTGTAGGCGTGCGTGCGCCTAAGGCCGCTAAACGGCTGCCCGCGGCATTGTCGCCGGAAGACAGTGCGCAATTAATGGGTATGCCTACATCAAACGTAGGGTGCTCAAGCAATAGTCATCTCGAGGCAGGTAAACAGGAAGAGGGGCAATTTTTATTACATCGGGATAAAGCGATGTTCGAGCTTTTTTATTCTTCAGGATTAAGGCTGGCGGAGTTGACTAGCCTTAATCTGGGCGACATCCATGTGAGTGACGGAACCCTCAGAGTCACCGGCAAGGGCAATAAAACGCGGATCGTGCCTGTGGGGCGACACGCCTTGTCGGCGCTGAACCAGTGGTTAACGGGGCGAGTGTTATGGGCACCAGAAGAGGAGGCAGCCTTATTTATTACTCGTCAGGGAGCACGATTGGGCGCGCGGGCCGTACAGTTAAGATTAAAGCACTGGGCCCACGAGGCGGGACTGAGTGTGAATGTTCACCCCCATATGTTGCGACATTCGTTTGCCTCCCATGTGCTGCAATCCAGTGGTGACTTAAGGGCGGTGCAGGAAATGTTGGGGCACGCGAGTATTTCCACCACACAAGTGTATACGCAATTGGATTTCCAACATCTGTCGAAGGTCTATGATGGCGCGCATCCTCGTGCTAAACGTAAAAAGAGCGTGGAGTTGAAGTAAAAAAACGTATGCCTGATATTGCAAAAAAAATCTTTTTAAAAGCGGGACGTGAAAAGTCCTTAAAGCGTCGTCATCCCTGGGTGTTTTCGGGCGCGATTGGTCGTTTAACGGGAGATCCCCAAGCAGGTGATACGGTTCACGTGATGTCGGCCGAGGGGTTATTTTTAGGGGTAGCGGCCTTTAGTCCTCAATCGCAAATTGCGGCTCGTGTCTACGCTTGGGAGCCCCAAGACATTGGGCCGCCTTTTTTTAGGCAAACGATTGCCCGAGCCTACGCCACGAGAAAAGCCTTATTGGACAGTGGTCGCACCAATGCCGTGAGACTTTTACATGCGGAGTCGGATGGGTTACCGGGGGTGATTGCCGATTTATATGATCACACCGTCGTTGTGCAGTTACTGACTACGGGGGCGCAGCGCTGGCGAGAGGATATTTTTGATGTCTTCATGGGATTACCCGGAGTCACCGGAGTCTGGGAGCGATCCGATGCGGATGTTCGGGCGTTAGAGGGTTTGCAGCCCCAGGT
>CAITMU010000153.1 GCA_903893565.1 uncultured beta proteobacterium | reverse complement strand
TGGGTTTAAATACCCCCGGTTCGGTCTCTTTTTATGACACCTTATTCGGTCCTAAAAAAGAACAAGATACGACCGCGAACCGCTCCACTGGGCAGGCGTCACTGTCGGGTCGGTCTGAGGTATTTTTTCCCGCTACCCCCCTTTACCCAGCGGCCCAAACGCCCCACTTGGAAAACCATCAAAATTCACCGTCGCTGAGTAACACCAACCCCAACACACGATCAATTCCCCTTTCCCTCGACACCGAATTTCCCCCACTAGGTTTTGCATTAGCTCAGCTTGCCGGGATTTATATTCTGGCGGAAAACAAACAAGGTCTTATTATTGTCGACATGCATGCGGCACACGAACGCATCATGTACGAAAAACTTAAAACGGCCTTAGACGATCAATCCATCCCAATGCAACCCCTACTCGTGCCTATCAACATGGGCGCCAGTTCGCTCGATATCGCAACCGCAGAAGAAAATACTCAGATCCTGTCCCAAATTGGCTTTGATATCACCCCTGGTTCTCCCACTTCACTAACGATTCGCGGCTGTCCGGCCATGCTGGCCGAGGCCGATATGCGAACCTTAGCTACAGACGTGCTTCGCGAAATACGGGAATACGGGGCCACTCGCGTGTTAACCGAAAGACGCAATGAACTGCTAGGCACCATGGCCTGTCATGCCGCAGTACGGGCCAATCGAAAACTCAGTATTATGGAAATGAATAGCTTGCTACGCGACATGGAGTTTACGGAAAGATCGGGGCAGTGTAATCACGGTCGCCCGACTTGGCATCAGATCAGTGTAGCGGATCTGGATAAGCTTTTTATGCGTGGGCAATAACCGATCTTTTTCGCTGGCCGCAGAAACACCGACCCTATCCCTATGACCTTGACAGCATGCCCACCCGCTCTTTTCCTCATGGGACCTACCGCCAGTGGTAAAACCGCACTCTGCGAAAAACTGGTGCAAGCCTTTGACTGCGAAATCATAAGTGTCGATTCTGCTCAAATCTACAAACACTTAAATATCGGCACGGCCAAACCCGATCCGGATTTTTTACGTCGTGCTCCCCATCACCTCATTGACATCATTGAACCCGATACCGCTTACTCGGTCGCACAGTTTCGAGAAGACACCTTAAAACTGGTTACGGCGATTGCGGCACGAGGACGTATTCCCTTGCTCGCCGGGGGCACTATGATGTATTTCAAATCGCTGATCGAGGGCCTCAACGATTTGCCCGCTGCCGACCCATCGACTCGCGCTAAAATCGACGCCATGGCGCTGACCCAAGGGTGGCCAGGTGTGCATAAAACACTCCATGAAGTCGATCCCGTTACAGCCCTACGATTGGCCCCCAACGATCAACAACGCATTCAACGGGCACTTGAAATTTATTTGTTAACGGGCAAACCCTTATCCGAACATCTACAAAGTCCTCGGGTCAATCCTTTTACATTTAAGCCAATCCAAATCGCACTGAACCCGTCTGTGCGCTCCGTACTGCATAAACGCATACAAAGCCGCTTTGATGAAATGCTTGGCTGCGGACTGATCGATGAAGTGGTAGGCCTACGCCAACGCTACCCGCTCTTAAATGCCCAAATGCCCTCAATGCGTTGCGTTGGATATCGACAGGTGTGGCAGTATTTAGATGGGAACATTGATAAAGTCACCTTGCGGGAACAATCCATTGTGGCCACCCGACAATTGGCTAAACGTCAAATGACGTGGCTACGATCTTTACAAAATAACCCTCTAAACCGGTTGGCAAGCTTTGACTGTCTTGACGAGCGCTTAACCGATCAAGTGATCCACCACGTCCAACAATTGCTTAAAGCCTAGGCCCCTTGAAAACGCTCATCAAAAAAACCTGACCCTTAACGGTTCTCAGGCAATACTGTGTGAATCTTCGCCTCGACCGCACCCTCGGCAAACCGTATCGATACCGGCTCTCCATGCATTAACGACTGCGCTTGACGAACGATCTGTCCGTTCGATGTCGTCACAACACTATAGCCTCGCTCCAGGGTGCGCTGGGGATTTAAAGCATTCAAGTGCGTTTGAATATAGCTTAATTGCGCCTGCTTAGACTCAAGCTGGCGGCTCATCGAGTCACGAAAATAACGAGCTGTTTGATTTAACTGCTGTTCAAAATGACGCCAATCGACCCCCGCCCCTTTTAATCGTTGAGCAAGACTTTGCGTCTTCCAACCAAACCGTTGCTGTTCATGACGCCAAGCCACTTTTAATCGTAGGGTCCATTGTTCGAGGTCCTGGAGCCGCTCTAACACTCGTTCCCGAGGATGCGTCAGACGACGCGATAGGTAATCTAGTTTTTGCATCGCCTCCTCGAACCGATGCACCCAAGCACGAGCTAAGCGCCCGCACCACTGCAGCCATTGTTCCCGCAACTGCACCACATCGGCGCTCACGCTCTCGGCGGCCGCCGTGGGCGTAGCTGCCCTCAAATCCGCCACAAAATCTGCAATGGTAAAGTCCGTCTCATGGCCCACACCGGTCACCACGGGGATAGCACACTCATAAATCGAACGGGCAATGATCTCCTCGTTAAAGCTCCACAAATCTTCAATACTGCCGCCCCCTCGACACAAAATGAGCACGTCACAACCATCCCTTTGCGCGCGCAAGGAGGCCGTATCAATGGCGAGCGCTATTTTTTGCGCAGCCCCTTCCCCTTGTACCGGTGTGGGATAAATCACCACCGGGAGCGTTGGCATACGGCGCTTTAATGTGGTCAAAACATCACGAAGCGCAGCCCCTTGGGCAGAACTCACCACTGCCACCCCACGGGCAAAACGGGGTAAGGCTCTTTTTTGTTGCGGATCAAACAGCCCATCCGCTTGAAGCTTCGCCTTGAGCTTTTCAAACGCCTCATATAGCGCCCCCAACCCTGCACGGCGCATATTCTCCACACTTAACTGATATTTGCCCCGTGGCTCATAAAGACTGGCTAAAGCGCGCACCTCGACTTGCATGCCGTTTTCTGCACGCCAATCTAAATATTGGGCTTTTTGCCTAAACATGACGCAATCGACCTGGGAGTTCGTATCTTTCAAAGAAAAATACCAATGTCCCGAATCGTATCGCTTTAAGTTGGAAATCTCCCCTCTCACCCACATCAGGGGCACTTCAGATTCAATGGCTAAGCGCACCCGTCGGTTTAATTCACTCACGGAAATAACCCCAGACGGGGACCATCGATCGACGTTTGACTCCATGGAACTCCTGATACCAAAAAGTGGACTACAACGATCCTACTTCACCCCTAAAAACCCAATCTCTTATTGATTTTATAGGCAAATGAGACGCTTTCCCAGATATTTCATCCACAATCGCCGACAAGTCCTTGTAATCATATATATTTTTCGGGTCTACCAAGCAAAGAAAATACAACCCATTGTTTATATTGACTTATTTCTGATAGCCTATTAAATGCACGAAAGTAAATTATTCAATGCTAGAGCACACTTATGTGTGTTTGCAACAAGCAACGCACAGACTTATCCACAATTGTTGTGGGTAATTCTGTAATTCCTAAAATAGATGTAAACTTCAGTAACATTTTCACCTTCTCCACTCAGACAAAGGTAGACTCTCAACGAGGGAAAAGGCACAATCTTAGGCGCCGTTTTCGATTCAGGCTTACTTGCCCGCTGACAAAGCAAGGCCTTAGCAGCCCAAAGGGTCGCCCTAAGCCTTCGAAGGCTAACGATTAACGAATCAATTTGTGGGGGGTTTGATAGTGTTTTCAATCATTGAAGCGGCTGGTTGGCCCATATGGCCGCTAATTACTGCCTCCGTCATTTCCTTAGCCATCATCGCCGAAAGGATGTGGTTTTTACGCACTTCTTCCATATTACCCAATGGATTATCGCAACAGCTTTTATCCGAATATCTTCAAAAACAGATCACCCCTTCAAAACTAGAAAAATTGGCGCAAGACTCCCCCATGGGTCATGTGCTAGCCACCGTGATTAAAAACATCGGTGCCTCCGCAGCCGATCTTAAAGAATCCATCGAAGAGGCGGGTAGCATACAAGCAGCCAATCTCGAACGCTTCCTAACCCCCTTAGGCACCATCGCTTCAATAGCCCCGCTACTGGGCTTATTTGGCACTGTGGTGGGTATGATTGAAATTTTTGGTTCTACCACCTCTGCAGGCAATAGCAATCCGGTTCAATTAGCCCATGGTATTTCAGTCGCACTCTACAACACCGCCTTTGGTTTAGTGGTAGCAGTGCCCAGCATGATTTTTTATCGCCACCTGCGCGCTCGTGTCGACCACTTATTGCATGAGTTAGAATTACAAGCCACCCATTTCATCAGTCAACTGCGTGAGCACACAAAAGTATGAAATTTCGTGTTCGCTCTTTCCGTGAAGAACCGGAAATTAACTTCATTCCATTGATCGACGTATTACTGGTGATATTGATATTTTTAATTATCACCACTACCTATACCAAAAAATCCGAACTACAGATTAACCTACCCACCGCTGAGGCGTCTAAACAGCCCGAACACGCACAACAAATTGATGTGGCTATCGACTCGAACGCCAACTACGTCATCAATAAAACACCCGTAGCCTTTAACAACCGAGACGGTTTTGCTCAAGCCCTTAAAAAAGCAGCGGGCTCCATGCGTGACCCCGTCGTGGTCATTAGTGCCGATGCCAAAGCCAGTCATCAATCAGTGATCCACGTGATGGAAGCGGCTCAGTTTGCCGGTTATGGCAAAATCACCTTCAGCACCGACCCCACGCATCCCTAATCGGGTCTGCCTTGGGACACCCCAGCCAATCTCACTCCACTTACCCTGACTGGTGGTCTCGGCTCAGTGTTTTGAGCTTTTGTTTGATCCCCCTTTCTTTGTTGTATCGTTCTGTTGTGGGCATTCGCCGCTGGCTCTTTAAGACTGGCATTTTATCGACCCAGCACTTGTCCGTGCCGGTGGTGGTGGTAGGCAATATTAGTGTCGGGGGCACCGGCAAAACGCCTCTTACTCTTTGGTTGGTGAAGTCCTTACGCGAGGCCGGTTTCAAACCAGGCATTATTAGCCGCGGCTATGGTCGTCAATCTGCATCCCATTGCCACAAGATAAAAGCCGTTAATGCCCATGATAACCCCTTGGAGTGCGGCGATGAACCCGTGCTGTTAGCCAGACTCGCCAACTGTCCCATATGGATCGGTGTCGACCGTGTAGCAGCCGGCAAGGCCTTGCTAGCCGCCCACCCCGACTGCAACCTCATTATCAGTGACGACGGACTACAACACTATCGATTGGCACGGGATTTTGAAATTGCTGTCGTTGATGCGGTTCGTGGGTTCGGTAACGGATGGATGCTTCCGGCAGGCCCCTTACGCGAACCCATCCAAAGACTGCGTCAGGTCGATGCCCTCGTCGTGCGCTGCACCCAAGGCCTACCCAGCGCTTTTAACCTAAAGCCCTTAGGTCCTACGGTTTTTGAAATGCGCCTTCAAGCCGCTGACTTTTACCGCCTTAATCAACCCGATCAAAAACACACTGTGGTAGAGCTTCAATCTCTACGGCTCCATGCTGTCGCAGGCATTGGTCACCCAGAACTTTTTTTTGCCACACTCAAAGCCCTCGGACTGCAATTTACCCCCCACGCCTATCCCGACCACTACCGCTTTTCGGCCGGGGAGCTTGATTTTGAAGATGCGGATGCCATACTAATGACCGAAAAAGATGCGGTAAAATATGAACCCTACGCCAATGCTAAACACTTTGCTTTAAGCACCACCACAATCATTGACGGGCCCCTCGCCACACTGCTGCGTACACGCCTTTCAAGGAAGTCCTGAATGGATACCAAACTGCTCGAAATTCTCGCCTGCCCCCTTTGCAAAGGGCCCCTCATTTTTCCTCAGCCTAAAGTGGAATTAATCTGCAAACCCTGCCGATTAGGGTTTCCGATCAAAGCCGGCATCCCTGTGATGCTCGAGGAGGAGGCGAGAAAAATTCCCGCTGAAGACGAACTCTAAATGTTAGCCCTAAGCCTATGAGCTTTACTGTTGTTATCCCTGCCCGCTACGGGTCCTCGCGATTTCCAGGTAAACCACTGGCGACCATTCATGGCGAACCAATGGTCATACGCGTGGCAAAACAGGCCCAAAAAAGTGGGGCGAGAGAAGTCATTATCGCCACCGATCACGAAGCCATTATGGAGGTGGCGCACCAATTTGGGTTTCAAGCCCAACTAACACGGGGCGACCACGCCACCGGTACCGATCGACTGGCTGAAGTGGTGGCTAAACGTCGATTCTCTGCCTCGCACATCGTCGTCAACGTGCAAGGCGATGAACCACTGATTCCCCCCGAACTCATCCGTCAGGTCGCTGACAACCTGGCCAGTCACCGCTTAGCCTCGATTGCCACCGCCTGCCACCCCATTCACACTGCCCAGCCATTTTTCAATCCCAACGTCGTCAAAGTGGTTTTTGATCGAGCGGGTTATGCGCTTTACTTTAGTCGCGCCCCAATCCCCTGGGCCCGCGATAGCTTCCAAAGACAAACCACACGACTCCCCGCAGGATTCATCGCCTACCGCCACCTCGGAATCTATGCCTACCGCTGTCATTTTCTTAATGAATTCAAGAAGATGAAGCCTTCTCACGCAGAACAATTTGAAGCCCTAGAACAATTACGTGCGCTTGACTACGGTCACCGGATTAGTGTGCAAATCAGCCTCGAGGCGCCCCACCCTGGGGTGGACACGCTACAGGACTTATATCGGGTGCGACGGCTTTTCACCTCTCAAAAAAGTGACTAACCGAGGGGCCTGCGGTATAATGGGATCTTTAAAAACATAAGTCAGTGGGCATATACACGGATTGATATAAAAAAATTGTGCCAGTCGAATTTAATTGGCATAGATAGGTCCAAATAGCGCGGCCCGTGCAGTCAATTGAAAAAACACACGGAAACCCACATTTTCACCAACCCCTTGATCTGTATAACGATTCACCATGCGCATCTTACTGCTTGGCATGCCAGGTGCTGGTAAAGGCACGCAGGCCCAATTTTTAATTACCCGATTTAGCATCCCCCAAATTTCTACGGGCGATATGCTTCGTGGAGCTATTGCCTCGGGCAGTAGCCTAGGTCTTCAAGCCAAATCCCATATGGATAAGGGTGCCTTAGTCCCCGATCAACTGGTAATAGAATTAGTTAAACAGCGAATTAAAGACCCTGATTGTGTGTCAGGCTTTGTGATGGATGGCTTTCCCCGCACCATTCCACAGGCCGACGCCTTGCGTCAAGCCGGCGTTAACCTCGATTTTGTAATCGAAATTCATACCGAAGATGATGAGATACTACGCCGCCTGAGTGGCCGTCGTGTTCACCCGGCTTCGGGGCGAAGTTATCATATTGT
>CAITMU010000152.1 GCA_903893565.1 uncultured beta proteobacterium | reverse complement strand
CCTACCGCATCAATCTCATCAATAAACACAATGCACGGGGAATGTTTTTTTGCATTCTCAAACATATCACGCACCCGAGCAGCACCGACCCCGACAAACATTTCCACAAAATCTGAACCGGAAATGGAGAAAAATGGCACTTTAGCCTCACCCGCAATCGCACGAGCGAGCAAAGTCTTACCCGTTCCCGGACTCCCCACCATCAAAACGCCTCGGGGAATTCTTCCCCCTAGTTTTTGGAATTTCGAGGGATCGCGCAAAAAGTCCACCAACTCCGAGACTTCTTCTTTTGCTTCATCGCACCCAGCCACGTCGGCAAAGGTCACCGTATTATTGGATTCATCCAGCATGCGCGCTTTGCTTTTGCCGAAGGAAAACGCACCACCACGGCCTCCACCTTGCATCTGACGCATAAAAAATACCCAGACACCAATTAACAAAAGCATCGGAAACCAAGAGATAAAGATCTGAGTGAGGAAACTTTGCTCTTCCTCAGCCTTCGCCTCCACCAACACACCATACTTGAGTAAATCCGAAACCATCCAGATATCGGAAGGGGCGTAGGTCGTGAATTTATCACCGTTATTCAAAACCCCACGAACGGTGCGACCTTCGATCACAACACGCTGCACGCGGCCTTGCTTCACGTCTTCAATAAACTGAGAATATTCCAGTGGTTTTTGGGTCGATTTTTGCGATCCGACCTGATTAAAGACAGTCATTAAAACCAAAGCGATCACCAACCAAATCGCCACTGTTTTTACGAGATTATTCATACGACTCCTTGTCGCACGGTTGTGAGACGGACAAAAACATGAAATTAAACTGCATTACGTATAAAACTATTAGTCGACACATTTTAATCTTTTTCTAGGCCCTGCGCAGAATATATCTTCTATAAAGAAGCCCTAAACAAGAGCCCTGCCACGACCCACCACAATAGGAAGGTTAGCCCTCCGAAATCGATCCCCTAAACCCCATAAAAGTCTTGCTCCCTTTTGGCTAAGGCACAAGAATTAATTTTTTGGATGAATCAAGCTCATCCATGCCTGCCTTTTTCACCCAACCGGGGCGCCACATCCATCAAGGAAACCGCCTGCACTTAGCAATTGTCTAGGTCACTTAATTAAAATAAAAGTTATCAAAAAATATATAAAAACCTTCTATTTCAATCCTTTAGCCAACAAATACACTTCTTTAGACCCTTTTCGAGATGCCTCGGGTTTGCGTGAGTCAACCTTTTTAAACACTTGGCGCATCGCTTTGACATAGCCGTCAAAACCCGCCCCATGAAACACCTTGACCAAAAAATTACCTTGCGGCTTTAAATGCTGAACTGCAAAATCCATCGCCAATTCCACCAAGCCCATCAAGCGAGCCTGATCGACTTGGGCTATACCACTGATATTGGGGGCCATATCGGAAAGCACAAGGTCTACACGAGAGCCTGCCAACGCTTTTTCTACCGCTTCCAGACCTTCCGTTTTTGAAAAATCAGCCTGAATGAAATGCACCCCGCCCAAACCCTGCATTTCCAATAAATCAATCGCGATCACCCGCCCTGTGGGACCCACCGTGCGGGCGGCCACCTGAGACCACCCCCCCGGGGTGGCCCCTAGATCGACGACCACCATACCGGGTTTTAACAAATGGTCTTTTAAGTTGATTTGGATGAGTTTGTAGGCGGCGCGCGAGCGCATCCCTTCTTTGGTGGCTAATTTCACATAAGGGTCGTTAACATGCTGGTGCATCCACGCTTTGCTCGTTTTGTTTTTAGCCATTCCATCTATCCATAGTCTGTTCAAGCAGTTTATAGGGTAAACTCACCCCATGGTCCAAACCTCCCCCACCCCCCTGTCAGCTGAAAATCGTCGTGCGCTCAAAGCGCGCGCCCATCATATTGAACCCGTCGTTATCATTGGAGACGCAGGACTGACTCCAGCGGTTTTAAGTGAGATCGAAGTGCACTTAAATAGCCATGAACTCATCAAGATACGGGTCCATGGTGACGAACGTGAAACTCGTCTTGCTATGATCGACACCATCGTCGAGTCTCTGGGTGCTAGTAGCGTACAGCATATTGGTAAAACACTGGTGTTTTTCCGCCGCAAACCCTTGGTCCCCCAAGATCCAGCCGATATGGATAAGCCAGCCAAACGAAAAAGACCCGGCAACCGAGGCGCGCGTCGTACCAAAAGAAGCTACCAGCGCTAGGCGGTTAGGGTTGTGCTGGGCAATTCATGAAGAACCTTATCCCTTTTTACAGTCACTTTTCGTAAATCTATTAAACGCAGACTGATGCAAGGGGAATCATTCTTCTTTATTGGGCGATTCGCCTTGCGATTGCGCCCCAAAAAAACACCTGCTCCAAGAGGCCTAATCCTCACGGGCCTTACGCGAGTGAGTAGTTCCCTCTCACATCAAAGATATTTAACCTCCAGTATTTCATACTCACGCACCCCACCCGGGGCCTGCACTTCTGCCACGTCACCTGCTGACTTACCAATCAAGGCACGTGCGATCGGTGAATTTACGGAAATTTTTCCCTGCTTAATATCCGCCTCATCTTCCCCTACGATCTGATAGGTGACCTTCACGGCATTTTCTAACTCTTCCAAATCGATTGTTGCACCAAACACACAACGACCATCGGCATCTAAGCTTTTCGGATCAATAATTTCTGCATTCGAAAGCTTACCATCAAGCTCCGCGATACGACCTTCTGCAAAGCTTTGCCGTTCTTTGGCAGCATGATATTCCGCGTTTTCCGACAAATCGCCATGGGCACGAGCCTCAGCAATGGCTGCGATAATCATGGGGCGTTGCACTGATTTTAGGTCATGCAATTCTTGACGCAATTTTTGCGCGCCATGAACGGTCAAGGGTACTTTATTGTTCATAAACTTGAGCCTCCACGGGCTATTGATCTGAGCATTTTCATTTGTTATTGGTGGGCTAATTGTTTATGCAGGGTTTGCAGGGCGTAGACCTGTAATTCACCCGCCTCGGCCATACCGGCGCACGCGGCACGCGCGCCTGCAATGGTCGTATAGTAGGGGATACGATGCTGCAGGGCCGCACGCCGTATGGCATAGGAATCTCGAATCGCTTTGCGGGTTTCGTCCACCGTATTCACGAGGAGCACGATCTCGGCGTTTTTGATCATATCCACGATATGCGGCCGCCCCTCAGCCACCTTGTTCACGGGCGTCACAGCGATGCCTTTTTGCGTTAAAGCCAAGGCGGTTCCGCGGGTCGCTACGACAGTAAACCCTAAAGCGTTTAAGGCCCGTGCGATATCAACACAGCGCTCCTTATCCGCATCTCGTACGCTAATAAATACCTTACCCGTTTTAGGTAATTTCTCGCCCGCCGCCATTTGCGATTTTACAAACGCCTCACCAAAGGTCTTACCAACGCCCATGACTTCACCGGTAGACTTCATCTCCGGTCCTAGAATCGTGTCAGCGCCAGGAAATTTGATAAAGGGGAACACCGCTTCTTTGACCGAATAGTAAGGAGGCACCACCTCGTGCAAAATGTTTTGCGAGGCCAAAGACTGACCCGACTGACATCGAGCCGCTATTTTAGCCAGCGCGAGTCCTGTGGCCTTCGACACAAATGGCACGGTTCTGGAGGCGCGGGGATTGACCTCTAACACATAGACCACATCCTCAAGACCATTTTTTTGAATGGCAAACTGCACATTCATGAGCCCCACCACTTTTAATCCCTTGGCCATCAATACCGTCTGACGGCGCATTTCTGCCTGAAGGGCCGGTGATAAGGAAAAAGGCGGCAACGAACAAGCTGAGTCACCCGAATGCACTCCCGCCTGCTCAATATGCTCCATCAAGCCACCGATAATCACTTGCACGCCATCGGAGACTGCATCCACGTCCACTTCGATTGCATCATTTAAGAATCGATCTAACAATACCGGTGAGTCATTAGAGACTTTCACCGCCTCACGCATATAACGTTCGAGATCTTCCTTTTGATGAACAATCTCCATCGCCCTTCCGCCTAACACGTAGGAGGGACGAACCACCAATGGGTAACCAATCTCTTCGGCCACTTGCAAGGCTTTGACTGCACTGCGAACCGTGCGATTGGGCGGCTGCTTTAATTTAAGTTTATTCAATAATTTCTGGAACCGTTCACGATCCTCGGCCACATCAATCGAGTCTGGGCTGGTACCAATAATGGGCACACCGTTAGCCTCTAAATCACGCGCTAGTTTCAGTGGCGTTTGTCCACCAAACTGCACGATCACGCCCCAAGGCTTTTCTACATGCACGATCTCCAACACATCTTCCAATGTCAGAGGCTCGAAATACAGACGATCCGATGTATCGTAGTCGGTGGATACCGTTTCGGGATTACAGTTAACCATAATGGTCTCAAAACCATCTTCCCGCAGTGCGAGTGCAGCATGCACACAACAGTAATCAAACTCAATGCCTTGGCCGATACGGTTAGGCCCACCGCCCAAAACCATGATTTTCTTTTTATCCGTCGGCTGGGACTCACACTCTTGCTCATAGGACGAATACATGTAGGCCGTGCGCGTTGCAAATTCGGCCGCACACGTGTCGACTCGCTTATAGACAGGACGCAAACCGAGCGCATGACGTCGCTCACGCACCAAAGTCTCACTGCTTTTTAGAAGAAATGCCAAGCGACGGTCAGAAAAACCCTTCCTTTTGAGTGAACGCAAACGCTCATAATCCAAGTCCTCGAGCTTCTCATCATCGAGCTGCATTTCTAGGTCTATCAAATCCTTAATCTGCGCCAAGAACCACGGATCAATGTGAGTGAACTCGTGAACCTCTTCCAAGGTGTAACCCATTTCAAAGGCATCCCCGACATACCAAATACGGTCAGGGCCAGGACGTCCAAGTTCCGCTTCAATAGTTTCACGATCGCGGGTGCGTTGATTAAACCCATCGACCCCTACTTCCAGACCCCGCAAAGCCTTTTGCATCGATTCCTGAAACGTACGCCCCATGGCCATCACCTCGCCCACCGATTTCATTTGCGTGGTCAGGCGGTCATCGGCAGAGGGGAATTTTTCAAACGCAAAACGCGGAATTTTTGTGACAACGTAATCAATGGTCGGCTCAAACGACACCGGAGTAGCACCTCCGGTAATATCATTTTTTAATTCATCGAGGGTATAGCCCACCGCAAGCTTGGCGGCGACCTTTGCAATCGGAAACCCCGTTGCCTTAGAGGCCAAGGCCGAAGAGCGCGAGACCCGCGGGTTCATTTCAATAATGACCATGCGTCCGTCTTGGGGATTAATACCAAATTGAACGTTCGACCCACCCGTATCCACGCCAATTTCGCGCAGACAAGCAATCGAAGCGTTACGCATAATCTGATATTCTTTGTCGGTCAGCGTCTGCGCTGGAGCCACCGTGATTGAATCCCCGGTGTGAACCCCCATCGGATCCAAATTCTCGATCGAACAGATAATGATGCAATTGTCCTTGCAATCACGCACCACCTCCATCTCAAACTCTTTCCACCCAATCACCGACTCTTCAATCAACACTTCATGCGTGGGACTTGCCTCAATGCCACGCTCTACAATCGCACTAAACTCTTCCTGATTGTAGGCAATGCCCCCGCCTGTTCCACCCAGTGTAAAGGAGGGGCGAATAATGGTGGGGTAACCGACCATGGCCTGCACCTGCAGGGCTTCTTCCAAAGAATGCGCTAAGGCCGAGCGTGGACTATCCAGTCCAATTTTGGCCATGGCTTTTTTAAATTTCTCTCGATCTTCCGCCTTATCGATAGCCTCCTTGGAAGCCCCGATCATCTGAACGTTATATTTTTCTAATACCCCGTGTTTGGCTAGATCCAAGGCGCAGTTAAGTGCCGTCTGCCCCCCCATCGTGGGCAATAAAGCATCTGGCCTTTCAATGGCAATGACTTTTTCCACCATTTGCCAAGTAATCGGCTCAATGTAGGTGGCGTCTGCCATCCCAGGATCGGTCATAATCGTCGCGGGATTGGAATTGACAAGCACCACGCGATAACCCTCTTCACGCAAGGCTTTACAGGCTTGAGCTCCCGAGTAGTCAAATTCACAAGCCTGACCGATCACAATCGGTCCGGCCCCGATAATCAGTATGGTTTTAAGGTCGGTTCTTTTTGGCATGACGAGAGGTTTATACTTTCCGCTGCTGATCCATCATCGCGACAAATCGATCAAATAAATAGGACACTTCATGAGGTCCAGGACTCGCTTCAGGGTGGCCTTGAAAGCAAAAGGCCGGTTTATCTAGTCTTTTAAAGCCCTGCAAACTCCCATCAAACAAAGATATATGGGTGGGCTTACAGTGATCTGGCAAACTTTTCGCATCCACCGCAAAACCGTGATTTTGACTGGTGATCATAACCCGTCCCGTCTCTAAATCCTGTACGGGGTGATTAGCTCCATGGTGCCCAAATTTCATTTTTTCCGTCTTCGCCCCACTGGCTAACCCCATCAACTGATGGCCTAAGCAAATACCAAACAAGGGCATAGAGACTTCTAACAACGCCTTAATCGCCGAAATCGCATAATCACAAGGCTCCGGGTCTCCTGGACCGTTGGAAAGAAATACTCCATCGGGCTTCAATTTCAATACTTCAGTGGCCGGGGTTTGAGCTGGCACCACGGTCAATTGACATCCGCGCTCAGCCAACATACGAAGAATATTTCGCTTCACCCCAAAATCATAAGCCACCACATGGCGCTTGGCCGCTTCGGGCTTTAATTGCGCGTAACCTTGACCTAAGGTCCACACCGTTTCCTGCCAAGGATAGGGGGCTGCGCAACTGACCCCTTGAGCCAAGTCCATACCCTTTAAACCCGGAAACTCACGGGCAGCCTTCAGCGCTTGCGCTTCATCAATGGCCCCTGCCATGAGGCAACCATTCTGCGCGCCTTTGTCGCGCAATAAACGCGTTAACTGACGGGTATCAATATCAGCAATGGCCACTACATTTTCACGTTTAAGATATTCTCCCAACGTGGATGTCTGCCGAAAATTAGACGCTAGCAAAGGCAAATCACGAATCACTAATCCGGCAGCATGCACACGATGGGATTCAACGTCTTCATCATTGGCCCCGGTGTTTCCAATATGCGGAAACGTCAGAGTCACAATCTGGCGACAGTAGGATGGGTCAGTCAGTATTTCTTGATATCCGGTGATCGCGGTATTAAAGACCACTTCTCCGGAAGACACGCCATCGGCACCGATAGACGTGCCACGAAATACCGTTCCATCCTGTAGCACGAGGATGGCGGGCGTACGCGGTGACACGGCAACCTCCTGATTTTACACGATAATTTAAGTATCTGGATATGCAAAGCGGGACAGGATTACCCGTCCCGCTTTACTCATAACCCTATTATACTCCAAAGCGGAGTTCTCGCCAAAAGAAGCGGCGAGATTGCGCGCCTTTCGCCCCCCCCCTCCCCTAACCCAGCCAACTTTACCTATTTCAGATCCAGCACATCGAACATGTCAAATAATCCGGAAGGTTGGAGCGCCAAAAACCGCGCCGCTCGCAAGGCCCCATGGGCGTAGGTTCCCCGATGAGAGGAACGCACGGTCAACTCAATTCGCTCTCCTTCTCCCGCAAAAAGAACGGTGTGTTCACCCACAATATCGCCACCGCGAATCGCATGAAAGCCAATCGATTGCGCAGGTCTCTCCCCCGTCACCCCCTCACGCCCATGCACGGCCACCTTAGCCAAATCACGGCCCAGGGCTTTAGCCACCACCTCACCAAATTTCAAGGCCGTGCCGGAGGGCGCATCCACCTTATGCCGATGATGCGCTTCAAGAATCTCCACATCATAGTCTTGACCTAAGATACCCGCCGCCACTTCAGCTAGCTTCAAAGTCACATTAACCCCAACGGCCATATTCGGCGCCAATACTACCGCCACTTGCTTAGAAAGTGCCGCAATCGTCTGCTTTTGCGATTCACTAAAGCCGGTGGTTCCAATCACGGCTCGTACGCCATGGGCAACACAGGCCTCTAGGTGCAGTAACGTGCCCTCCGGCCGAGTAAAATCAATCAACACATCGGCCCCGCGCAAGGCTTGCGCATAATCGCTACGAATTAAAACGCCGCTATTTAAGCCGGCAAATTCTGCTGCGTCCTTACCCAGATGTTGGCTACCTAGCATCTCAAGAGCAGCAAAAAGCTCTAAATCAGGCTGCTGCATCACCGCTTCAATCAGCGCTCGCCCCATACGCCCGCCGGCACCGGCTATGGCCATTTTTAATCCCATCGTCAACGACTCCTCTATGCGTATGTTTTTTTAATCAAATCCTCAAAGCCCGATCTTATTCAGTATTCTTGACCAAAGACTGGGGGGCGTTGCTGGTTTACCACCACTGGACGGGGCTGTAGTGCCTGTGCTCGCCGGTGTGGGAACTGGGGTTGGGGTCACCTTCTTGGACTCCGTGGGAGTCGGACTGGATGAAGCAGGGGGTAGGGCCGGCTTAGCGGGGGGCTTAATAATATTGGCATCCGACGGCACTTGATCGCCAACGGGGAGATCTAAACTCGCCACCACATCGCCTTCAATACGATCGAGCTTACCGGCTTTAAAAAAAACCACAAACCGACGTGATTCGACGATCACCCCACCTTTACGTAAACTATAAAAATAATCCCACCGGTCACTATGAAAGGCATCCATCAGCAATGGCGTGCCCAAGGCATAGCGCACTTGGCTCATGGTCATCCCTCGCCTTAACTTCGAGATCATCTCTTGATCAACAGCATTACCCTGTTGAATATCGATCCGATAGGGTGTAATGCCAGGCAAAATAGGAATTTCGTGACATCCGGCTAACAACACAATCAACGCAATACTTACACTTTTAATAGACATTTTCTTCCACTCTTAATCCCACGGATCGCACCGGTGGTCGCAGTCTCATCCGACCAGCACCTAACTTACTAACCAAGCGGAAAATTTCAAAAAGGTGTCATCCACCCTGCCAGCCCTAACCTCATCCAAAGGCGAATTGGATCTCACCCAGGGCACAACAGGGTAGGGATTTTACCAATCGCTCATGACTTTTTTGAGCACTATTGATTTTGAAATATTTTCCATACCGAATTTCAGCTATCATAGCCCAGACTGATCACTTTCCGATAGAGAAGCCGTTGAATTCTACAGAAAATTTAAAAACCAGCGGTTTGAAAGCCACTTTGCCTCGGTTGCGTATTCTTGAGCTTTTCGATCGCAGCAGCGTGCGTCACCTATCGGCCGAAGATGTTTACAAATTACTTCAAAAAGACGGCACTGATACGGGCTTGGCCACGGTCTACCGCGTGCTCACTCAGTTTGAACAGGCGGGGCTGCTGATCCGCCACCATTTCGAAGCGGACAAAGCGGTGTTCGAATTAAACCAAGGTGAACATCACGACCATCTGGTGTGCCTACAGTGCGGACATGTGGAGGAATTCTACGACGAACAAATCGAACAACGTCAGGCTGAAGTCGCTCATCTTCGCGGATTTAAAATTAACGAACACTCATTACACATCTACGCCAGTTGCTTGAAACAAAATTGCCCCCATCGTGGCACAGGCTTTGAGACCTAAGTCAAGGATGACCCAACAAAGGCGCAAAGAACCCACATTACTGTGAGTCGAGCATTTCAGCAGCATGGCGACGTGTTGTCTGAGTAATTTTAACCCCTCCCAACATTCGCGCGAGCTCTTCGATCCGTTGCTCATGGGTTAACACCAATACTCGACTGGTGAGTGCCGTTCCTGAAACGGATTTAGCGACCTGCCACTGCTGGTGCGCACAAGCAGCCACCTGCGGCAAATGCGTAATGCACATCACTTGAAAACGACCAGCCAACGATTTTAGTCGTTGACCTACAATTTCTGCGACCCTTCCGCCGATACCCGCATCCACTTCATCGAAAAGCAAAGTGGGCACTTGCGCTAACTCACTGGCAATGGTCTGAATAGCTAAGCTAATACGTGAGAGCTCACCGCCCGAGGCAACCTTAGCCAGAGGCTGAGGAGGTAGTGCTTTATGGGCGCTGACCAAAAATTCAATGTTTTCCATACCGTGAGCTGCCGGTTCATCCAGTGGCAAGAGACTCACTTCTAATCGCCCCCCGCTCATGGCTAGCTCTTGCATCGCTTGGGTGACTTTCTCAGAAAACTCACGCGCAGCCTTTGTACGCGATAAAGAGAGCTTGCGCGCTTGACTGCGGTACAGTTCAAGAGCCTTAGCCTCGGCCTCTTTCAAAGCCTCGATATCGCCCCCCTGAGTCAACTCCATCAGTCGCCCCTGGGCTTGAGCCAGGCTTTGCGCCAACGCATCGGGATCGACCCGAAACTTACGCGCCGCCAAGTGTATCGACTGCAAACGCTCCTCAAGCTCGCGTAATCGTTGTGGATCCAATTCTAGTTTTTGCTGATAGTGTCGTAGACTGTAGACAGCCTCCTGCAATTGCACCTGAGCGGACTCCAACTCCGCTAAGACCGCTTTTAATTCCGGATCAAAATCAGCGAAATTTTTAATGCGTGAAATCACCCCATTTAACTGAGGTAGGCTCGCGAGCTCGGTATCGGCTAATTGATCCATCGTCTGCGCACTCAGTTCAATCAAACTGGCTGCATGAGACAATCGGGAATGCTCAGCATTAAATTGCAACCACTGCGCCGGATCCATAGCCAACGGGGTCAACTCATTGACCTGCCACTCCAGTCGGTCACGTTCGGCTTGCAGCGCTGCGGCATTGCCTTCAAGCTTTTGTCTTAACTGGCGGCTTTTTTGCCATTGATGAAAGCATTCTCCTACTCGAACGACCATCGCCTGATGACTCGCATAGCCGTCGATGAGTTCGCGTTGTGCAACCGTACGACCCAAAGCCTGCGACTGATGCTGGCCGTGAATATGCACCAGCAACTCACCAAGCTCACGAAGTTGCGTTACAGTCACCGGTGTGCCATTAATAAACCCTCTGGAACGCCCTCCGGCTTCGATGAGGCGCCGAACCCCACACACACCGACTTCCTCCGCCAACGCTTCTTGCTCTAAAAAACGAGTAACACGATCAAGTCCGCTCACATCAAATTCAGCGCTCACCTCGGCGCGCAAAGCTCCCTGACGCACAACCATGGCCTCTGCCCTACCGCCTAGCACTAAAGCGAGCGCCTCAATCAAGATCGACTTACCCGCACCGGTTTCTCCGGTCAGCACCGTAAAACCTGAGTTAAACGTCAACTCCATGTGCTCAACAATCACAAAATCCCGGATAGTTAAAGTGGTTAGCATCTTTAATCGACCTTAATCACGATTCCAGTTCAATTTCTCCCGTAACATGCGGTAATAACTATGCCCAACCGGGTGCAGCAGGCTCACGGCATAGGGATAGCGACTCACAACGATACGATCGCCTTTTTGTAAGGCATAGTGCGAGTGACTATCAAAATGGCCTCGCGCATCACTGTCGCTGTGAATAATCACCTCAACGGTTTTATCGCTGCTAATGACAATGGGGCGATTAGACAAGGTGTGGGGTGACACTGGAATCAAGGCAATCGCCTCTAGGGCTGGATGTACGATGGGGCCGCCGGCCGAAAGAGCGTAGGCTGTCGAACCGGTAGGCGTGGCTATAATCAAGCCATCCGAGCGTTGGCTGTAGATGAAATCCTCATCGATTCTCACCTCAATCTCAACCATATTGCCTTCAATACCTTTGCTCACCACCACATCATTGAAGGCTAAATCAACGATCAAACGTTGATTATCCCGCAACACTTCGCCTTGCAATAGCATGCGCTTTTCTGTGACGCACTGACCGTCTAGAATATCGGAAATCGTCTGATACATCGTGTCGATCGAAATGTCGGTCAAGAACCCCAATCGGCCCTGATTCACCCCGACCAGTGGCACGTCAAAAGGGGCTAAAGTTCGAGCGATATTGAGCATCGTGCCGTCCCCGCCCAACACAATTGCGAGCTGCGCCTCACGCCCCAAATCGGCCAAATCATAAACCGGGTAGGGCGATCGCTCAATATGCTGCCCAGTCAATGCATCGATCAGCACTCGAACGCCGCGGCCCTGAAGAAATTGCGCCAATTTAAGCAATGGCTCTACAATCTCAAGACTGTTATATTTACCAATCAAGGCGACGGTTTGGAAGGATTTATTCATATCCGTCATTAAACCACAACCTACGCCTACCCGGCAGTATCGCCTTAGCGCCAAATGGACTTTTGGAGGAAAAAAACCTAATCTTAATCCCCCTTCACCCCTAGCCCCGCTCTCTGTAGAATAGGGGTTATGTCCAATCCCATGAATGAACGTGCGCAACTGCTTCTCAAGACCCTGGTCGAACGCTACATTAGCGATGGCCAACCAGTGGGCTCACGGGCGCTATCCAAAATAGCGGGGCTAGATTTATCACCCGCAAGCATACGCAATGTGATGGCTGATCTCGAGGAAATGGGCTTTATTTCTAGCCCTCACACCTCAGCAGGAAGAATCCCCACGCCCCGCGGTTACCGGTTCTTTGTCGATACGTTACTCACCGTTAAACCGCTCGACCGCTTGGAAATTAACCAACTGGAAGGCCAATTACACCCCAACAATACCCTTCAACTGGTGGGCTCTGCCTCTCAAATGCTCTCCGAACTCACGCGTTTTGCCGGGGTCGTGGTGACTCCCCGTCGCAGCGCAGGATTTCGTCATATTGAATTTTTGCATTTATCAGAAAAACGCATTCTCTTGATTATCGTCACCCCCCAGGGCGACGTACAAAATCGAATACTTTTCACCGATAAGCACTACTCAGCCTCAGAACTAGTGGAAGCGGCTAATTACTTAAATCAAAATTTTGCGGGGCTTACTTTTATTGAAATCCGCAACCGTATTCAACAAGAACTACGGGATATCCGTGAAGATATGACGCAATTGATGGCCGTGGCTTTGGAAGCCGGTAGCCAAGTCGAAAGCGAAACCGATACGCAAGTGGTCATCTCGGGAGAAAACAAGTTACTCAATATTGATGACCTGTCTTCCAATATGGCAAGACTGAGAAATTTATTTGATCTTTTTGAACGCAAAACCGGCTTGCTGCAACTTTTAGATATATCGAGCCGGGCGCAGGGCGTGCAACTTTTTATTGGTGGCGAAGCCGGTCTCTCCCCGCTAGATGAGTGCAGCGTGGTCACAGCCCCCTACGAAGTCGATGGCAAGATTGTCGGCACGGTTGGGGTCATTGGACCCACCCGTATGGCCTATGAACGCGTGATCCCGATCGTTGACATTACGGCGAAACTACTTTCGAGTGCCCTGTCTCAACATTAAAGCATCAGGTAACCGCCTTCTACAGGGAACCCACGCCCCATCAACCGATTCACTAAGCGCCTCTGAGGCCCCTTAGTCCTTTGTTCTTCGTTTGATATTGGTAGGGCGTTTGCACGAGAGGCCGAATATACGATTAAGCGGAGTGAACCCGATGAAGATCAGTGCCTAGCCACCGGCCACCGCTTGGCTAACGAGTCGCATCCACCCGCACCCAAATGGAGCGCGGTGGATCACGCACTTCTCGGGTGGAGACAGACTCCGAGCCAGATGATCGGGCTGCCCCATTGAAGTGGGCACTTAACTCCTGCCACTGCCCCAAAGTAACACTCACCGTCGTATTTAACTTCGTGGATTGCGTTTGAGTGCCAGAAATATCCGGTAAATTTTGTTGCGTTTGTATCTCCAGAGTGACCCTTTGTCCTTGCCAATGAGGCGTCACCATCACCACTTCACCGGGTGCAATGGGCGGGGGACTCACGACGCCGTATCCCCAGGGCTGGGTCACTTGGGGAGTCGGCACGGTGGGGCGAAGTGAATCGTAGAAGGAGGCCTTCTCTCCGTCCTTCACCCACAATTGCTGCTCAACACGCTCTCTTGCACCGGCACGGGTAGAAACTTCTTCAACCGCGTTGTGATTGGCCCTCGCATCAAATCGCACGCTAATCTGGAAGTTTTGTGGCGCACGCCTGTCAGCCTGAACCGGTGCGGGAGGCTGTGGATTGGCATTAATGACCATGGGCGGGGCGCTAGGTTTAACAAAGGAGGGGGCAAGGGGGGTGGCGCACAGAAAGGATTTATCGAGTTTAATGGGCTGTGGCGCTTGACTACCCGTTCGCGATCCCACAAAAACGGACTCACGAGGAGCGAGGGTCAAATAGTCTTTGCCAGCACTAATGCCTTGAGACCCCGTATAAGCGCACACATAGGTGCCCAGCGAAGCGATTGGGGAAGGCGACAGTGAGGGGGCAGTGGAGCTGACTGAAGACTGCGGCTGTCCCAGATAAACCATTTCAAAATCGGCTCCCTTGACGTTAATCGCAGCATTATTCGAAGTCAGCAGAAAACGGCCCGGATTGACTTGAACCAATTGTCCGGTTTGCACTCTCACGGCACCAGTCTCAAGAAAAAGCCTCGCAACATTGTCCGCACTGGGTCGTTTAGTATAATGAAATTTTTCTACTAAAAGCCGCGTATTTGGGGAAAGGTATAACACGGCGCCATCGGTCAATCGAAGCTGTAGGGTAGAGGATTGATAGGTTTCAAGAATATTACCCTCAAAAACCTGAGCCCCTTTGAGAGCGACTCGGGGTGCGGCGTTACTGTCCAAAATATTGGCCTCACCACGCATCGACTGCACATAACCCACGCTGGATGAAAAGGCGGAGGGTGCGACCAAGAAGAACCCCAAGAGCAGGCTCAACCAAAGGCAACACCCAGTCGCACGAGATCTCATCGGCCGAAACGCGAGCATCGATTCAATAGCCATGGGGCAATATCTCAAAAAGGTGAATGTGAGAACACGTTATCTAAAAAAATCAGCAACGGCGAGTCATCATGATTTTAGCCTGAATTCTTGTTGCAGATGACTGCCCCCTCATCAAATATCTTCGGGGCTCACCCAACCGGCCTCTATCACATGGGCACGGCCAGCATTAATCGGCCACACGAGATATTGACGGGCTACTTTGTTGGGAAGCACTGCCGAGGTCAGATGGTCAAGCCATACGCCTCCCAGTTGCCATTTTTTTAATAATTGCTGCGCCTGACACATTTGCCCAGCCCTCAAAGGCTGCGGCAAATGCCAGGCGTGAGGCCATTGCCGAGATACCAAATCATGAAAAGAAGCCCAGTGTCGACCTTTAAGACGAGCCGATAATTGAACCAATTGCGCTTCGGCCTGATATAAATCAGTGCAATACAACCGATGCTGACCTAAAAGATTGGCGAATAAAACAACGTGCGTGGGGTGTGCTTGGAGCAATTTTTCCAGATCAACAAAAATATTGGCCGATTGCCACGTTAAGCGCACTTTGGCTTGACGTAGCGCCCTGCCATGCAGTGCCTGGAAGATTAAAGGTGCCAGCGGATCAAAATCAACGGCATGGATATTTTTAAACCCGAGCAAAAAACTCGTGGGCAAACACCACCCTGCAGACGGCCCTAGCAATAATAAATTCGTACTGGGAGGCTGCCAACCCGAAAGCCATTGTTCCAGTTGACCGATAAAAGGCTTCCAGCGGTTACGCCAACGAAAGGCACGAGCATGCCATACCAATCCACCGCCAGGACTTAACCAGCCAGGATACGTTTGATGAAAAGCGTCATAAGACATTAATACCCCAAAACTGTCCAAAAAAGATGAAAACCCTTTGTTCCGGTGTACTGTCGACTCACCCACCTAACGACGCAGGCCACCATGAGCGCTTTGTTCGATACTCGAACGACCGCATTATGTAACCGAAACGAAAACCTCAAAGAGTCCTTTTCTTCGCTCAGTACGCATTTTAATGATCGTCACCCCAAAAAAGTGACAAAAACCCTCTAACTCCCAGTATTGATTCAAAAAAGACGGTTCCACATCATGCACCAAAATAATGCTTGATTATTCTTTATTGAACGCTATAAAATTATAAATATTATAATCATATTAAAATTAGAAAGTGTTTCAGCTTTAGGATCGACTTAGGCTTAGATTGACGGTTTTTATACAAGACCTAAGAAAATAAATGACCAAAAAAATTAATTAATATTTATTTAACTCTCGATCACTTCATTACAAGGCCCCCTTAAAAAAATAAAACTCGCCCCCTATTATGTCGACCTTTTCTTCCGTTGAATCCTCTTCAGCCACCATTCATGGAGCGTCAAAATGAATATCAATCCTGGCATCGTCTTAATTCTTAATCATAACCGCTCACAGGCCACTCAACTGCAAACAGATCTTCACATTGCAGGCTACACCGGTAAGCTTTTAAATGACAGCCTGGATCTTTTAAATGAACTGAAAAGCAAAAAAGCCTCTGCCATCATTCTTGACTGGAACCTGTCTGACGAAGAACCCATCGCCGCCATTAAGCGGGTGAGGAATCTGACCATGTTACCCATCATTGTCACCAGTGAACCCGTGAGCGTCGAAGCGCGTGTGGATGCCTTAATGTCAGGGGCTGATGACTTTTTAACCCGACCCTTTGCAACCGAAGAATTGATGGCCCGATTAGGATCCATTCTTCGACGGATTGAAAAGAAAAATGTGATGCCTAAAACGGTCAAAAAAATCGTCATGGGCGAAGTGCAACTGGACATCAGCACCCGTCAACTCGAGGGCCCACAGGGCAAAACCAAACTCACAGAAAAAGAAAGCAATATCATATTGACCTTGGCTGGCAGTCCACGGTTCGTGAGCCGAAAAAATATCTACCCCGAAGTCTTTGGTCGGCCTTGGGCACGAGAAGACCATGTATTAGAAGTGCACATTCATCACCTACGAAAAAAATTCAAAACTGTCTCCAATCTTGAACTCCCGCTCCAATCAAACCGTTCGTTTGGTTACCGACTCGAATCCAATGAGGTTTTTAAGTAAATTATCACGGCGCTATAAAAAATCATACAATAAAGCCTTTGGCAGGCTTTATGGCCTCTTACGACTGAGGAGTTTTCAAATGACATTGACCAAGCCCCGCACCCCATTGCCATCCAGAACATTCATCGACCTGGGGGCACTCCTGTGGGCCTTTATGCTCCTCGGGGCAGTCTTGTCGATTTCTCCGGCCTACGCCTATAAGGTCAAATATATTTGCGAGACCACAACAACCAAAAACGGCCCCGTAGAAAAATGTCGCACGGTATTAGACACTACCCCGCAAGAACCCCCAGCGAAAGAAAAAGAGAAAGAGGGGAAAAAAGAGGCCAAACCGGGTCATTAATTCCCGGGTTTGTCCGCTTTGGGCTTGGCCTCTTTCTTATCTCCTCCCTTGGCCTCAGCCGCTTTTGCTGGATCGGCTTTTGCTGCATCCGCCGCTGCGTTGGCCCCCTCCACTTTGTCCTGAAGCGCAAATATTTTTTTACAATCGACGGGCATTTCCACCATATTACCTAAAGCCGCCATCCCTGATTGCGCAGCACAAGTCGACTTCATAGCGGTTGGCCAATTAGACATCTGCATGGCCTTTTGGAAAGCTACTTTTATTTCAGCATCCTCTTTGCCCTTAACCACTAAACGTATAGCGCCCATGGCTAAGTAATGATCAGGGGTAGGATTTTTTGCACTTTTAACCGCGTCATCCACAATCGTTAACGCCACGCCACTGGCTAATGCCACTTTCACCACATCCCATTGTCTTTCTTTTTCTTCTAGCTCGTTAAATCGTGGCGTCTGCTTGGCCAACTGCAAGCTAAGCTCGGTAGCGTCTTTTTTGGATTTTTCAGCATCAGCGCGTAACTTAGTGACGACCGATTCCAGTCCATTGTAGGCGGCATAATACTTGTAGCCAAAAAATCCACCCACCACAATGATCAGCAGCAATATTCCAGGCAAAATAATGGATTTCATAAGGCCATCTCAATCAATAAAGAAAAAAAAAGGGTAGGGAAATAAAAATAATAAAAAACGGGAGCATCCCACATCATTCAACGCTAAAAAGGTGGGCGAGTCACCTTGCCACAATGGCCTTTAATGAACTCCACTTTTTGTCCATTCTCAAAAGCAAGCCACTGACGAAACTCACCATTATTGCGATCAACCGTGAACCCCTCCTTTATAACGCGCTCACCGAATTGACGAAACAAAGCCGGGCGCGTCACCGTTAACTCAGTTCCACTGACCACCAAAGTGCCCTTACGCGTCTCATCAATGGCAAAGTGCCCCTGATACCAACCCGTATGGTCATTTAAATTAAAGCCCCCGACCACAATAAATTTATTTTCTACCCGTTTGGAGTCCAGTCCAGCGCTAGGAATGGAAGCGATTGAATCACACAACACATTTAATTGAGTCCCGTCATTCGGTGCGGGATAATCTCGGCCGTCAACCCCCACAGCTTGCTTACTCTTGGCTCCCACTTGATAGGAAAAAAAGCAACAAATCCCTACAATTAATCCTAAAAGGGCTATGGCCAATCCCGTCTTTATTTTCATCATTTCTATCTCACCTATTACATCATGCCATTGATGAAGCAATGCCCCCTTCGATCCATTACACAAAAAATAATCACTAAAAAAACTTAAGGGGTATTACCTTCGGACTTTATTTTATTCATTTTTTGGATCAATGTTGTTCTTTGCAAATGCAACAATTGCGCCGTCTTCGACACATTACCACCGGTGTAATTCAAAGCACGTTCAATGATTTTCTTTTCGATATCAGCCAAATGATTTTTTAATGGAATACCCTGGGACTTAAATAAAGACCCGCCATGAGCAATCATAATAATTTCTTCGACGGGATTGTCTTCGTCTTGACCACTACTGTTGCTAAACTCTTGGCCTGAACCTGCCGCAAATAGAGCGTCTACTTCATTAGCAGAAGAAAAAATATCGTGCGGCATTGATTCGGATTCTGCATTTGGACCTATGGATGATTTTTCCAGTGGCTGGCTGAGCGCTTCAGTGTTTTGGGGTTGCAAGGGCAAGCCTTCCTCTGTTGGGCGCAACCGCTCCTCCAACCGATTCTCGGGAGAAACGGCAACACTCACGTCCATTGGAACCAACTTCATTTTGCGAGGCAGCAAGTCACGAGAAACCGTAGCCACGGATAAACGCTTACCGGGCATTAATACACTTAAACGCTGGATAAGATTGGAGAGTTCTCGAATATTGCCTGGCCAATCATAATCGTGAAGTGCTTGTGTTAAACAAGGGGCCAAAGAAATACGCAACTGTTCTTGCGGGGTATGAGTGACAATAAAATGAGAAATAAGTTGTGGCAAATCATCCGTTCTTTCTCTTAGGGCGGGCACCCGAATCGGCAATACATTCAAACGAAAATACAAATCCTCGCGAAATCGACTCTCCGTGCACTCGGTCTCTAAATCTCGGTGCGTCGCAGCCACCACCCTCACGTCGACCGCAACCGACTTTGCTCCACCCACCGGGTCCACCACGCCTTCTTGTAATACCCGCAATAATTTTACTTGCATCACGGCTGGCATATCACCAATCTCATCCAAAAATATCGTGCCGCCACGCGCTAACTCAAAACGCCCTTTTCGGTCTGCGATAGCCCCCGAAAAAGAGCCTTTGATATGTCCAAAGAGCTCGCTTTCTAATAAATCCCTCGGAATAGAGCCGCAGTTAATGGGAACAAAAGGTCCCCCACAACGGGGAGATAAATCATGTATGGCGCGCGCCACCAATTCTTTTCCTGTGCCACTCTCACCGGTGACCAATACGGTTGCTAAGCTTTGTGCGGCTAGCGCTAAACGCTCTCGCAACAAACGCATCGCTGCACCAGTACCGATAATTTTTTTAGACACAGTGGTCACAATCTGAAGAAATTAAAAAGTTTAAAAAACCAGCACTCCCGACCGACTCCTATCACGACCGCCCCAACAATTGACATGCCCCTGATTACCGTTTTTTTAAAGGGCCTGCCCGAGGTCTTAAGGCTTAAGGGGGCATTCCAAAATCCATTTTGCCCTTTTAATCCAGTCTTTTCGTTCCCCTCTTTACTCCAAAAAAAGATCAAGAAAAGATGGGCATACGTCCTGCAAAAAAATAGCGAGTGGCACTGAAGTCACTGAATTCAAAAGTGAATTCCCAGTTTCGCTGTTATTCTAGCTGAAACCCTACACGGTAGAAACTTTTTTTACCTCCCGTGCTTTAAAACTACTTCAAAACCTTAACGAGCCCACGTCAACACCTCTTGCGCTCCATCTTATTTACCCGGAGGCGGTGGGGGGGGCGGTTCATCTTTGGCTGCCAAGGCCGCAGCGGCAGCCGTAGCAGCAGCAGTGGCAGCAGCAGTGGCGGCTGCCGTCGTTGCACCAGGGGTGGCCGTTGCAGCGGGGGTAGCCGTCGCCGCAGAGGAAGTCGTTGCGGCGGGGGCCGAAGAAGCAGTTGAGGGAGTATTGGAATTATTCGGCATCAGCACCTTAGCCACCATAATCCCCTTCGTTTCTAGCAAGACTTCGATGGCTTCTTCCACTGCGGCATCATCGGCCGCACCGAGCCAAACCCTACGGCTATTAATGATCGTGATGAGCTTTTCGGCATCGCAGGCCATGCCGTTGGTTTGTAGCCATGTCAAGGCACGCTGCTTACGCAGCGCTGGATCATGGGTGAGAAGACTTAAAGCTCGAAATTTACCCGGTATGCAGTCGACCGTCATTTTCTTAGTCGCACCGGCTGAACTTTCCTCCAGAAGCGCTTTATCACGGGCAGCCTTAGATAAGTCCGCGGCATTGATTGCCATCGAACCCACCGAAAAAAGCAGCAGCATTAGCTGACCGATTTTTAACCCCACTTTATGATTCGTTTCATTCATCGTTCTTTTCCTTAATTAATCTTCTTCTTAGGAGCCCATAGAAAAAATCAACCTTTGACGCGTTCATCATTACCTTATTTTTTTCTTTTGATCCCTCTAACCTCGAGCCGCAATATATTGGCTGATACCTAAAGCGTCCATTTGCTTATTCTCCTTGGCCTGCAAGAGTTTTTGCTCTTGGCGCAGCGCACGCTCCGCCAATCCCTCCATCCGTGCCCGATGCGTTTCACAAAGGGTAAACACACGCGTAGCACCTTGCACGGCTCTTTCTGCAATAATTCGGTTACGGATTAAAGATTGGTGTAAGGTTTCAATATGCTCAATAAACCCGCGCAAATTTTTAGCCTCCGCCATCGTGCACGAAGGTCCGCCTGGTTGTAGACGCGCACTGTAATCCGCGTAAAGATCCTGCAGTCTTTTTTCTGATTTAGCGACTTCTTCCAGATTTTGTCGGGCTTTGACCAGTTGCGTCTGAGCCTCTGCACTCTTCGATTGAGCGACTTTAGCCAATAGGTTCCAGGTCTGCTGTTTATTCACTTCAAACGCTCCTTTGCCAGATGGAGCTGGGCTGGGGCACACTGAAGCATCAGTGCACTTTGTGCGATTTTTTGTCTGGGCGTCATTGAACGATACTCATCAATTCAGTGACACACTGCTCGTAGCTGACGGCGGTGTGCATGTCTTGGCGTAAAAATTGCTCAATGGGTGTGCGCATTTTTATCGCCTCATCTAACTCTGGATTCGAACCCACTTGATAGGCACCCGCTTGTATCAAATCCCGATTTTGTTCAAACACACTCCACATCCGTCTTAATCGGTTCGCAAGGCGCAGTCTTTCTGGGGTCAACAAAGCCTGCATCACCCGCGAGATCGAACCATTTAAATCGATCGCCGGATAATGAGCCGCATCGGCCAAGGCTCGCGAGAGCATCACTTGACCATCCAACGAGGCACGCGCTATATCCACCACAGGATCCGAAGCGTCATCATTTTCCATCAGCACGGTATAAATCGCGGTCACCGCTCCGTGGCCTAGGCGCCCCACTCCGGCACGCTCAATTAAATTGGGAAGCAACGCAAATACCGAGGGAGGATAGCCCTTGGAGGTCGGAGGCTCTCCCACCGCAAGACCAATTTCACGCTGCGCATGCGCCACCCGGGTCAAGCTATCGATAATCAATAAAACACTTTTGCCCTTATCCCTAAAATACTCTGCGATTAAATGCGACAATTGTGCAGCACGCAATCGCAAAACCGGCGGCACATTAGCGGGTGCTGCAATCACTACCGAACGGGCCAAGCCTTCAACACCCAGCGACTCTTTGATAAATTCATTGACCTCACGACCGCGCTCACCAATCAAACCAATGACTACGCAATCGACTTTGGTGTAGCGGGTCAACATACCCAGTAAAACGCTTTTACCTACGCCTGAACCCGCAATCAAGCCCATGCGCTGGCCGCGCCCCATAGTGAGCCCTGCATTAATGGATTTAACTCCGACATCTAAAATTTGATCAATCGGTCCCCGCTCGAGAGGATTTAACTCCAAGCCTGCGAGATTTAACTCGTCATCACAATCAGGCATGGGCCTACCATCCAAAGGCACGCCACGCGCATCAATCACACGACCCAGCAGCGCATCACCCAACCGCGCCTTAGGCGCTAAGCTAATCACCCGCACAACCGCCCCCGGCCCAATGCCGGTAGCAAGAGTAAAAGGCATTAAAAATGTCGTCTGATCGTTAAACCCAACCACCTCTGCTTCCACCCGGATGTTTTGTGCTGCCTCCACCACACAATGCGCTCCCAACGGGGCCTGAATGCCTTTGGCCTCCAAGGTCAAACCCACCATTCTGTGCACGCGACCACTTCGAACCGGAGCCTCAACACGCGCACGCCGTATCAAGCGCTCCAGTTCCAATTCGCGTTCGTTTTCCATACTAACGCCACTCCCCTTCAAGCTCTTGGGAGGGAGGGGTATATGCGGCTTGTTCGTTGGTAGGTAGTCTCATCTTCAGTTCATCATCAACCGGAGTAAAACGACCCTCAGCGGTCTCGAACGTATCGTAGGGCTGCGCTTCTTGTTCGTTGGGTCGTGATTCAGCGTCCCTATGGGTTACATCATGGGTAGACTCTTGATCCAATGGGGGCTCTGATTGGGGTGCCCACGCGGGAACGGGAATCATGGCATGCGCGGACATCGAATCGACCTCAGCCATAGACTCTGGCTCACCCCTTTGATCATCCTCATTAGTAGAACGCAGCAATCCGGCCGTCTTCGCATCCAGTCCCAGCACCGTATTGGCGAGCGCATCTAAACGGTGTTCGATTAAATCTTCCACCGCCCCATCCGACAAACTCACTCTGACACTACCCCTTAATAAGAGAGAATCCGCCTCCAATATCATCCCTGTGGGCAAGGCCACCCGTTGATCTCGGAATAGCTGCACATCGTCCGGAGATAAATGGACAACAGCAATCGCTTTCTGATCCACATCGGCCAAGCACCCCTTCAGTAGTCGTCTGATCGCATCAATGGATAGGGTTAACTCTCCGCGCACCAATTGTTTAGCAAGGTGCAAGCTCAATCGTTCAAATCCAGAAAAAAAACTCGCCGACTGGGTCATTTCTACCCTCATCTGAGCAATCAAATCGTTGAGTTTTTTTCTTTCAAGCGCTTCACCTTGCAAGAATGCCAGTTGGGCTTGATCTTGCCCGGCTTTAAGGCCTTTTTCATATTGCGCTTGTAATTCGAGGTTCCACTCGGCTTCGGTTTTAAATGATCCTGAGGCAGGCGTATGCGCCGATATCACGTGATCCAAACCCGGCTGAGAAGCGTCGCTCGAGCCACTGAAGTGCGCCTCTGCCTGTAAACCCGCACTCGCTGTCCCCGTCGCTATCGCCTCGGGGATAACGCTCAATGTATCGACTGCAGAGGCGCCGGGCAAACTCTGCCCTGAGGGCTCAGCTTGCCGAGGATTGACTACCAATGCCTCCGGCACCAACAAACGGTTCTGACTGTAATCCACCGCAGCAAAGCTTGAGCCGGTTAACACTTCCTCATCCCAAAGGGGCTTAAAGTTACCAGCACCGGAAGCGTGCGTTCGCCCAGCATCTTGCTGCCAAATTGAAAACACGGGGGCTGGATTGGACTCAGAGCTCATATTGGAAGACTCAGCTGCATTAAACAAAATCATCTCCACCGCCGGCTAACATAATTTCACCGGTATCAGCGAGTTTACGGGCAATACGCACGATCTGTTTTTGCGCTTCCTGCACATCCGATAAACGCATCGGGCCCTTGGCCTCCATGTCATCAATAAACATGGAGCGAGCCCGAGTCGACATATTGTCAAAGAATTTGGAGCGCACCGCCTCATCTGCCCCTTTTAATCCTACCATCAATAAATCGGGCTCCACAGCACGCATGATCACCTGGATACTCCGGTTATCACAACCAGACAAGTTATCGAATACGAACATGTTATCTTGTATTTTTTGCGCCAGATCCAGATCCATTTTAGTGACCGAACTGATGATCCCGGCCAGTGGTGTCGTCTTGGTGAAATTCAGTATTTTTGCAGCCACCTTCACGCCACCTAAAGTCGAAGATGCGCTCGAGGAACTGGAGGAGAACTGTTTTTTCATGACCGCTTCCAATTCCAGCATAGCCGCTGGAGTGACCGCATCCAAGGTCGCTATGCGCTGAACCACCTCTGGGCGTTGCTCGGCAGGTAAGTAATTTAAGACTTCCGCAGCCACATCGGCTTCGAGCACCGATAAAATAATCGAAATGACCTGTGGGTGTTCGCTACGAATCATGTCGGAAATGGCTCTTGAATCCATCCAACGCAAGATCTCCAGTCCCTTACTTGAAGACCCTGGCATGATGCGCCCTAACACAGAGGCCGCTTTATCATCGCCCAAGGCCCGCTTTAATACCGTCTCCACATAGTCATGCACGCCTAGACCCAGATACGTCTGGTTTTTAATGGTCCCTAAAAATTCGTCCAACACGGTATTAATCGCCTCTTGCGAGATATCCGCCACAGACACCATGGCGGCCCCTAGGGGCTGAACCTCTTTCGGATCTAGGTACTGAATGATATTGGCTGCCTCCTGCTCCCCTAACAATAGCATCAACACCGCAGCACGCTGGATATTCGTCAACTGTTCCAACTCTGTACGCAAGGCCTCAGTCATGAGAGGGGCATCTTGAACTTGCGCCATATTTTTTTCTGCCATAATCGTTTCTACCGTTTTTCACATTAAAGCGAAGTTGACCCTAACTGAGCCGCGCATTGCATTAAATCTTTACACACTGTTTCAGTCATTCTAAAGGATATCTATAATAATATTTATTATTGTCAATGATTGGTTATACAGCTAGATTACTTTGCAATCGTCTTTTTTAATCATTTTTTAAGAGTGCTTCCCTGAAGGATGTATGTCTTTATCAGGGAAGCTCACCTTTTAACCCGCCAAATCCCGCTTAATCATGTTTTTCAACACATTGGCGACCCGACCAGAATCTTCTCGCACCAACATACGCACCAGTGCCACTTTATCGTCGTAGGTATTCGCGGTGTCGAGCATATCAGCCGAAATCGAGGATTTTTTAGCCGTTGATTCTTTCTTCAAGCGCTCTTTAAATTCATCTAACGACTCTCCCTCAGCCATGGCCAGTCCTGTAGCGCCCTCGGCCCCACCCAGCCCTTCTGCGCCTGCACCGCCCACTAATCCAGCCGCCAGCAAACCACCTTCAGCCAAAGTGCCGGGCGTTGCAGCCGCTACCACTGGGGCAGGACCATAAGCAGCCATCATTGGACGCACCACTGTCAACAATATCACCACCAAAACAATAGCGGCCAAGCTCACCTTCCCGCCATTCATGATCATCTCATTTTCATACCAAGGGATGTTCGAACTCTCTGGTGGGGGCAATTCGAATTTCGCCGGTATCAACGTCACCACATCATTGTGCTCCGCGTTAAAACCCACCGCGCTTTTGACCAAGCCCTGAAACCGCTCGAGCTCCTCCTTGGTGTATCCGCCCACCGCTGCGCCATCCTTGGGAGCACCATCGGCCGATGCGGCACCACTGGCCACACGATCCTTAATCACCACCGCAACCGATACACGCTCAACACTCGCCGTCGGTCCCTTAACATGACGTATGGTCTTATCTAATTCAAAATTACGAGTCGCTTTGGTTGAAAGAGCATTACTTTGCGCACTCGCTTTATCCTCCGCAGGTTTATTCGTATCGGGTGTGGCTTGTGAGGCAGAAGGAGCCGAATTAGACAAAGCTCCCGGTATACCTGAGGCCTCCGTTTTAGGAGCCCGCTCTTCTGAGACCACCTCGGAACGCGTCTTAGCTCCCTTATTGTTGGCGTCATAATCTTCTGAGGTTTCCTCCGTTTGGGTAAAATTCATATCCAAAGACACTTGTGAGCGTACGTTGCCCGCTCCCACGACTGGCTCTAATAGCTGGACAATACGATTACGATAAGTCTCCTCCATACGCTGCTTTTGCTCTAACTCTTTGGCATTTAATCCCGAGGCCTCATCAGTGCCGCTGTGGGTGAGTAAATTGCCCGAATTATCCACAACCGATACATCATTGGTATTTAAATAAGGAACACTGGATGCCACTAAATGCACGATCGCTTGCACTTGATTGGCCGAAACCATACGCCCTCCAAATGGCACAACGACCACAGAGGCCTTAACCGGCGAGCGGTCACGGATAAAAGCACTTTGTCTGGTTTGGGCGATGTGCACACGGGCACTTTCAATCGAACCGATTTGGGCGATACTTTTGGATAATTCCTGTTCAATAGCCGCAGAATAACGCGCTTGCTCCATAAACTGACTGGTCGTCATATTAGACTGATCTTTCAATGTATCCAACACGCCATTGGACGCAGCCTTGGGTAGGCCTTGAGAGGCCATAAAAATACGTGCCGCATGAAATTTACCGGCTGGCACCATTAATTGACCAGTGGTGCTATTTAGCTCAGGCTTAAAGTTCGCATTTTTAAGTAATTCCATTGCCGCTTGCTGATCGGCCTCCGCCATACCAGGGAATATGGGTCGATAAGGACTTTCCTGCATCCAAGCATAAACCGCTCCGAAAATCAGTAAAGTAAAAAATACAATAATTGCGGGCATTAGCTTTCGCACACTGGGCTGCCTTAACGCATCCTGCACGCCGCTCATAATAGACACGTTAGCCATTGGGCCCCCGGTCGATACATTCGTGGTGGGCAATCCCGCGTTAGCCGTGACCGGCATGCCAGGAACCGTTGCCAACGCCGTTTGCGCTGCCGGTTGCATTTGCATTTGCAGAGGAACCCCTAACGCATTACTTTGAAGTGCTTCAGCCATGATTCATTCACCTTATAAATACAAATATTGATGCTTTAATACGCCATGAGGCTAAATAGGCATATTCTTAATTTCGTCATACGCCTTGATAACTTTGTTACGAATTTGCAGTGTGGCTTCAAACGCAATGGACGACTTTTGTACAGCCATGACCGTATCCGTTAAAGACACATCTCTGCCCATTTGATAGTCATCGGTCATCGACTGTTCCTCTTGTTGGAGGGTATTGACGGATTGAAAAGCGCCCTTCAATAAGTCGGAAAACCCGGTTTTTTGAACGCTGGGTTCACTTCCACTCGGTTCACTAATGCCCTTGGCTTTAACCTCATACTGACGAATTTGATCCAGCATGGATTGAATATTGGCCATATGTGCTTTATCGATCATGGGGTATGTCCTTTAAACTAAATGGAGTTAAAACTTAATTCATTTCTGCTGACACAAGACCGAGCTCTTTGAAACGAGCCAACTTGTATCGAAGGGTACGGGGGCTAATGCCCAACGCCTCAGCCGCTTTAATCCGGTTGGGTGTT
This sequence comes from uncultured beta proteobacterium, assembly GCA_903893565.1. GTDB lineage: Bacteria > Pseudomonadota > Gammaproteobacteria > Burkholderiales > SG8-41 > UBA5216. The sequence continues at coordinate 7,728 of CAITMU010000152.1, read as the reverse complement.
TTTTGAAGCACGGAGACGATCGCCTTATATTCGCTATCCCTTACCATGGAGCCTAAGTCAGCGGAAGATTTTTGATTGACAGGCACATTATCATCCATTGAAATAGCCGCCTCATTGCCCCATGCGAAGTGGGACTGATGGGGTAAACACTGCGATCCCAAGGTGCTAGTGGATAGGCTTGACTGCACTTGGTGCATCTCTTCAAATAAGAGATGGGTCACATCAATTTCACGGGCCTCACTTAAAACTAAAGCCCGTTGCATGACATTACTTAATTCGCGCACATTGCCAGGCCAAGAATAGGCCAGCAAGGCTTTTTCAGCAGCAGGTGTCAAATACCAATCACGCCCTGCAGGCGCATAGTATTGCAGTAAATATTTAGCCAAAGGCAATATATCGCCTGGACGTTCGTTTAAGGCTGGGACCCGTAAACGGAAGGTGCTAATTCTAAAATAAAGGTCTTCACGAAATTCACGGGCTTGCATGGCAGCTCGTAAGTCTTTATTGGTTGCCGTGACTAAACGCACATCCACATGAATCGACTGCTGGGAACCTAAGCGGCTCACCTGCCGTTCTTGAATGACTCGCAAGAGTTTACTTTGCAAGGCAAAGGGGATTTCTGCCACTTCATCTAAAAATAATGTTCCTCCATGCGCCTGTTCAAAAACACCGGCATGCTCACGAGCGGCCCCTGTAAAGGCGCCTTTTTCATGACCGAACAAAATGTCCTCAATCATGCTTTCAGGCAAGGCTGAGCAATTAACCCCGACAAAGGGTCCGGTCGAACGCACTGATGCATCGTGAAGCAAGCGCGCCATCACTTCTTTGCCTGCACCGGTGGGCCCTGTCAAAAGGGTGGTCACGCCCGCTTGCGCGACGCGTCGGGCTAGTGCTAATAGCTCTAGACTTAAAGGATCCACAAAGACCACAGAATTTAACGGCGCAAGAGTGGAAGTATTCATGAGGCCCACCGCTTCGCGCCAAGCCGTAAGACTCCAATCCTCTGCGGCTAACACATGCAGTGCGCCTTCTTGCATCGCACGAACACCCAAAGAGAGCTTTTGTGCATCGACACGGCAAATCACCGGTAGCTTGATGCCCACAGTACGCATGGCCTGAATAATATTTTGTAGGGCAAGGGTATTTTCCGTCAGTTTCACCACCACCAGTTTTCTATGGTGTGATAGAACACGCAGCTCACCCATGGAGGGCAAGGCCAGCGGCTGAAGGCCAGCGGCATTCAAGCTCATGATCGCTTCTTGTGACGGGAGCCCTTGCGGATCCAGCCAAAGGGCGCACATCATGGCAACGGGGGATTGTGTTTTTTCCGACACTGCTTCACCTTTAAGGTTATATTCACTCAAAGAAAAGCAATTAATGTGCCAGAATTTTTATTTCATTAAATCAATTACTTAAGATACATATGTCATTTTTTTGTTAATGCTCAGTCACAAAATTTTGACACCCATCTGACTACAAAAAACATTAAAAAGATCTGAAACCATCAGCCTAGGCAAGCCAAGCATTCTCGCCCGTAGGCTGCACTTTGGGTTGTTTGGGGGAAAACCCCTGACAGAAACGACCATCACTGCGTAAAACCTCTACGCAGGGATAGGCCCGACTCTTAAATCCATACAAACGACATAAATGAGGAAACCGAGCATCCCAACTCACTGCCAAATGACGGCAGCGACTGCAGTTGGGAGGCTCACTCGCGACCATTAACCGCCCTGCAGCAGTTTTAATACTGACTGCTGACTGGTGTTTGCTTGAGCCAATACTGCCGTGGCGGCTTGTTGCACAATTTGCGCCGTTGATAATGCCGTAGAGGCGGCAGCGTAGTCCGTATCTTGAATGGCACTCAAGGACTGGGTCGTGTTGCTAGAGACATTGGCAATGTTTGATATGGTATAGGAAAGTCGATTAATAATCGCACCCATACGCGAACTCGCAGCATTGACATTATTCATCACTGTATCCAGCTGACTTAACACGTTTTGCGCGCCGTTGGATGTGCTGATACCCACCGTAGGCGTTCCTGCATTCGCATCCGAAGTGATCGGACCCGTAATCGAACCATCAGGACCAAAGTCAGGCAAATCGATAGATATCGTTTGATTCGCTTCAGCACCCACCTGAAAACTAAGGCGCCCCACTCTATCGGTATTCGAGCCTCCGTAACTACCAGCCACCAATCCTAGACTAGAAAAATTCGCTTGAGAAACTGCATCAGCACTCCCACCAACCACGATAGATCCAGGCCCCATGGGGGTGGGCGCATTTGGTGTAGCAGAGGCCAATGTCACAGTACCATACAGGGTTGTTTGACCATTGGGACTGGTTACAGGGTTGATACCCTTAACATCATTAGCGTTCATACCAAAGGTGCCTGCAGATAATCCAGAAACCCCTGAATCAAACCAGATCGAGACATTACGACCGTCCACCGCAGTCAAAGTGACCCCTCCGCCTTGACTAGGTGTTGCAGTAACGCCCGTAGCTGTAGATTGCGTATTCAATGCGGACAAGATAGCGGATTGGCGCTGCTGACTATTATTTGTCGCCAAAAAAGTGCCCGCTGGAATAGAAACCTGTTTCCCATTGATATAAACACTTTCCCCATTGGGGCTTATAAAGGTTGTATCCAATGAATTTCCCATTGTTACCACTGGGTTTGCTATCGCTTTGACACCGGTAGAAGCTTCTTTTGCATTAATAGCTGAGGCAATAGAAATAGCACTGGCAGCCGGGTTACTCGTAGCGACAATACCTCCTGGGGGAGAAACCGTATCATAACCAGGAACGGTAAAGCCTGAGCTCACGCTAGAATTGACGTCATTTAAACCCACATTAATACCCGTAGTCGAATTCGTTGATAACACTACGTTGGAATGAACTGAAGTCACTGCACCACTTAAACCCAGCGCCGTTTGCGCCTGAGCCGTATTGGCGTTAATAACGATATTTCTGCCATCGTTAGAAGTCAATATCACGGAGCTTCCCGTGCCACTGACAGTAATGCCAGGAATTTGAGCAGCCGTAATTGCAGTTCTTAAATCAGCACCTTCTTCCGTAGCATTGGTATGAGCACTCGTCTGAATAGAAACACCATTGATCGTCAATTGCCCCGATGTCAATGCTGTCGTCCCAGCCGCAGTTAAAGTGGTCGTTACCGGTTGTGCGACAGCGGTCACATTAGTGCTGGTTGAAATTGAATTAATGGCAGCAGCGATTGCAAAAGCACTCCCGCTCTGGTCGCAAGAAGAAGATACAAATGTGCCAGCCGTTAATCCCAAAACACCCACATTGGTGGCACCCGCAATAACCACATTGGCGTTAGTGCTATCGGTTAACAACAAATGATTAGTTGCATCTAAGGAAGCTGTCACATTTTTAGCGCCAGCCGATGCACCGGAAGAATGCAATGCATTATTAATTTGCGAGACCAATTGCGATGGGGTGGTACCAGCAGAAACAAATCCAATATCCGTGCCGTCAACAGCAATACCCGAAGTGGCATTGGATATACTTAAATTTAGAACAGGAGCAGAACTTCCGGTCACGGTATGCGCGGCCGTAGGAGATGCCGTACCAAAAAGAGCCGTAATACCCGCAAAATTAGCGCCAGCCACTGTCACAGTTGCGGAAGTTACGGAGTCAGTTAATACCAAGCAACCATTACTGATAGAGGCAGTAACATTGAGTCCATGAGCCGCATCCGCAGCAACACCCAGTTTCTGGTTAATTTGACTCGCCAATTGCGCCGGGGTACTGCCTGCTGGAATAAAACCGATATCAGTGCCATCGATTGTAATACCTGAAGTGACATTACTGATACTGGCACTTAATGCGGGAGCAGCAGTTCCAGTGATGGTCGCAGCGGCCGTAGGAGCGGTAGAACCAAAAAGCGCTTTAATGCCTGCGGTATTACCACCGGCAACTGTAATATTGGTACTTCCACTGTCAGTTAATACTAGGTAACCAGAATTACTAATTGTAGCAGTGATATTTTTACCATAAGTGGCGAGTGCGGCAGCACCCAACTTCTGATTAATTTGTATAGCCAATTGCGCTGAAGTAGTACCCGCAGAAATAAATCCGATATCAGTGCCATCAATGGTAATGTCTGAAGTTGTCGGAACGGTTGGAATATTGGACGCAATAGTCGATAACGGACTTGTGCCTAAGACATTAGAAATACCTGAGTTACCTGAGGGCGGAACTTGGTAACCGTTTAATGTCAGGTCCCCTGCCAATAAGGGTGAACCACTGACTAAACCTCCCGTAACTGCTGACAAATTCGATGGGCCAATAGGCACTCCATTGATAGTCATTGCATTGGCAGCAAGGACATTCCCGTAGGGAGCCGTCTGGCCACTGACGAAGGGCGCTGAGGTCTGCGCCGTGATGGTACTTTTGGCGCCCCCTACAGCCTGCCCTGCTGAACCCGTTAAAATCGGAAAACCATTCCAAAGCGTGGTGCTAGCCACACTGACAATCTCTTGCTTTAGCTGCTGAAACTCAAGATCCAAGTAGCTACGCTGATTATTGTCGTTGGTATCACTGGAGGCCTGGACCGCTAACTGGCGCATCCGCTGCAGCATATCACTGATAGAAGCGGTTGCGCCTTCAGCGGTTTGTATAAGGTTAGTGGCATCAGAGGCGTTTTGCGTGGCCATTTTCAAACCACTGACCTGCTGATTCATAATGGTAATAATCCCCATACCAGCAGGATCATCAGCGGCCGAATTAACACGCTTACCCGTAGAAAGGGACTCCATCGCCGAAGTAAGCTTCTTCGAATTCACACTCAGCGCATTTTGAGCATAAAGCGCGTTTACGTTAGTATTAATGACAGTCATGAATAACTCCTGCTTTTTAAAATGAAATTTTTTAACAACTTGGAGCTCACAAATTGACAGATAATTTAAAAGCCCGCTGACGTGTCTCTTTAAGCAGAGTTCATGCCAGAATATTAAAAATTACTTAACTAACTGTTTTTATTGATATTTAAATATAAAAATAGACGAGGATTTTTTCTTTGGCAGATTTTTGACAGGCTAACGGCAGATATTTGCCACCCAAGAAAATGAACAAATAACGCTTTATAGAAAAAATTCATCCTCAAAAAAAGTCAAAAAACAGCGCTTCACCCCTTTTAAGCACCTAATACAATAGGCCACTGACGGCAGTTCAAGACTAAACACCCCTCAAACCAGTCATTTGGCATATTAAATGCTTTAAATGCGGGAACAATAAGGGGGTGGCAATTTTTAAACAGCACTACTAGATCATCACCTCTACGATACTCAACTCTCAAACGTCTTAGCGTTAAAGCATGAAGAAAGCCGTCAATCGCGGCAAAAGCATCCCCCCCAGCCAATATACTCATGAAATTTCCCGCAACGGCAAAAAAAACTCCAAATAATGTCAATCAATTGATTGCCACTGGCATCGCATTTCATCAACAAGGGCATTTGGATCAGGCACAGTCCTTCTACGAACAAATACTCAAAAAACAACCCCTTCATTTTGATGCCCTCCAATTAACGGGCACCCTCGAACTACAAAAAAAGAATTACGATAAATCATTGTTTTTATTTAACAAAGCATTAAAAATAAATCCCCTCCACCAAAATACCTACTGCAATCGTGGCGCCGCTTTACAGGAACTCCATCGGTTCAATGAGGCAATTCGTGATTTCGATAAAGCCATTAAGATTAAACCTGACTTCGCACTCGCCCACTTTAACCGCGGTGTCTCACTACAAAAGACAACTCAATGGGAGGCAAGTCTTGCGAGTTACCAGCAGGCTATTTTTTATGCCCCTTTGTATACCGAGGCCTATTACAACAGCGGTAACGTTTTACTCACATTAAAAAAATTCAAAGAAGCCATTGATCGTTACCAACAATCCGTCTCCATCAAACCGGATTATTACGAAGCCTATAACAGTATCGGCAACTGCCTCTGGGAGCTAAAACAATATGATGCGAGTATCGAACAATACAACAAAGCCTTAAGCATTCAATCGACCTATCCCGAAGCCCATTGCAACAAAGCCAGCGCACTGATCGCTCTGCAACAATTTACATTAGCAGCCGATCTTTGCACAAAAGCCATTAACCTTAAACCTGGTTACACGAAAGCCTACAATAATCTTGGCAATGCCATCAATCATCAAGGAGAGCATGAAAGCGCTATCCAATACTATGATCATGCAATATTTTTAGAGCCCGAATCGGCTGATGCTTACAATAATCGTGGCACGGCGCTGCAATCACTTAAAAAATTCGAATTAAGTCTTCTCGACTTTAATGAAGCCATCAAAAAAGATCCCGAGTTTATTGATGCTAAAATCAACAAATGCGGGCTGTTACTCAAAATTGGGGATTTCAATGAGGGCTGGAAACTCTACGACTGGCGTTGGAAGAGCAAAGAATGCGATACCGAGCCACTAGTCACCCCTAAGCCTGAATGGAAAGGCGAGCCCCATCAAAGGTTACTCGTTTGGGCTGAGCAAGGCCTGGGGGATCAAATTATGTTCTGCTCTTTACTGAATGAAGTCAGCGCAATTTCCAAAAGCCTTACAGTCACCGTTAATGAAAAACTCATCCCTCTCATGAGTCGCTCATTTAAGAATAACATCCAATTTTTACCCTCTCACCACAAGGTTGACGAGCAAAGCTACGACCAACACATCCCCATGGGAAGCTTAGGTCAATATTTTAGGTGCAACAAAGAAAGCTTTAGTAACACGCCCGATGCTTTTTTATTCGCTGACCCACAAAAAATCAATCAAATAAAAAGTGCGAATCCCGCCAAAGGCCATCCAATTGTATGTGGCATCAGTTGGCGAACTACCAATAAAGTCAGCGGCTCACGAAGAAATGTGGATTTAACCCAATTAATCCAAACCCTCTGGCAAGATCAGTGGCAATTTGTGAATCTTCAATACGGAGATACGAAACAAGAAATTGATGAGGTTAAAACTCAGCTCGATATCAATATTGTCAATGTGCCTGAAATCGATAACTTCAACGATATTGATGGACTCGCCGCCTTGATCGCTACTTGTGATCTCGTCGTCTCCATCGACAATACCACCGTTCATTTGGCAGGCGCTTTAGGAAAAGATGTCTGTGTTTTATTGCCTCACCTCACCGATTGGCGCTGGATGACTGATGGCAAACGAAGCCCTTGGCATCCTTGCGCAACCCTATATCGTCAAACACTAAAAGGCGAATGGGGTCCAGTACTTGAACAGCTTAAAAAAGACCTAAAAAGAAAATGGCCTTCAACTTAAAACCAAGTCACTCACCTATCCTTCAACCTCAGAAACCACAAAGCCCAGGATTTACCCGGGCTTTGTGGTCAAACTAAGGCTTAATTACTTCAATAAGGCTAACACTTGCTGGGGCAACTGATTGGCTTGGGCCAACATCGCGGTAGCTGCCTGCGCAATAATCTGGGATTTAGCCAAATTGGTACTTTCTGCCGCGTAGTCAGTATCCATAATCCGGCTTCTACTGGCCGACAAATTGTCCGAAGAAGTCTGAAGATCGGTAATTGCCTCTTGGAATCGTGTTTGGTATGCACCTAATACCGCACTCGTATTGTTAATTTGATCAATCGACTTATCAATAACGGCGAGTGCATTTTGAGCACCGGTCGTGGTCGACAAATCAATCGTTGCCAAACTGGTGGTATTAACCCCAGCAACCGTG
>CAITMU010000151.1 GCA_903893565.1 uncultured beta proteobacterium | reverse complement strand
GTTGTCCAGTGGTTTTGCATTGAGTGAAGATCTTCCGCTACTGGACAACGAGTTTTTGTCGCCGGGCCGTTTGTCATCGGATGTTCAGCGTGCGGTCGGCGCAGTTGACGATGCGCGGCCTGACCGTTGGGGTGAAAAAGTCATTCGCTTTGTGGATAAGCCCCAGCGTCTTTCCTTGATGGAATATCTGTATTACGCGGGGGATGACCGGTTTGGCGCGCTCGGTGTTTCTACCTCGGCCAGCCATTACGGTCCGCGTGTAGCGGGTCCACTACCCGGGTTGGAAGATGCGCAGCAGCTGAGTGAGGTGGCGGCCAAGATTGAGGCCGCGGAGCCTTTGACGGCGCTGGAGGCCAAGATCATCGCCGGTGGTGGAAGCCCGCTTGGCGGTGCCAAGCCCAAGGCGCTCATCAACATCGATGGTGAGCAGTGGGTGATCAAGTTCTTCAACAATGAACCGGTTGACGCCCCTCTCGTTGAACACGCGGCGATGACGCTGGCTGAGCGCGCAGGCATCACGGTGGCCAAAACGCAGGCCATTCCCCTTGTGGGGTCCCATGCACTGGTCATTCGGCGTTTTGATCGTGAGCAGGGGCGGCGGATTCACAGTATTTCAGCTGCTACGGCCATTCGGGCTGCCACGGTTTCGGGCTGGGAGCCGCAGATGGGCTACCCCGAACTGGCCCGGATTCTTCGTCGGGTCGGTGTCGCGCATGCGAACATGAACCAGCAGGACGCCCGCGAGCTGTTTCGCCGTATGGTCTTCAATATCCTGATCGACAACACCGATGACCATGAGAAAAACCATTCCCTGTTGGTCGTCAATCCAGCTGAAAATGGCCGCCTGAAATTGGCGCCCGCTTACGATGTGTTACCCACCAACTCGGGGCAGGGCTACCAGGAGTTCATCTGTGGCGCAGAGGGGCGGGATTCGACGCTGGTAAACGCCATGTCCCAGTGTGATGCATTTGGCTTGCGGCCCACCGAGGCTGCAGCCGAGGTGGCCAGAGTCATCGAGGTTGTGAATACTTGGAAGGCACATTTCGCACAAGTTGGCGTGACACAGCGGGACATCGATAGCTTGGCGCAGCAGATTGACGGCGAATATCTCCTGTCACAACGCACCGGGTTCGCCTCCGCCCAATTTCAGGACTTGCCGGGTAAAAAAAACCGAACCAGTCCTTTCCGCAATCCTTGATTCAGGTTTTTTTGAATCAGGTATTTCCAACGATAATGGACCAGCGTCGACAAAATGATTGTCCCTTAAAGATAATTCTGCTGCGATCGATGGTTTACGTTTGCTAGAAACCTTGAAACGATCGCGCCAATAAGCCAAGGCGGGAAGTGAACGTTGCTCTTCCAAGCAAAATTTAGCCTGGCTCTTTCCACTGTCAATATGGCGTTGAACCCGATCACGCCATAGTCATTCGATTGGATTGGTTTGGGTTGGTTTGGGTTGCTTGCTATTATTGAATTCGTCCCTATCGATCTTCGTAAAGTGAATTCACGAGGTCATGGAGCCATCATTCCAGCATTTCTATAACGCCGCTCAGTTACCGCTTACTGGTAACGAAACCTTAGGGGGCTTGGCGGTTGCTCGGTATTGAAGACGCAGCGGGCGGATTTTTATAAGGTATTGATAATGAATATATTTTTTATAGCTACATGTTTTTGTTCTTTATGCGCTTAATTATGCATTTTGGGCCTGTTTTGATCCTATCTTGCGTCTATTAGGATGAAAACTGGAGAGTATTGAGCCTACTGTCGAACCGCTAAAAGTACGGAAAGTGCACGAAAAAGCAAAAACAATAGTATGATTAAAAAAATATACTATTTTTTAAAATATAGGTCGGCTTACGTGTGACTAAGTCTGGGAGACTTTTTTGAGTGGCAATGACAAACCAAAGACTAAACTGACTTTTTTTGACTGGATTTTTGTTTTATTCATGATTCTAGTTCTCATTGCCACGGCTATGCTGGGGCGCATGACGTTCTTAGAAGGTTTGAAAACCAATGTCAGTAAGGATAATGCCGAAGCGCTAGGGGCTTTGATCGTGCGCATAGGGACTGAACGGGGAAAAGCGGGGTCTTTACCCGTTGAATGTTCCTCTAGTGCTTATTTGCCCTCCGTTTTAGCTAAATCCGAAGCGCTGGGTCCTGAGTGGACCCCGGATAGCGTAGAGGCGAGTGAGTCGCCCTCTCATGAGGGAGCTTCTTCGGGGGCTAAATCCGAATCCCATTCTGCGGATTCAGCCAAACATCAAGCGGAAGACTCTGCACAGCCTCACGCTGAAAAATCAGCACATCATCAGGCTGATGAGAAAGTAGCCACTAAAGTATCAGAGCCATCCGCTGGGGCAGCTCCCGCCACAGTCGTTCCCACTTGGGGTGAGTGTTTTAAACAGCTTAATAAAAACCCCATCCTAAAAGATATGGTGAACCCTTTTACCGATGCTAGACCCCTGATAGTGGAAAAGTGTATTCCTTCAAACCAGGCTTTACATGGGGCGCTGGTCCTCGATAAGCTCTTGCCCACACCGGCGGGATCAGCCGTGCCAATGGTGCAATCCACATTGGTAGAAACCGATCCAATCAACTTGAAATTTCAAATTAGAATTTATGTATGCGATAAGGGCTCCTATCCTATTCGCATCACGGATGCGGACTTCTAGACACCCAAGCCCATGGAAAATAAACCCCCACAGACTGCTGTCCCTAATCCTGCAGCGGCCCCAGAAGAGTATCAATCCTATCAACGCGTGAGCGATCGTGAATCGATGGCGCAATTGGGTATTCATTTGGATGATGCGAATGCAAAGCCCAATATTGATTCAAAATTACCCTTGCGGCGTTGGCTCTACGAATGGTTGTTGGATCCGACCCATGAGAACAATTACCACAAGGTGATTGATCGTTGGATCGGGATTTTAATTGTCGTCAATTTATTTGTTTTAATGTTTGAACATGTTCCACAGGTGTTTGAGCCCAACAAACATTGGTTTCATATCTTTGATGTGTTCTCGGTGATCGTTTTTACCATTGAATATACGATGCGCTTTTATCTTGCGCCAGAGGACCAAGAGTTTCAGGATAAGCGCTTGCCCCGACTGCGTTACGTGACCTCGCCATTTGCAGTCATTGACTTTTTAGCGGTTGCCCCATTTTATCTACAAGCCTTCTTGCCCGTAGATTTGAGGGTTTTGCGATTTTTGCGTTTATTGAGGATCTTAAAGCTCTTTAGAATTTTGATCCCAGCGATGAAAGAGTTTTCAGAAAAAAATGCCAATCGTACTTTCCGCCAAAAAATGCATGCTTTGGTATTTTCAAGTGATTATGGTGGGGTATTGCATAGTATGTTTGATAGTTTTATCGCTTTTTGGGTGGTGTTATCCGTGGTCGCCGTGATCTTGGAGTCTGTGGAAAGCATTAACTATGTATTACATACGGAATTTATTATTTTGGATGCCGTGGCGGTATCTATTTTCAGTCTTGAGTATTGCATGCGTCTTTATTCTTGTGTGGAAGAGCCCGGGTTTCAATCGCCCATTTTGGGGCGGTTCAAACAGGCGAAGACGTTTTCTACGCTGATTGATTTTATGGCGATTCTGCCCTTTTTTCTGGAAGCGCTATTGCATCACCTGATTGATTTGCGTTTTCTTCGGGTATTCCGGTTAATGCGTTTGTTGAAATTGACCCGTTATACGGGGTCTACACAAACCTTGGCCAAGGTGATTGTTCGTGAGTGGCCAGTGATGGCGGCCTCCGCATTTGTCATGTTGCTGCTTGTGATTATGACGGCGAGTTTGGGTTACTTATTCGAGCACGAGGCACAACCCGAGAAATTTGAAAACATCCCCCAGTCGATCTATTGGGCAGTGATTACTTTGGCCTCTGTGGGTTATGGCGATATTTCTCCTATCACCCCGATGGGACGTGCTATGACCATTATATTGGCTTTGATTGGAATTGGTATTTTTGCTATTCCTGCGGCTTTAATGTCATCAGCCTTTACGGATGAATTGCAAAAAGAGCGTGACATCATGAAGCAAAATCTTTATGTCATGTTGGAGGATGGCATTATTTCTCCGGACGAGGCTGAGATTATTAATCGTGAGGCCAAGCGCTTGCATTTGACCACTCAGGATGTTGAGATGATGATTCAAAAAGCCAAGCAAGATCGAGAGATGAAAGATGATTTATCGAAAATCCCGATTCACAAAATCGCAGATAATCCAAATCATGCGATCGAGCACTACAAGAGTTTGCTCTCAGAGATTAAGCAATTGTCTATCATGACAGATGAGGAGAAATTTAAGTCCTCTGTGGCCCAATCGGATCGGTTGACCGCCAGTGAATTAAGTTTGTGGTATCAGATCAAAAATAATGAAAAAGCCCCATCGGGGCCTTAGTAGGCGTATCCTGCCGAGCGTATCCTGCCGTTTTTTGTTTACCCCGTAGGGTCCTAAAAACCCTACCACTTGATTGATTTAGAAATAATATGAAACCTTTTTATATAGATTATCCTCAAGAAAATGACGGCGTGATGTATTCCCATCGCTGTCAATTTTGTAAGATTAATACGGTAAAGATTAACGGTTTGATAGAAAACCATGCGCCTGACTGTCAATATCGATTAAGCCAGGAAGCAATTTTGGCCTCTGCGACGACCCCCGCATAACGCCGTTCTTTGCGTTTAAATCACGAGGGCTGATGAGGGGCTAGTGCGTGCCGCTACTGCCTGCCCCTACTGCCTGCCCCTATTGCCATGCCCCTATTGCCATGCCCCTGCCGCAGTGACTTCGCCAGTCCTATGAATGTCTACTCGAGCAACCCGTTTTTTTAATCAGCGCGGATCTGATTGTCTCTAATCACGGGTGCCCATTTTTCCACTTCACGCCGGTTAGCTTCTGCAAACTCCTCAGGCGTATTGGCCACCGGAATGGCGCCTACGGTGGCTAAACGCTCGATGGAGTCCGGACTTTTGATGATTTTGACTAACTCTTTGTGTAGCCGATTGATGATGGGGCGCGGGGTGCCTGCTGGGGCCAGTAGGCCGTAGAAAGTGCTCGACTCAAAGCCTGGAAAGCCTGATTCATGCATGGTGGGAGCGTTGGGAAATAAAGGCAGTCGAGTCAGTGCGCAAACCGCAATAGCCCGGAGTTTGCCCGCTTGAATGTGAGAGAGGAAGACCCCGGTATTGGCAAAAAGCAAATGCGTTTCTGCACTGAGCATGGCCACAACGGCAGGGCCAGCCCCTTTGAACGGTACGTGCACGATTTGAATGCCGGCTGCTTTAGCAAATGTAATGAGTGCTAGGTGGCCCCCTGAACCATTGCCTGAAGAGGCCCAGTTGATTTTGTTAGGATTGGCTTTGCCGTAAGCAACCAATTCTTTGACGCTTTTAACCGGAAACGAGGGATGGGCCACTAATACATTGGGGACGATCACAAAATTGGTGATGGGGGCGTAGTCTTTGACTGGGTCATAGCCAATTTTGTCATTTAATAGGGTAGGAAAAGTGTGGGTGTTACCCGAACCGACTAAAAAGGTATAACCATCGGGTGCGGATTTAGCTACAATCTCTCCCGCAATAATTCCACCACCCCCCCCACGATTGTCATAGGTAATGGGTTGACCTAAGACTTCGCCTAGTTTGAGTGCGATGGGGCGCGCGATCACATCCGTGCCGCCTCCTGGTGCATAGGGGATAATCCAGTGTAGGGGTTTGTCGGGGTAATTGTTTTGTGCATGAAGACCACTCGCCCCATGGATAAAACCCAAGGCCAGCATACAAGGCAACACTCTATTCAGATAACGCATCAGGCTCTCTCCATGATGTTTGAATGGGTATTATTAAGTTAGGTGCTTTTGATGCAACGTCATACCAAATCCGTTTAAGCTTCGCCGAGTATCGATCGCGCACGGTTGTTTTTCTTATTCCCATCAGTCTACCGCTAGATGGTCAATAGTTACAGCAGAAATTTTTTAGAAAGAAACAATTTTTGATGATTTCAATGGTTTTTCAGTACCAGTGATTTTGGTGCTTTTCGCGATTCTAGGGAGGAGGGGAGAAAGAATCTTCTGGGGATGATTTTTGAAATGTAATATTTTTTATTGTAAACAACGGCTTGGAGTCATTTGATGAGTCGCAATGCGTTTAATTGAGGTTTTTTTTAAGGATAATATTTTTGCTCTGTGAGAGTGTCAAGGGCCGATTGGCAGCCAGCTAATCGATTAATCGAGCTTCTACAACCTCATGGATACCCTCAAAAACTCACCTCAATTGGCTAGGGTAGGGGCAAATCTTGCAGAAGTTTGTCGATCGCAGGCGCCCATTGTCCGGGGGCGGGTTGGCGGTAGAGTCGTGCGGTTTTATACCAAGGACTATCCGACCGATTGAGGAGCCAGCGCCAGTCAGGATTAAAAGGTAAGAGCAAGGATAGCGGTAAACCGAGGGCACCAGCCAAATGGGCGATACTGGTGTCGACACTCACGACGGCGGAAAGATTCATGCAAAGGGCCGCGGTGGAACT
>CAITMU010000150.1 GCA_903893565.1 uncultured beta proteobacterium | reverse complement strand
CTTTGCCATGGGTTATGTATTAGCAGATAACAACAGTGTTAGTGACCAAGAGATTTGCTACGGAGCTGACATATCAACTCTTACAAGGATGATTGAGGCTGGTGAGATTTAGCCAATATCAATCACAGAAATCGGATACCCATTTTTATGAGGGGTTTTGAAGTCATTTGCCTAGCAATTTACTTTTATTCCTGTGAAATATTGTTACCCGCATCTTGCAATGCTTTTGCCCAGCGTCGAATCGTTGCGCGTATCGTTCGCTGCACATCATCATCGAGCGGCATAGTCGGCACCAACTCTAGGGCTTGTGTGGGCGTAAGGTAGGCGTATTCCAGTAGCGCCATGCAAAACTCTCGATCTTTGTCTCGCCCTGCCGCAGCTTTTGCAAGAAAGAGATCAAGCACATCAAGGCAGTACCCTACTCGACCATTGGTATTGTTGTTTTGCACGCGATGGACACGCGTCATCCAGTCTTTTGGCAATATTGCGGTATCCGGTCCCACACCTTGAGCGTAGTAACCATAAGTCTCGTGGAACTGTGAACCTTCACCAATTGCGCCATCAATCTCATCTGCTAAATCAGGGGCCTGTCGTGGATAGATATCCGCCTCCATAGAAACGGTGAAGACCTTTTCTGGATTGGGCACTTGGCCCAGCATTGACTGGCTGCCGATGATCACAAATTCATATTGATTGGTGACATCAGCGCTGGCGCGAATGATGTGCTCTAGCTCTTCTCGTGTCATGGTAATTCCTTGAAGTTTTGCGCATCTTGGGCGGTGGTCAAAGAGCTGCCGAACACCACTCCTTTTTTGAGCGCGCTCACATCCTTCAAAATGCGAAGGCGCACTTCATCTGGAAGGATGGTGACTAGTGGAGAAGTTTGTCTAAGTTGCTGAGCATGCCTCGTGCGGCCAAGTACCTTGCGCCAAGAGCCTGCACTTAAGATGAGTTGCCATTCTCGCCATAGGCTGGCAGACCGAGAATCACCAGTAGCAATCCAACGCCCAACAGTATCTTGAGCTTGCAACAGTAATGCGGGATCAGCTTTTACTAGCCGAACAGCTTCCTCATGCAGGGTAAGACTTTGTAGATCTTGAAGTCGGTGCCCGGCGTTATCTGGCAAAACGCGTACTTGTACGTTAGGGGCAATGCGCCTAGACCTTGCTCCTGCTGATCCAGCGGGAGCAGCTTGCATCGTATCGCCCGCCAAAAGCGCTAACTCTCCGCTAACGCCCAGAACCGACATTACTCGTAGGTAAGCGCCGATAGAAGGAGACGGGTCGCCTGCCTCAATGGATCGTAGAGTATTACGGGTGAGCTTTGCGCGCTCAGACACCTCAACCGTGCCAAGCCCCTGCGCTTTACGTAAGCGCTCAATTCTATCGCCTAGTTGTAATAGCAACTGGCGCTCTAGGATGGGGCTAAGCTCAGGAGTAGTCATTTGATCATTATTTTAAGCATAAACTGTTTATTTGGTCAATATATTGACCAAATAAACAGCCAACCACCTGAAAACCGTTTATAAAACTGGAGACTAGCGGTGGCATTGGCGCCATCATTTTTTCAGAACAATATCCTGTTGACGCTCAAGGCACTTAGCCACTCTTTTTGATAATGTATTGTCCCCGCCGTGCTTGCGAATAATAGGAAGCAAATCCTCATATGCAGTGTTGGTCATCGCTTTAATAATATTTTGTCCAGCCTCGGTATTAATCCCGAAGTGTGGCGCAGCTTCAATAGCCAGATCTATTTCAGAATTGTGATTGCCTGACTTAATGGCTAGCTCTTGATAGCCTAGATTGGTTAGCTGCATCACCACATCAAATGCTGGCGCTAACTTGTATTGCCCATTGCCGGCGTACAAGACCCCATGATTTTTGACATGGTCATCAGTGTTGTCGATGATTAAGTTAAATACCATTCGACGAAATAGTTGATCTAAGTCGTGGGCTGGATTTGAAGAGATACGCCGTAGCACTTGGGCTAACTCGATATAGCTTCCACCGCTACTCTCGTAGGGCACATTCAACAAGGCTGATGCCGAAAGGTAGTGAATACGGCGCTCTTGGCTAATTGTGCCAACTCGATCAAAGCGCAGGGAAAGCAAGGCGTGTCCACGATGAATTTTTTTAAGCCTTGATGGTGAAACATCGATCCCACATTTTTGCGCTAAATCTAGGATACTTTTTTCAAGCAACTCGACATCATGGTCATCGCCCTGCGCGGGAAACTTGGCAAGCCACCTGCGATCTTCGTATATAAAGGTGGCCTTGGGTCTTGCGCCGCCTAGCGATCCTCCGCGAAGAAGCAATCGACGCATCTCGGGAGTAATTTCCATTGAGAGCTCAAGATTTTTAACGGCTTGGGCCATGGCATCCAGGGGCATGAGATTAATCTCTGAATTGCTTGCGGCTATTGGTAAGGATTCAGAAAAAACCATCGCGCCTATGCGGTCGGCATTGGTTAATAAGAGCGCATCAATATCATCTAGATTTTTACCGTATTGCGCCTCAAGCATTCGCCTTCCCCAGCCATCGGGAAGCGCATCGCGAAAAGTGAGCGGTATAGCGCCACCATCTCGTAGTCTTTGCGCGGGAATGGCTAATGGGGTGTCTTTAAGGGGTAAATAATCCGGATTGAGTGCAAACGCTGAAGGGTTTGCTAGGTATTGTTTTCCATAGGCAAATTGGCCAGACTCCACCACACCCCTTCTATCCAATTTGAGTATGCCAACAGCAGCGGGCTCTTGATTGAGCTCGAGATCTAACCCAACATACATTTTCCGATTAGAAGTCACGCTCGTCCTCGCTAATTGAATTGCTTTGCGGTTTATTCCGTCGATGTCTTACCCGCTTTACACCACCCATATTCATTGGGACTGGGGCAACGGCATCAAGGGAATCGAGCCCACCAAAAAGCCACAGCGCATTGGCCATAATGCCAATACTTGAGGTGGGTTTGCCGGACTCTATGGATCGATAGGTATTTTGAGAGCAAAAAAGACGCTCGGCCATCTCTTTGATCGTCCACCCTTGTGCTATTCGATTGGCTCGTATTCGCAATCCAAGATCAACCAGTGACTTTTGAGCCGCCGGTGGAATGCTTTCAATAGAGCTTGTCTTCTTTGTCATCAATATAATGATTATTAAATTACTTAAAGATGATTATATTGAATTATTAATAGGAATGGAAGGACTTTAAAGTGATGCCAATCTTATATGAAGGCGTGCTGGGAGTTAGGGGGTTAGCAGCCTAGCGGTGGTATCGATATTCCTGGGTTTTGCCGCCATAACCATAGCTAGCCGCTCTCACATCTTGCACATAGATATAACTCTCTTCATGCAGATTGCCTAAGATTTGTTCAAATCCTGCAAATGCTTCTTTAATATACCGAGCCTTCTCATCTTTGGTATTGGTCTCATCGGTAATCTTAATATCAAAGTAAAAGCTGTTTTTTCCCTGTTCACTCAGCAACTTGCCGCCCGCCATCCAGTAATCAGGATCAACATAATCAATTGCGATAGCAGTAAGCTCCTTTTTCTTGCCTAGGATGCGATGGGTCAAATCGAGCAGTAATTCATGAATAGCTTTGGTGGTGGCGATGCTTTTTTGTCCGCTTGCTTTAACGTTGAGGATGGGCATGAAATTCTCGGCTTAACCCCAGAGTAGAGAATCCACTTATAAATTAAGGGAAATTGTTCAAAGGAACGGGGCCGACAAAACCAATCTTCGCACTTTCAGATGAGGCCTTGAACAACCTTAACCAGGAGAAGGTAGGAAACATGGCCCTTGATGGCCTTCAAGAAATTTTGCCCCATGTATCAAACGCCTCCCCTGCCGAAATAATGATGGCGTATATCGTGATGATCAAAGTGACTTTTATGAGCCTGCCGCTTTCAGAAGCGGAAAAAGATGTGATTAAGAATTTGCAACCCAGTTCTCTACAGCAAGATTAGGTACTCTCTTGAATTCCCGAACATTGTTGGTTACGAGAATCAATCCCTGGCTAATTGCGTGGGCAGCGATATGAATATCGTTCTCACCAATAATTTCACCTTTTTTCTCAAGGACTGCTTTAATCTGTCCATAGTGTTGCGATGCCTTAGCTTCATAAGGCAAAACCTCAAGGTGACTAATGAAATCCTCGACCGCCTCAAGATTTTTGTCTACGTTCGGACTCTTTTCGGCACCATAAATTAATTCAGATAGGGTAATGCTCGAAATCGCCATCCGATTGGCATTGGCGTTAAAAATTTCCAGCACTTCTATAGGCCGTCGTTTTAGTACGTAAATAACAATGTTGGTGTCGAGCAAATACTTCAACATCAAAAACCCTCTCTTTGTGATGGCTTTTGTACCCCGCGATTATTCATAAAATCTTCGCTGACGACGGGCCCATGCAAGAAAAAATGGTCCCAAGTATTGTCAATTGGCGTAATAATCCGCTCCCGACCCCGAATGCGCACAGCAACCCTTCTCACATCGTCAGGCAAACGCGCCTCTGCCGGTAAGCGTACCGCTTGGGTACGATTGTTTGTAAACACAGTTGTCAGTGATATGGTCATGATGCCTCCTTGTATATAGCGTCAGTATATAGCATTACACAGGCTATCGCCATCCAATTTATCCCAGAAAATATCGAATCATCGTGATTTAGCGGTTTACGCACTTACATATCCGTACAATATCCGATCAAAAAGCAAAGGCTCAATATGGATTTTCGGCAATTCACCAAAGTCTTGCTTTGTTTTTACAAAGCTGGTGAGTTGATTTAAAAGCTCTGTTGGTAGCTTGGGCACTTCTTTTTCTGATTTACTAACTGTGGCCATGATTTTTTCCTTTGATGGGCATTGGCGAAAATATCACTTACACAGAATTTTGGACAGGGTCGCGCATGCTAACCCATGGCCAAGAGGGCGCGCTCTAATTCCAAGTGCAACACTTCTTATGAAAGAATTGTTGTATGGCAAAACAATATGAACATCTCAACCTGGGGGAGAGAAGTTTGATTCAAACCCAGCTCTTGCAGGGCTTTAATCCCAGCGCTATCGCAAAGAACTTGGGTAGACCACGATCTTGCATTAGCCGTGAGCTGGCTCGCAATGGATGGAGCGCACCATTGGCTATTCGCCCTGTTGGTAGGCCATCATTGACTGGCGGGTATTGTTCAATCCGTGCTGATGGTCGGGCACAGCGTCTTTCTGCTAAGCCGCGGATTGCTCGCAAGCTCGTAGCCGGCAACGCTTTATGGGCCAAAGTGCGTCAAGGCCTGAAATCTGGCCTATCGCCTGCTGAACTCTTCTTACCAGAGGGAACTTTTAATACCAAAACCTACTGGGCTGATAAACTCGGTATCACTAACTCTGTTGCACTTGGAGCTTGAAACCGCCCAATTTAAATTGGGTATCCGTAATCCGTGATTGATTTAGTCAAAAATAGGCGCTTAGTATTTATACCCAAAACCGCAATTGCTGATTGACGAGCTCTCGCCTTTCTTGATAGGGTTTTGCAATCAAACTCCAACTTTTAGCCTAATGCCAGCGAATATCCTCAATCTTGCCGCCTATGAGGTCTGTAAAATTAACTCTGACAATCACAACTACCATATTGAGGCAGTGGCTGCCTAGCTTCTGTAGCCTGCCAGGCATGTGACTCAGAATCTCTTGTTGGCTTTGGGCGAAGAGAGTAGTTAATCAAAGACATCCCCTCCCACGGCAAGCGAGTTGGTATCTATATTGACACCCGCCGGTTTCGGTGTCGCTCTTGCAACAAAACCTTTTATGAAGCCTTGCCAGAGGTAGACGCGCACCACTTAATGACATCTCGTCTTGTTAGCTGGATAGGCAAACAGGCCATTAAGCGTACCTTTGCCAGTATTGCGGAAGAAGTTGGCGTTACTGAAGGTAGTGTTCGCAATATCTTTCGCAATTACATAAATGAGCTCGAGCAAACCATTCGCTTTGAAACCCCTAAATGGATGGGTATTGATGAAATTCACCTCATCAAACCAAGAGGCGTGATCACCAATATTCAAAAAAATACGGTGGTCGAATTACTGCTAAATCGCAATAAAGAAACCATCATTAAATATCTCTCAGGACTCTGGGGTAAAGAAGAAATTACTTATTGAACTGACTTGATTTTTAGTACCACTCCAGAAGAGAGGATTTTTGATAATCTTCACCTTAAAGGAGTGCTAAATATGGCAAAAGGCCAACGTCTTAAACCCGAGCAAATCGTCACCTTATTGCGTCAAATCGATGTCCTG
>CAITMU010000149.1 GCA_903893565.1 uncultured beta proteobacterium | reverse complement strand
TGACGTGAATTCAGCTCGCGCCACAAGGGGGTCCGATATCGAAGAAACCGCCACCCGCACTAACCTAGAAGCTGCTGAAGAAATTGGCCGCCAAATGCGTTTACGCGATTTAGGGGGTTTAATCGTCATCGACTTTATCGATATGGAGTCTGCGAAAAGTCAAAAAGATGTTGAGAATCGCTTACGCGATGCATTGCGCCATGATCGAGCCCGCGTGCAAATGGGCAAAATTTCTAAATTCGGCTTGATGGAGATGTCACGGCAACGCTTGCGCCCAGCACTATCGGAAGGTAGTCATGTTACTTGCCCTCGCTGTAATGGCACTGGCCATATTCGCGATACCGAATCATCTGCTTTGCAAGTATTGCGAATCATCCAAGAAGAGGCGATGAAAGACAATACTGCAGCGATTCATACGCAAGTACCTGTTGAAGTGGCAGCTTTCCTTCTTAATGAGAAGCGGGCTGAAGTCATCAAAATTGAAAGTCGTTTTAAGGTCAACGTCTTGATGGTTCCCAATAAACATCTTGAAACACCGCATTACAAGTTAGAGCGCTTACGCCACGATGATCCCCGTTTGGATGATCAAAAAGCCAGCTACATCATGGCACAAGAAGCCGCTACCGAATTAGAAGCCGATACGATTGTGAGTCGCAAAGAAGAGGTCAAAGTAAAGCCTGAGGCTGCGGTTAAAGGAATTACGCCAAGTCAACCGGCGCCAATGAACCAACCCCGTGCGGCGCGTGCATCTGCCAGTAACGAAAAAGCAGTGGCAGAATCAAGCGGTGGATTTATGGGTTTCATTAAGAAACTATTTACTTCGACCCCAGAAATAACTGTCGCCACACCTGAAGCACGTCCTCGTCCTAGCGGAGCACGTGAAGGACGCAATGGCAATGAACGTGGTGGTCGTAATCGCCGAGGTCGCAATGAACGTCCAGCAGCAGCTACTAATAATGAAGCAGGTGCTCCTGCAGAGCCCAATGGGCGTGAAGCAAAACCCCGTCAAGATGGCCGTGGACGAAACCGTAACAACCGTCCCGAACGTCCCGCCAACCCAAATAGTAACGACAATGCAGAAGGCAGCGCAAGCGCTACTAATGCTGCGACCACTGATCTAGCCAGTGCTGATAGCGCCCCCGTAGTTAACGCCAATGGCGAAGATCGCCCTCGTGGTCGTAATCGCCGTGGGCGCGGTCGCGGTCAACGTGAGCGTGGTGATAATCGTGCTGATACTGCGCCGAATGAAGCCGAACAAAATCCAGTAGTTGCCCGTGAAGCCAATGTTGGTTCACCTACAAACTGGCCACCAGCAGGTATGGCGCATATGGCGGGTAATTCTGCTTCTTTGCCCCTGCACGATCTGCAAAATAATTTAAGTGGTGTACCCATCACTCAGCCTCCTGCTAGTTTTGTGCCGGCATCGAATACCCCTGCTGTTACATTACCAACGCAAGCACCTTCATTGGCACCGAAGCCTGCCGCTGTTTTACCTAAGGTCTCCTTCTCACGTTTAGAAGAGGCACCTTTAGTACAAGTCGTGCAATCAGCAGGCATGGTCTGGGTTGGCACTGATGCGTCTAAATTAGCAGAAGCGCAAACACAAATGAATGCCGAACCTATTAAACCGCGTACCGAACGTATTCCTAAACCACCAATGAACTTGCCGAGCGGTCCAATGGTTTTAGTAGAAACGGGTGGCCAAGAAAAAATGATTGATAAAAACTAGCCTGTTATTTCTAGGTTAACTAGGTATAAACTTATTTAGGTATGGTTGATCGAGCTAATCCGCGCATTATTCCCATTAGCAATGCTGTTGGCGCCCAAGCGGCGATTCCAGCAGTATTGCAAGGGGCGCATGCTGAAACGACTGACTTACGTCAGCGGCACTTACGTGATTTACGCATCTCGGTAACCGATCGTTGCAATTTTCGCTGTACTTATTGCATGCCGAAATCGATCTTCGACCAAAATTATCCCTATTTATCTCAAGATGCATTACTGCGTTTTGAGGAAATCACCCGTATGACACAAATCTTTACTAGCTTGGGCGTGGAAAAAATTCGCCTGACTGGTGGTGAACCGCTTTTACGCAAAAATTTAGAGTCTTTAGTAGCAATGCTGGCAGAAGTTCGCACGCCATCAGGACAAAAATTAGACCTTACCCTCACGACCAATGGGAGTCTCTTAAGAAAAAAAGCGCAACAGCTAAAAAATGCTGGTTTACAACGCATTACGATTAGTCTCGATGCACTCAATGATGCCGTTTTTAAAAAGATGAACGATGTTGATTTTGCGGTTGACGATGTACTAGATGGTATTGAGGCGGCAAAAGAAGCTGGCTTTGAATCCATTAAGGTCAATATGGTCGTCAAAAAAGGGACGAACGAGCAGGAGATTTTGCCGCTGGCACAGCATTTCCGCAATTCTGGCATTACCTTACGTTTGATTGAATTTATGGATGTAGGAAGCTCGAATGGCTGGAACATGGCTGAAGTAATGCCATCCCGCGATGTCATCAAGCTAATTGATGCGC
>CAITMU010000148.1 GCA_903893565.1 uncultured beta proteobacterium | reverse complement strand
TCCTATTGCCATGCAAAAGGCTCTAACTTATTTACTGGTGAGGTTGGGGGACCCATCAGAGCTGCAGACCCCTATAGCACAGTGCGATATAAATTCAACGACGCCGCTCAGTTACCGCTTACAAACCACTGGCCATCAATGCTGGCTAAGGGGTGATTGATGTCACGGTCTAAGACACTCATCATAGCCCATAATTTTTTGCCTGTTAACTGCATCACATATTGATATATTAAGCAGTGTCGTTGTTGCTGTGTTCCGGCATTCCATCCTCGCAGCTCCCGGCCAAGTGTTTGACGACCAGTTTGGGCTGAGACGGGCTCTTTATAGTCGTTTATGGTTGAAGAAGGATGATTTTATGAAAGGAGGGTTTACTAATGCTTTATGGGTGGATCCGCAGCTGCAAGGACTAAAAATAGCGGCTAAACAGGCAGTTTTGTGGTCACGGAGGACTGAGATGTTAATGAATAGGGTTCGTAGAGCAGTTTTTCGTCAAATTTAGTATTGTTGGGTTTAAAGAGGTTATGTTATTTTTACTCAATGGAGAAAAGGCTTATTCTAAAGATAAAAAGATTTTGAATTCAACATCTCTACGAGATTTTCTATAGAATGGCTTTTTTACGATTATGCTAGCCTCGCATTCGTTGTCATTTTCCGACCTAATGAAAATTCAGGAGAAAAACCATGTCACATGCCATACGTATTTATAAAACTGGAGGGCCTGAAGAGCTAAAGTGGGAGCCCTATGAAGTGGCAGCACCAGGAGCCGGAGAAGTATTGGTGCGAAATACGGCTGTGGGCCTAAATTACATCGATACTTATCATCGTAGCGGTCTGTATCCTATGCCCTTGCCTTTGATTCTTGGTTCAGAAGGTGCTGGGGTGGTAGAAAAGCTAGGTCCCAGAGTCAAGGGCTTTAAAGTCGGTGATCGAGTGGCCTATGCCCAGCCCATTGGGGCCTACGCACAAAACTTGATCCGCCCTGCGGCACGTTTGGTGAAAATACCCACGGGTGTCAGTAATGAGGTGGCTGCAGCGATGATGCTAAAGGGGATGACCGCTTGGTATCTTTTGCGCAGAACTTACAAAGTTAAAAAAGGGGATACTGTTTTAGTGCATGCGGCTGCCGGTGGTGTAGGCCAAATTCTTTGTCAATGGGCTAAACATTTAGGCGTTACCGTTATTGGTACGGTGGGTAGCCAGGCCAAGGTGGCAATGGCAAAGAAATGTGGTTGCAAATATGTGATTGTGCCAGGCGCAGAATCGGTGTCTAAACGAGTAAGAGAAATTACTAAAGGTCGTGGCGTGCCGGTTGTCTATGATGGCGTGGGTAAAGATACCTTTATGGATTCACTGGATTGTTTATCTCCATTAGGGGTGATGGCCAGTTTCGGTAATGCCTCAGGTGCAGTACCGCCTGTCAATATTGGCGTATTAGCGCAAAAAGGCTCTTTATTCTTGACCCGACCGACTTTAGTCAATTACACCTCTAGCCGTGAAGATTTGGAAACGGCCACACGAGAATTGTTTTCTGTGGTTAAAAAAGGTGCTGTCAAGATTTCGATTAATCAGACTTATCCATTAAGTGAAGCGGCCCAAGCGCACCGGGATCTTGAAGCCCGTAAGACCACCGGCTCTACCATTTTGATACCTTAAAGTCCACGCTTATGAAACTTCGTTTCTGTATTTATTTTACTAGCTTGATAGCCTTCAGTGTCATGGCACAAGTGCCGTCACCTAGCTCCAACGTTACGATTGAGGATCGTTCTGGTGAAGTCATTAATTTGCAACAACAACAGCGACGTGTCAGTGCGGCTTACGAGCAAATGAAAAAAGCTCAGTATGAAGGGCGAATGGCAGCACAGGAATTCCAAAATGCACAGGAAAATTTTTTGGTCACACAAAAAAAAGCTGATGCTTTGAAAGCTGAATTAGAAAAACTGACTGCCCGGCGAGAGGCCGCCGAACAAAAGCGGGTTGCAGCAGAAAAAGAATACGATACACAGTTAAACGCGATTCCGACGCGCTAGTTTCTACTAATACGACGGTTTTAAGACGGGGAAAAAAATTGTTACCTATGGATAAATTACCCGCCCCCCCAGGCGGAGCTCCCATTGCCCTATTAAAGGGAGTTACGGTATTGGACCTTAGTACTTCGATTGCCGGTCCTTATGCCAGTATGTTACTGGGGGATATGGGGGCCGAGGTCATTAAGATTGAGCGACCCGGTAAGGGAGATGATTGTCGTGCTTGGGGCCCCCCTTTTTTGGATGGGCAGTCGCTTTGGTTTTTGAGCGTGAATCGAAATAAAAAAAGTCTGACCTTAGATTATTCTAATGATGTTGGGCGTGCAGTTTTACACGATTTAGTTAAAAAATCAGATGTTGTTTTGGTCAATTTGACCGATCGAGTGCAAAAAAAACTAGGCGTCGATTACGCGAGTCTCTCAGCTATAAAAAACGATATCGTGCATTTATCATTGTCGGGTTTTGGGTTGACTGGGGAGCGCAAGGATTTCCCCTGTTATGACTTAATCGCAGAAGGTTATAGTGCCGTGATGGATTTAACCGGCGAGGCAGACAGTCCCCCGCAAAAAGTAGGCACCCCTGCCGCTGATCTCATCGCAGGGATGGATGCCGCTTATGCGACTGTGGCTGCATTATTTGATCGATTGCGAAGCGGTAAGGGACATCAGATAGATATTTCTATGATTGATAGTATGACGCGCTTTATGTCTCCGCGTATCGTGCCCTACTTAGGTTCTGGATTGTTGCCTCAAAGAAGTGGTGCCAAAGATAGTGTGATTTCTATCTATCAGACTTTCGACACCGAGGATCGTCCCCTGACGTTGGGTTTGGGAAATGACGGGATATTTAAACGTTTTTGGCAAGCAGTTGGACTACCAGCGGTGGGAGAAGAGGCTCGATACGCCACGAACGCGCTGCGCTGCGAGCATCGTAGTGAACTGGTTCAGCAAATACAGACAGTTTTAAAACAAAAGCCACGTGATTTCTGGCTAAAGCTCTTTGTGGCGCATAAAGTACCGGCAGGACCTGTTAATAATGCAGCCGAAGTGGCCAGCGACGCGCAATTATTGGAGCGAGGACTTATTTATAAAGCGCCTAACGAAGGACAAGGGATTCCTCAAGTGGGTTTAGGTATTGGTATCGATCAAAGTTGTGCGACTTATCGTCAGGCACCGCCCCAATTGGGCGAACATAACGAGCAGATACTTTTACAGTGGTTAGGATATAGTGAATTACAATTACAAACGTTACGTGAAAAGAAAGTAATCTAATTATGAGCTTTGAAACTATTTTGTATGAAGAAGACGGCCCCATCGGTTGGCTCACTTTGAATCGACCCGATGACGGTAATATGTTTACGGTGAAGATGTGTCACGAAATTCGTGATTGTATTGAGGACATCCGTCGTGAGACTCGTACCCGGGTTTTAGTGATCACAGGTTCGGGGGATAAATTTTTCTGTATTGGCGGAAGAAAAGATGGTCTTGAGCATACGACTTTATATGCGGGGATGCTGCCGACTCTTGAGATTTATGAAAGTATCGAACGCTTACAAAAGCCGGTGATTGCCTCAGTAAATGGCTATGCCGTGGGAGGGGGGCAGGTGCTGCAGGTGATGTGTGATTTGTCGATCGCCAAAAAAAGTGCAGTTTTTCGTCAAGTCGGTCCGATGATGGGTAGTTTTGACGCCGGTTATGGTACATGGTACCTAGAAGACTTGGTCGGAAAGAAAAAAGCCAAGGAAATGTGGTTTGCCAATCCGCGTTTAACTGCAGATGAAGCCCTGGCTATTGGCCTCATCAATAAGGTAGTGCCAGATGATGCGTTAAGAGCAGAGACCCGAAAAATGGCCTTAGATATTGCTGATCGAGGCGCTTTTGCGTTGGCTTCGATCAAGGCGGCATTTACAGCCCGCCATGGTGGTGTATCGGGACTTGCTCGCGTTTCTCATGATTTGCTGCTTCGACTGTATTTGGATACCGATGAGTCGAAGGAGTTGGGCGCATCATTTCGTGGAAAAAGAAAACCCGATACGGATTTATTTGGTCAATGACGCGAGGAGCAAAGTCAGCCATTAGAGCCTCTATTAATGATGCAAATATGTTGAAAAGATCGTTAAGATCTCTCATCCGAAATTGCACACAACGACACATTTTAAATTTAAGTTAAATCCAAATGTCAGAGAGTTAAAGGACCCGCCTATGCGTAAACTCAGGTCCTATGGACGAAATCAACCTTTATGCTTTTAACTTTACACAATCCTAAAATAGCCCGTTCGTTTTATGCGGCAGGGTGGTGGCGTGAAGAGTCGATGTATGACCTGCTCGCCAAACACGCTAATGAAAGACCCGAAGCGTTTGCTTTGCGCGATAGTCGTCGGCGATTGACGTGGCAGCAATTGCGACTGTGGGTAGATAGCTTGGCTTTGCAATTACACCAAAGGGGTTTGAAACGGGGGCATAGGGTGTCTGTATGGCTGCCGAATCGAGTCGAGGCGGTGGTTATTTTTTTAGCCTGTTCACGCAATGGTTACGTGTGTAATCCCTCTTTACATCAGAATTATACTGTCGGGGAGATTGTGACCCTGATGCAAAGAATTGACACTGTAGCTTTTTTTACTGAAAGTGGCTATGGAGCGGATGCGAGCACGGTTGATGTGTTTGCAGCCATAGAGCAAGTCAGCTCATTAAAATGCTGCTACAGAATGGATCGTGGTGATTTTCCTTCGTTGCCAACAAAAGCCACAGCGGCTCCTCTGCCGCCGGTTCTGAATGATCCTGACAAGATTGTGTATCTTGCTTTCACTTCGGGTACGACCGGTATGCCAAAGGGCGTCTTACACTCAGATAATACGCTGCTCGCAAACGCGAGGGCTATGGTGAAAGATTGGCATCATGATGAACATACAATACTTTATACCCATAGCCCCTTATCCCATCACATCGCTACGGTGGCTCTAGCGCAGGGATTGTGTGCCGGATTTGAAGTGGTGTTACATGATCTTCAGCCAGGACAAAAGCCGCTCGATGGGTTGCTCGAGTCGGGAGCTACTTATGTGATGGGGGTGCCCACGCACGCAATTGATATTTTAGCCGATGCTAAGCAAAGGGGTCTTAAGTCTTTAGGGCGCGTGAATATTTTCTATATGGCTGGCTCCACCATTCCGCCACAAACGGCAAGGGAATTTTTAGATCAGGGTATTAAGCCACAAAATATCTATGGCATGACAGAAAATGGCTCTCATCAATACACCATGCCTGATGATACCGAACAAGTGATTACGAGCACTTGCGGTAAAGCCTGCCAGGGTTATGAAACCCGTATCTGGGACCAGGAAAATTCGGATATTGAACTGCCTTGTGGACAGGTAGGTGAGATTGGTACGCGGGGTGCTTTATTGATGCTCGGTTATTTTAATAACCAGGTGGCTACTGAAAACTCCTTTAATGCAAGTGGTTGGTTTATGAGCGGGGACTTAGGTCGTTTGGATGAGCTAGGGAATTTGCAGATTGTGGGTCGTAAAAAGGATCTTATTATTAGAGGTGGCCACAATATTTATCCTTCTCGAATTGAAAATCTTGTAGCAAAGCACCCAGGGGTATTAAAGACGGCCGTCTACCCCGTGGCTGATGAGCGCTTGGGAGAGAAGGTTTGTTTGGCGATTATTGAGCGTGAAGGCCAGCACGTTTTAGCGCAGGCGTTGCTGACCCACTTGCATGAGTCTGGTTTATCAAAATATGATATGCCCGAATTTTTTATTAGCATGCAGAGTTTTCCTCTAACCGCCAGCGGCAAGATTTTGAAACGTGAACTGGTGGAATTAACCCGTTTAGGCAAGATTAATCCGCTGCCCGTGCGTTGGGCGGCAACCGACAAATAGGTTTATAAGCCATGGCGATAGAATTAACATATTTGGAAGAATTTGCACTCATTACTTTAAATCGACCCGAGGCCTTAAATGCCTTGTCGATGGATTTAATTGCGCACTTAGGTGATTGCTTTGATGAGGTGGCAAAAAGTAAAGCGCGTGCATTAATCATTGTGGGGCATGGAAAAGCATTTTGTGCCGGTGCAGATATTAAAGAATTACAGGATCGTGAGTTAATGGCGCAAAAAAGAGGGGGCGAATTGGGCCAGGCTGTATTTGCTAAGCTCGATACGTTGCCGATAGCCTCAGTGGCCGTTATCAATGGTTATGCGTTTGGTGGTGGCATGGAATTGGCCCTAGCTTGCACGTTTCGTCTAGCAACTCCGAATGCGAAGATGGGGACACCTGAAATCAAATTAGGGTTAATTCCTGGTTATGGGGGTACCCAACGGTTGCCGCGTATTGTAGGAGAGGCGCGCGCCTTGGAAATGGTGATGACTGGCAAAACGGTGGATGCCCAGGAAGCTTTTCGTATTGGCTTAGTGAATCGTATTGTTGAGGGGGATCCAGTTGTTAGTGGTATCAACTTTGCCCGAGAGTTCTCTGGTTACAGTTTGCCGGTATTAGGTTTTGCTCGTGACGCGGTCAAGCGAGCTAGTCAAACCCCGCTTCATGAGGGATTAAAAATTGAGACGGATTTGGGCACATTGGCTTTTCAGACGAAAGATGCGGCTGAGGGGATGAGTGCTTTTGCCGGTAAGCGTAAAGCCACTTTTATTGATCGGTAATATGGAAACTCAACAACGAACTATCGTAGTGACTGGGGCGAGTCGGGGCATTGGAGCGGCTATTGTGATGGAATTGGTGCGCCGAGGTTTCGTCGTGGGCTGTTTGTCGCGCGGTGGCACGGGACCTGAAGAGGGAGCGGATGCGTTAAGTCCCAGCGCCATTATTCCTGTGGCTTGTGATGTCAGGCGGGAGGAGGATGTAAAAATGGCCTTGTCCCACATTTATGCAAAAACAGGAGGCATCCACGGGATAGTGAATAATGCAGGCATTCACCGAGATGCACCGAGTGCTAAGCTTAGTATTGCGGACTATGAACAGGTCATGAACACTAATGCGACTGCAGTGATGACCGCTTGTCGGGAGGTTTATCCTTTTTTGCTCAAAGCGGGAGGTGGAACGATTGTTAATATGGGGTCTTTTTTTGACAAAATAGGTGTTAAACGTAACTTGGCTTATTGTGCATCGAAAGCGGCGGTAGGTGCGATGACGCGGTGTCTGGCTGTTGAGTGGGCCTCAAAATCAATACGAGTGCTAAATGTGGCGCCAGGGTATATTGAGACCGATTTAAACCGAGAGGCTTTCAAAGGGCCTTTGCGGGAGTTTTTGTCTAAACGAATTCCTGGGGGGCAACATGGTGGTGTTGGTGATGTCGCCAAATTGGTAGCGTCCATTTTTAGTGAGAATATCGCTTTTTTAAGTGGTGAAACGATTTATATCGATGGCGCTCAAGGGGTGGCGCACTGATATTGTAATCGAAAGCGTCTACGAGGCTTCGAGACTAACAGTATCAGTAATTTTGAATGAAGAAATCATGAAGTGGGGGCTAGGATGAAGGTATTTGAGCGTATCGACGCTTCAGTAGAATTTTCAGCCGAAGAGCGGCTTTTAATTGAAGAGGTGAGAAAACTCTCGCGCGACAAGATTGCACCGCGAGCCGCTGCTATTGATCGAAGTGGAGAGTTTCCCTGGGATAACGTCAACGCGATTAACATGCTGGGCTTAAATGCCATGTTTATTCCCGAGGCCTATGGTGGGGCGCAGATGTCGTATGCCGCTTACCTAGAATGTGTTCGTCTTATTAGCCGTGCCTGCGCTTCGACAGGAGTGATTTGGGCGACTAATTTTCACGCGATGAAACCGTTAATCGATTTTGGTAATGAAGAGCAAAAAAGCCGACTGTTGCCTTTGCTGGTAGAGGGGGCCTTGGCTTCATTAGTGATTACGGAGCCTACAGCTGGCTCCGATGCGACGGGGATGAAAACTACGTTTCATCCTGATGGCGACTCGATTATCGTCAATGGCTCTAAAACATTTATCACCAATGGGGCCCACGCAAAATTGTTGCTAGTTTTTGGTAAGTGGAGTCAGATCTCAGATGACAAAGCGGCTATTTCCGCTTTGGTCATGGCTGGCGATACGCCGGGGCTGAGTGTGCTGCGTGAAGAGGACAAGATGGGACTACGCGCTTCCAGCACGGCGACCCTTGCCTTCGATCAGTGCCGCGTACCGCGCAGCAATTTGTTGGGCTTACCCGGGGAGGGCCTCAAAATTTTACTCGGGTCGTTAAATAAATCCCGGCCCAGTGTAGCGGCTCACGCATTAGGTATCGCGCGAGCAGCCTTTGAGGACGCCGTGGATTACATTAATGAACGCAAACAATCGGGCCGCAAGATTGTGGAGTTTCAAGGTATCCAGTTTATGTTGGCCGATATGGCCAGTGAACTGGCACAGTGCGAGGCTTTTCTTTGGTATGTGGCGCGCATGGTTGATGCGGGGGCTAACGATTTTGGTGTGGAGTCTTCGATGTTAAAAATGCGAGCTTCTGATATTGCCATGCGGATCACCACCGATGCGGTCCAATTACATGGAGGCTATGGTTTTTGTAAAGATTATCGGGTTGAAAGGTTAATGCGCGACGCTAAGATCACGCAAATTTGGGAAGGCACTAATCAAGTACATCGACAATTGATTGGGCGCAGTTTTTTAAAGAAGTAGCACGGCGGGCAGTAGTCGGTTCTTTTATTATTTCAAAAGGTAGCAACCATGCATTCGATAAAAACCGTGGGTGTGGCCGGTAGCGGCACTATGGGAGCGGGCATTGCCATAGTGGCCGCACGGGCGGGGTATAAAACGATCGTTTTTGATCGCGATCAGAGCGCACTGGATCGGGCTCGTCAGCAAACGCAGGGTTTTTTTGCCAAATCGGTAGAAAGAAAAAAACTGACGCAAGAAAAAGTCGACAGTATTCTCAATGGACTCACGAGTACGACGCGATTAGAGGATATGGCGCAATGCGATATCGTGATTGAAGCCGTATTCGAAAACTTGAAAGTTAAGCATGATATCTTTGCACAGTTAAATTTAGTTTGCCCGCCACAAACCTTATTTGCCTCCAATACATCGACCTTGTCGATTACCGAAATCGCCGCAGGTTCTGGGCGAGATGAAAATTTTGTTGGTATGCATTTTTGCTTGCCAGCGCAGTTGATGAAACTGGTTGAAATGTCTCCGGGATTGCGAACTCGGACTGAGACCTTTGATGCGGCCTGGGAGTTTTGTCTCGCCCTGGGTCAAATCCCAGTGAAGACGAAGGATAACCCAGGGTTTATTCTTAATTATTTTCTAGTCCCTTTTAATAACGATGCGATTCGTCTCGTGGAGGCTGGGGTAGCTGAACCGGCTGACATTGATCGGGCAATTAAGTCTGCATTGGGCTATCCCATGGGTCCACTTGAGTTATTGGATTTGGTCGGCCTTGATACGCATTGGTTGGTGGCAGAAGCGCTTTATTCATCCACCCATGAGCCGCGTGCGGCTGCCCCAGCACTGGTTAAACGTATGATAGCGGCGGGTCAATTAGGACGTAAAACGGGACAAGGCTTTTATTCCTATAAAACCAATGCGATGTTCGGAGGGTAAGATGCAATATGAGATTATTAATACTGGCGGTAGTCCTGCTTTTGAAGACTCCCATGCTTTGTTAACACAAGGCCAAGCTAAAGCTTCAACGCTCGTTATTGTGGGCAATCAGGCTGGATTGGCTTTCAGACAATTAAGTCAACCCCAGCGCTATACCTTAATCTTGATTGAACTGGGCCTGGAGTGCTTGGGTACTCATACAGGGGAGTCCAGAGGGCAAGAGGGAAGTCAGATATTGGGTTTTAGCCGATTTCGTTTGGGGGAGGCGCCGTCCACGAATCTGGTGGAATTAGTACGCCAGCCACAAAGTGTAGAAAGTGCGATTCTGACGGCCAAGGCATTATTGGAGGCTAAGGGCTTGCAAGTATCTGTGTGTGCGGATTTTGCAGGTCGTATTCTCAACCGTCTCATTAGACCCTATTACAATGGGGCATTGACGCGCCTCGATGAAGGCTTGGCCTCGGCAGATGACTTAGATATGACATTGAAGTTAGGATTAGGTTACCCAGAAGGCCCTATTACTTTATTGGAGCGAACAGGGTTACAACACCATTTTAAAGCCACGCAAGCGTTGTTTGAAGCGTATGGCCAGAGTGCTTACGCGCCAGCGCGAAGGGCGCGGGTTGCCTACGAGCGTGCGCAGTTTGCTTCGTTATCGGCAAGCGAAGGCCCACCGAAGAAAGGCCAGTCATAAGCTAACCAGCCATTAAAAAGAATAGTTACATTTTTTTAGCGCTATAATTTTTGACCGCAAAGCAGGGAAGTATTTAATACAATTTATGACCTCTCCTATCAAACCTCAACCCTTGGCTGGAATCCGTGTGCTGGATTTTAGTACGTTGTTGCCTGGTCCTTTAGCCACTTTGATTTTGGCGGAAGCGGGCGCACAAGTCATCAAAATCGAGCGCCCGGGCCGAGGCGATGAGATGCGCTCGTATGAGCCTAAATTTGGGGTTGATAGTGTCAATTTTGCGATGCTTAATCGAGGTAAGCAAAGCCTCGCTATTGACTTAAAGGATAAAACTTCTCTACAACGTTTGCAGCCATTAATCGAAATGGCAGACATTGTGGTTGAACAATTTCGTGCTGGCGTGATGGATCGCCTGGGCTTAGGCTATGAGGCTTTAAGGGCCATCAATCCGCGTATCATTTACTGTGCGATTACGGGATACGGTCAAGAGGGCCCGCGTGCTAATGTGGCTGCCCATGATATTAATTATGTAGCCGAATCGGGAATGTTATCCTTGTCTGCAGGGGAGGACGGGTCGCCGATTGTGCCTCCGGCTTTGATTGCAGATATTGGAGGGGGTACGTATCCTGCGGTGATTAACATTTTACTCGCGTTAAGAACTCGTGATATGACGGGGCAGGGATGTAAGCTTGATATTGCAATGGCAGATAATTTGTTTACTTTCCTCTATTGGGCGATGGGCAATGGATTGGCCAGTGGCCAGTGGCCAAAGCCAGGTGGTGAGTTGGTGACAGGAGGTAGTGCCCGTTTTTTTGTCTATCGTACTCAAGATGATAAATTTATTGCTGCAGCGCCTTTGGAACAAAAGTTTTGGCAAAATTTTTGTGATGCTATCGAGTTAGATCCTTTATTGCGGGACGATACCCTGGATCCTTTGTTAACAAAGCGAGCAGTGGCTACTCGATTAAAAAGTCAAACCGCGGCGCATTGGTCTAACGTATTTGCTGGTAAGGATCTTTGTTGTTCTGTGGTGGCAAGCGTACAAGAAGCATTGGAAGATGTGCATTTTAAGGCACGGGGTTTATTTAACCGTCGTCTAACGAACCCCGAAGGCGAATCCATGATGGCCTTACCTGTGCCGGTTGCAGATCTTTTTCGTTCTGAA
The DNA here is from genome assembly GCA_903893565.1 of uncultured beta proteobacterium. Taxonomy (GTDB): domain Bacteria; phylum Pseudomonadota; class Gammaproteobacteria; order Burkholderiales; family SG8-41; genus UBA5216. The sequence continues at coordinate 34,993 of CAITMU010000148.1, read as the reverse complement.
AAATGGGATGACACATTTCCCACTTTGGGCGAATCTAATGGAAAGTATTAGAACGACAAACCTTTAATATTTTTGGTATTTTATTGATGACTATGAAGGCATTAATTGTTAAAGAACACGGCGCACTTAACAAACTCGTACATGGAGATTTCCCCGACCCTGTGGTAGGGCCTGGCCAAGTGTTGGTTGAAGTCCATGCAGCGAGCATCAATTTTCCTGATCTTTTGGTGATTGGTGGCACCTATCAAAATTTACCGGCGCGCCCTTTTGTTCCGGGTAAAGATTTGGCGGGAATCGTGTTGGCAGTCGGTTCCGGCGTGAGTCGGGTCAAACCAGGGGACCGCGTTATGGCACAAATCGAGCATGGCGCTTTTGCTGAAAAGGCGCTGGTGCGAGAAGCGCTTTGTTTTGTTATGCCCCAAACGATGAGTTTCGCCGAAGGTGCTGCAATGGGTCTGGTGTATTTGACCGCACACAATGCGTTGGTAGAACGGGCTCAGATGCAGCCAAAGGAAGTCGTATTGGTGACGGGTGCGGCCGGTGGCGTTGGATTGGCCTGCGTTCAACTGGCGAAGGCGTTGGGTGCGGTGGTCGTGGCTGCAGTGAGCTCAGAGGAAAAAGCAAAGCTTGCCCGAGACAATGGCGCAGATCATGTGGTGCGTACGGATGTTGCCCCCCTTCGTGAATCATTTCGCCAGCAAGTGTATGCGGCTGTCGGATCGCGCGGGGTGGATCTGGTGCTCGATTCGGTGGGTGGAGATGTTTTTGATGCCTGCTTACGGGTTATGGCTTGGTGCGGGAGATTGGTGATTATAGGTTTTGCCGATGGTCGTATTCCTGAGATTAAGGCGGGTTACCTATTAGTTAAAAATATCTCCTTGATTGGGTTGCAAAGCAGTGATTATCGGGAAAGGCAACCCGAAACGGTGCGCCAGGCCCATGTACATTTATTTTCACTATATGAGCAAGGTCTGGTTAATCCTCAGGTGATGGCGCAATTTGCATTGGATAATTTTTTACCGGCGATGCGTTTGGTGGAGGAGCGTAAAGTCATGGGTAAGGTGGTTTTGCTCATGCGTTAATGGTCAGCATTTCTCCAAACTTCTGGGAGATGGAATGTAGGAGAAAAATAAAGATAGGTCGTTAAGAGGCACCAAGGTTTTTTATTGTTTAACTTAAATTTCAAGGGAGAGTAGATTATGTACGGATGGCGAGGTCGTATCGGTTTGTTGGTTCCTTCTATCAATACCACGATGGAGACGGAGTTTTGGGGTTTAGCCCCCCATGGGGTTTCAGTTCATACGGCCCGTATTGCGGGGGGACGTGAAGGTACCCCAGAGACATTGCGAGGTATGGAGGAGGCGAGTAAAGTGGCCGCCGGGGATGTGGCCATGGTTGAGCCTGATGTGGTGGTCTATGGTTGTACTAGCGGTAGTTTTTTTGAAGGACCCAGTTGGAATAAAAAAATCTGTGAGCAGTTAACTAAAATCACCAAAGCACCCACAGTGACTACAGCTGGTGCGATGGTAGCTTGCTTAAAAGCGGGTGGGCATAAGAAGGTCGATGTGGTGACCCCTTATGTGGCTTTGACCAACGAGCGACTCAAATCGTTTTTGAAGGTACAAGGCATTACCGTGTCGCAGTTGGGTACGTTCGATATGCTCGATATGTTTGATCATGCCAAGATTGAACCCGAGGAAATCTATCGCAAGGTAAAATCCATGACCACCGACAAATCTGAGGCAGTATTTGTGGCATGTACGCAATTGCGAGCCTTGGAAGTGTTGGACGAATTGGAGCGTGATTTGGGTAAACCGGTTTACTCCGCAGTGCAAGCTTCAGCTTGGCAGGCCTTTGATATCATGGGAGTGGATCCAGATATTCAAGATGGGGGGAGTTTGCTGCGTCGTTTATCGGAGCCAAAGCGAGGAAAAAAATAATATTTCAACGCGTCATTATTTTGTCGGGGCAGTGATAAAAATGAGGCGTCGTTTAAAACCGATGGATGCGATATGATTTTTATGAGCCAAAGTGCTATCACGGACCCGAAACGTGCGGTGGATTGGGGAAACTGGTATGAGCAACATTTGCACATCATGGCGACGGTGCCGGGAGTCTTCTCGGCACAGCGTTTTTTAACGGCATCGACCCATTATCCGCCCTCACTGGCACTATACGGGGTGGCTAATGCTCAGGTGTTTGAAGGGGAGTATTATTTATCCGTTAGAGGGATGGGCGAGTGGTTGCCGTTGATTGATCGACGTTGGTATCGTCGTAATCTTTTTAGTGGACTTCAAACGGCTCCTGAGGTGGGTGAGAATCAGGTGTTGTTAATTTGCGATCAAACTAAGCCCCAAGAAGGATTTGGGGGAGTTCAGTGGGAGTGGTTGCCAGTGGCCGGTATTGACTGTTCAACGCCTTACCGAGGATTAGCGGTGTTGGGGTTGGAGCAGGTTCGTCAATTACCTGAGACCGTGGCTGTGTATACTGTTGCTTCAAAACGCTATATCAACGCGAATCCGGAGGGGAATCCATGAGAGCGATTTTTCATTGGTTAGGCTGGACTTTAGGGCTGAGTGTAGGATTCATCAGTTCTCATATTCAGGCGCAAACACCAGTACCAGCACCGCTTCCAACTCAGGGTTCTGCAGGCTGGCCTACCAAGATCATTCGTTGGATCGTACCTTGGCCACCGGGGGGTGGGGCTGATGTGTTGGCGCGAATTTTACAAGGCCCCTTGTCGGAGGCCTTAGGCCAACCTGTGATGGTTGATAATCGAGGTGGGGCGGCTGGTAACATTGGCGCAGAGTTGGCAGCTAAATCTCCTCCCGATGGCTATACTATTTTGTTTGCTTATTCTGGCACACACTCGATCAATCCCCACATCTACAAAAAAATGCCCTTTAAGGAAAGTGATTTATCACCGATCTTACTAACGGCTGCAGTGCCTCAAGTGATTGTGGTGCACCCTTCGATGCCTGTGAAAACGCCCATGGATATTGTGAAACTAGCGCGGGCGCATCCAGACCAATTTACTTATGGTTCCAGTGGTAATGGTGCAATTAATCATCTTGCTGGTGCATTTTTTTCGTCTTTAACTCTTAGCCCCTTGACCCATATACCCTATAAGGGAGGCGGGCCAGCAGCGATGGCTTTGATGGGTGGAGAGATTGCGATGATTTTTGGTGAACCCGCTACGGTGGTTCAGCATATTAAATCGGGCAAGATGAAGGCTATCGCTGTGACCAGTGCTCGGAGGGCCTTAGCGATGCCAGAGTTACCGACTGTGATCGAGACTGGGATCGCAGGCTATGATGTGACCTCGTGGAATGGAATCTATGCTCCGGCCAATACCCCCGTTGACATTATCCAGCGATTCAATACCGAGTTAAATCGTATTATCAATGTGCCAGCGATGCGCAAAAGGATGATCGAGAATGGTTATGAACCGGTGGGTGGTCCACCAGAGAAATTTGGCAATTTTGTGCATGCAGAATTATTAAAGTGGGCACCGGTTATCAAGGCAGCCCAAATTCGAGTCGATTAAGGGGGGAAGAGAATGGCCAACGGATTGTTAGCAGCAGGATTTAATTTTTCTATGGTTGATGCGGGAGAATTTAACGATTGGTATGACACGGAGCATTTGCCGGAGCGTAAAGGTTGTGAAGGGTTTTTAAATGCGGTGCGCTGGGTGGGGGTTGACGACCCCAAGGTGGCCATTGCCACCTATGATCTAGTTTCCCATCAAGTCTTACATGATCCGGCCTATTTGGCTATTGCCCGGGATAATCTTTCGCCTTGGAGTAAACGGATCACCGCAAAAATGAAACGTTTACTTCGAATTGAAGCAGATCAATTAATTCCGGGTAATGAGGTGGCACGAAACGATAGCCCTAACCTTTTGATTTTTGCTTCAAATGTTAAAGCCGAAAACGAGGTTGAGGTTCTGCAATGGTATACCGAGGAACATATCGGCAATTTGAAGAAGGTGCCGGGGGTGATTTCAGCTCGATTTTTTCATTCTCATGCAGGCACACATAATTATGTGGCCTTGTATGAAATGGATTCCCCCCAAGTGTGTACCTCTGCAGAATGGAAAGCGGCAGCGTTAACACCTTGGACTAAGAAGATGCGTCCATTTTTAAATGATGTGCTATATGTTGTACTAAAGCGATATGGGTCTCAAGGGTAAGTGAGTAAGTGAAACTCTCTACTTACAAACGATGGGTCGAGAGACATAGGGTATGGATGGCCCCAGCCAATTAAAGCTTGAGGCCCTTATCCTTTGTCCCAGACTTCGACCTCGCTTTATCTTTGCTGCGAGGCTCCACCATCGATGGTGATGACGCAGCCCGTTGTGTAGCTAGAGCGTTCCGAACATAAAAATGCAATCATGTTGGCTACCTCATCAACAGTGCCAAGGCGCTGGAAAGGATGGTCGGTGACCAGTTCCGGCCAACGATCGGCGCTCCCTAATTCTTTTTCTGCCCGGGCCCGCCAACGGATGACTTGACGATCGGTTTGAATCGCCCCAGGATTAATGCCAATTACACGAATACCGTCTTTGTGGCTATCCGCACCGAGCGCTCGCGAGAGCGCCATAAGACTCGCATTACCCATACTGCCAGCAATGTAACCCGAGGCGTGTCTTTCGCCCGCAGCCCCAATAATATTGACAATGACGCCCTGCTTTTTAGTGGCCATACGAGCATAGTATTCGCGGGTGAGGTTAATAAAGCCCCACACCTTAAGATCCCAAGCACGTCTCCATGTGGCTTCGTCCAAAGAGGTCACTGTTCCTTGTGGGATAGCGCCTGCGTTATTGATCAAAAAATCAATTTCACCAATGCTCGTCGCTAATTGATTTGTTGCGCCTGGCGCACCAAGGTCTAGCGCATGGCAGGTGACATTGACGCCATAAGCTTGGATGATTTGTTGTTTGGCTGACTCTAAATCAGCGGCGGTACGAGAGGTCAGATGTAGATGGCAGCCTTCGGCTGCAAGCACTCGGGCTGCGCCTAAGCCAATGCCGCGTGAGGCCCCCGTAATAAGTGCGGTTTTACCTTTTAAATGCAGATCCATGAATCAGTTCCTTTCGTAGTTAAATTATTGTGGCTAATGCTACCATTTCCTCATAAAATTAGGTTCTGAAGTTAGCTAGCAATGGGATAAGCCTATTTTTTTTTGAGGTAGGGTCCAAAACTTTTTGATTTTTTATTATTTAATAACAATACGATATTCAGGAATAACGACATGAAAAAAATCACCTATCAACTCTTCGCTTTGGTTTTTGCCTTTATTATACTAAACGTTTCAGCCCAAACCCCTTCAGCCGCTCCAGCCGCTGAGCCTGCTAAAGCAGAGTCAGCTAAATCGGCCCCCGTCGCACCGGGTATGCCGGCAGCAAGTGCTCCTGCAGCAGATGATAAATCGGCTCCTGCAAAAGCCAAGAAAACCAAGAAAGCCAAGAAAGCCAAGAAAGCCAAAAAAGCCAAGAAAGCTAAAAAAGCCAAAAAAGCCAATAAAAATAGCGCAGAAAAAGCAGGGCCGGCAGCTGAGCCAACGGGCAAATAAGGTTTTTATTTCGCTGAACGCGATTTATTTTTTGAAGTTTGTTATAAGAGCTCCGGCGGATAAACCCCCCGGAGTTTTTTTATTGGAGGCGATAAAAGAGCGCAATGATGAGATTGAATGACGTTTTTTATTCTTACCTGACCACTCGCCAAGCAAAACAGAAGTCATTGGCCCCAGCGGATGAGCTTTTTTATGGCTAAAGACAGATGTCACCTCCCGTGATAGCATAATTTAATGCCTTTGCCCTCTTGGGTCATCGAGGATAAATGCTTAGAGCGAAAAGCCAAAGATCCGTTAAGCGCGTAAACAATATTTTGGAGGATTCATTTTGACATCTGTCTACCGAGTGCAATGGGGAGCGGGGCTGGTTCTATTGCTAGCAATGGGGGCGCTCAACGCACAAAACTATCCAGACCGACCCATTCGTTGGCTCGTGCCAGTGCCTGCGGGTTCCACAACCGATATTGTGACCCGAATTGTGGCGCAAAAATTAAGTGAAAGTATTTCCCAACAAGTGGTAGTCGATAATCGACCGGGTGGGGTGATGACCATTGCGACGGAGGTCTTGTCTAAGGCCGCGCCAGATGGCTATACCGTAGCCACTTTACTGACCCCCACGGCGGTCAATCCCTTTGTCATTAAAAATTTACCCTACAACACTGAAAAGGACTTACAGCCCGTCAGCCAAATGGTGGCAGTGCCGGGAGTGATGACCATGAACCCTAGTGTGATGGCCAATAGTTTGAAAGAGGTGATTGCTTTAGCCCGGGCCAAACCCGGATCTTTAAATTACGGATCGCCAGGAGCGCTGACATCAGGTCATTTGTCGATGGAATTACTAAAGTTAACCTTAGGGCTCAATATGCAGCATGTACCTTACAAGGGGGGGGCACCCGCGATTGCAGATTTGATTGGTGGTCAAATCCAGTTTTTAATTAGTGGTCCCCCTGGAGTATTAGCGCATATCAACTCAGGCCGATTAAAGGCGATAGCTACCACGGCTGCGAAACGCTCACCCGGCTTACCGCAAACTCCCACGTTCATCGAATCGGGTGTGGCGAATTTTGATACTTCTGAGTGGTATGGCGTATTTTCTCCAGCAAAAGTGGCCACTGATCGACTCAATGGACTTGCCGCTCATATTGCGAGAATAGTACGGTTACCGGACGTAGCGGAAAAACTCTCCCTTCAAGGCGCAATTCCTGTGGGCAGTAGCCCAGAGGGGTTTAGCCGGTTTGTGAAGTCGGAAATGCAGTTATGGTCTGATGTGGCACGTAAAATGAATATTACGCCCGATTAAATATCTTAAAGGCTCTTAGGACGACTCTAAAAATCATCGGTGGGGTGGGGAAGGTCGCTCATTTTATTTCGGAAAGGCGCTGAGCAAAGAGTCGCTAGCGTTGGAGCTGGTTTCCAAAGAGGCAACCACCTCGGCCAGTTGATCAACGGACTCTGGCGAAGCCCCCAGACCAAACGCAAGGCAACCTTTGACCTTGGCGCGAGCTTCGGTATCAGTCATTGGATCTTGGGGGCTGCCCTTGATGGTTTCGCGACGTAATTCAATGACTTTTCCATCCTGCAAAGTCACTTTGACGCGAGCAGGCTCAATGGCCGTGGGATCGATACTTGGATCATCCACGACCTGTATTCGAGCACAAAGGGCGGCAATGTTGGGATCGGTGATCGCGGGTATTAGGTAGGAGTGAAGATCTACCTTCCCATCCATTAAGGCGCGGGAAAAACTGTAAGCTGTATTAAATTGAGCATGTACAATATCGCGACGGGAGGCATCATAGGGTGCGCCTACCGTGATAAAGTTAACGTGCCCCATCCCAATTTCTATCGTAGCAATATCACTGACCTTGAGTCCTTGTTGATGTAATTGAATGCCTATGCCGATGGGGGTGTGATTACAACGGCAACAGGGAAATGGTTTGAAACTGTATTCTTCGACGCGCCAAGATTGACCTAAACCTTCAGTCAGTTGCTTAACCTTCACTTCATCGCGTTCATAAAGCGAAAATAGTCCGGCATTACCTTCCAGCGTAAGGCGGGTACTGGAAAGTCCATCAGCGGCGAGGAATGCAGCTAAAACCGCATTGCGTGCGGCAAAGCCAGGCCCGAGACGTTTTGATAATACGCCATCGCGCATACTTTGAGCCGAGCCGCTTGTTTGGTGAAAAGCCATACCGAGAGCATTAGCGATCCCGTTCGCGTTTAGCTTCAGTAGGCGAGCGGCCGCTACGGCAGCAGCCAGTGTGCCAAATACCATCGTCGGATGCCAACCTTTGCCCAGACTATTATGACAAGCCAATCCAAAGCGTGCATGTAGTTCAGCGCCAATGGCATAAGAGAGAATAAATTCCTTACCGGTCACGGAGCCAATGTCTTCAGCTGTGGCCAGCAGTGTGGGTAGAACTACGGCGCTGGTATGAACGCGGGCCGGGTCGTGTTGATCATCAAAGTCCAACGCATGGGCGGCTGCTCCATTGGCCATCGCAGCGGTCGGCGGAGAATAGCGCTGTTTTCCAATTAAACCGGTAGCACTGCCATTTTTTTCCCAACGACAGAGTCGAGCATTGAGTTCTGCGATCGCAGGCGCATGGGCAGCGCCACCGATGACGCCTAAGGTATCGAGAATCAGTGATTTGACTGTTTTAACAACGCCTGGGGGCAACTGATCAAATGTCCATGAAGCAATATTTTCGCAAAACGCTTGGCTAAACCCTTCAGGTAAAGGCAAACGATTGGATGATAAAACTGAGGATGAAGTTGACGAGATGATGGGGTTCATGGTTGATGTCCATAAAAGAAAGTATTAGCAAGAACTTACCATAAAATTACCCTAGGGGTGGTTAAGGTGTCGGTCTGCTATCGATGTGATATTCTATTTCATTTTTTACAATTGACCTTAATAGGTTCGAGTCATCATGGAAAAAGTTTTTGTTGGTATAGATACCGGTGGCACCTTTACGGACTTGGTCGCAGCGCCTTTAAGAGGAGGGCGATATTTTTATCGTAAGGTGCCCACCATCACTGCCGATCCAGCGCGCGGCATCATTCAGGGCATTTCTGAGTTACTCGAGGAGAATGCGATTGCGCCTGAAGCGGTTGCATTTTTAGTGTTGGGCACTACCCTAGCCACTAATGCGGTGCTTGAAGGTAAATGGGCGCCAACGGGACTCATTACCACCCAAGGGTTTCGTGATGTGTTGGAGTTAGCGCGCCAAAGAAGACCCCACTATTTTAATCTGGATATTCCTAAACCGATGCCACCGGCCTCTCGAGAATGTCGGTTAGAAGTCAGTGAGCGCGTGGCACAGGATGGCAGTGTGGTTACAGAGTTGAATCTAGACCAAGTGCGACAGGCCATCGAAACGCTTAAAGAAAAAAAGATAGAAACCTTGGCTATTTGCTTTATGCACTCTTATGCCAGTCCCGCTCATGAGCTTAAAGCGCGTGAACTGGTCAAGCAATTGTGGCCCGAGGTGTATTTGTGTACGTCGCATGAGATTTTGGGGGAGTTTCGTGAGTTTGAGCGCTTCGCGACAACTACGGTCAATGCAAGTCTGATGCCGATCATGGATCGTTACCTTGAGAGTTTTGAGCGTGGGGTGAAGAGCTTAGGTATTCCTCATTCACCCCGAGTGATGCAATCTAATGGAGGGGCAGTGTCGACCTTGGCGGTGCGTCAACGGCCCGTTAATACATTTTTTTCGGGGCCTGCGGGAGGGGTCATCGGTACCGTGGGATTGGGCCAACAGTTAAAAATGCCAGATCTCATTACGTTTGATATGGGGGGCACGAGTACGGATGTTTGTTTGATTCATGAGGGAGTGCCTGCGCAAAAAAGTGAGCGCCAAATGGGCGGATTCCCAGTCCGTACCCGAAGCCTTGATATCCATACCATTGGTGCCGGTGGGGGCTCGATTGCCTGGATTGATGCAGGGGGGCTATTAAAAGTGGGCCCACAAAGTGCCGGCGCCTACCCAGGCCCTGCCGCTTATGGACGTGGTGGAGAGCAGGCGACCGTGACCGATGCGAATGTCGTGCTGGGCCGTTTAAGTCCAGTGGCCTTGCTAGGGGGGCGTATGCCGATGTATCCCCAAAAGGCAAAACAGGTGATTGATCGACTCGCCAAATCACTCGGTGTCAGTGCGATTAAAGCGGCCGCCGGTGTCATTGAGATTATTAATGTGAACATGATGGGGGCATTACGGGTCATTTCAGTCGAAAGAGGAGAAGACCCGAGGGATTTTGCTTTAGTGGCCTTTGGTGGCGCGGGTCCTTTGCATGCAGCGGAAGTGGCCCGTTCCATGGGTATGCGTCACGTGCTTGTTCCCCCGCGCCCGGGTTTACTTTCTGCCATTGGTCTGCTGCATGCCGATGTTCGTGGTGATTTTAGTTTAACCCGATTGCTTCGGGCTGAGTCAACGCACTTAAGAAAGTTTAATGCAGGCTTGGTGCAGCTTAAAATAAATGGCAGGCAGTGGTTACGAGAAGAAAAACTACCGGCTGGAACAAAAACCCGTTTTGAATGGTTTGTAGATCTACGTTATTTCGGGCAAAACTTTGAGTTAATTCAACCCTTGACGAAGGATAGTTTGACGGTGGCCAGTTTAAAAAAACTAGTCTCAACGTTTCATCGGCGCCATAAAGCGTTTTATGGCTACGATCTGCCCCTGCAACCGGTGGAAATTGTGAATTTACGTCTCGTGGTGACAGCGCTTAAAAAGTCCCCTGCAGCCGCAAAACCGGTGCTACCGGTTGGTGCGAAGCGAAAGAAATTGGAGCAACGCTTAGTATGGTTTGCCGATACGGGCTTTGTTAAAACACCCGTCTACCAAAGAGATCAATTGCGGCTAGGCCAACGATTTAAGGGGCCTGCCATTGTTGAGCAGATGGATGCCACTACTGTGGTACCCCCGCATTGCCAAGTGCAAAATGATCGATTGGGATATTTGCATTTGATGTTGGACGTAGAAAAAAATTCAAGGAGTACTTCATGAAAAAAGCGATAGATCCCATCAAATCGGAGGTGATCGCTAGGTTTTTGCTTGCTACTGCAGAAGAGATGGCGGCGACGTTGATGCGTACCGCTTTTTCTCCCAACATTAAGGAGCGTGCCGATTGTTCAACGGCTATTTTTGATGAGGCGGGAGAGGTGATTGCATTAGCGCAACGGGTGCCCATTCATTTGGGTTCCATGGTAGGGGCTGTCAGTGAAATATTAAAGCGTTTTGGTTTAAGTCAATTGCGACCGGGGGATATGTTTATCGCCAACGATCCTTATAACGGGGGCGGTACGCATTTGCCGGATATTAATGTGATTGCGCCAGTTTTTGTAAGAGGGCAGTTGGTGGCCTTTGTGGCCAATATTGCGCATCATGCTGATGTGGGAGGGATGGTACCAGGCTCAGAGGCGGCGGTGTGTAAATCGATTTATCAGGAAGGACTTCGTATACCGCCCGTGCGCATTCTGAATGAAGGAAAGTTGAATCGGGATGTGTTTGAGATCATTTTACTGAATTCCCGCACTCCTGATGAGAGGGTAGGGGATTTAAATGCCCAATTCGCCGCCAATACGGTGGGTACTCGCAGTGTGGTGCAATTATTTGAACGCTATGGAGTTAAATCGACTCAAGAGGCGATTGCGGGGTATCTGGACTTTACCGAAAGGCGGTTTCGTGCAGCGATTAACCGTTTGCCTAAGGGGCGATATGAGTCAGAAGATTTTCTAGATGGGAATGCGGCTGGCGAGTTGTGTCCGATTAAACTCGTATTAACGGTGGGAAAGGGGCGGCTTCATTTTGATTTTACTGGTTCTGGCAAACAATTAGAGAGCGCTCGCAATATCCCCTATCGTGCGCTGTTGGCCACGGCCTATACCGTGGCTAAGGCGATGCTAGATCCGGAGGTGCCGGCTAACGCAGGGTATTACCGAACGATGATTATTCATGCCCCCGCCGGTAGCGTCGTGGGGCCCGTGCCCCCGGCAGCTATTGGTTGTCGTTCTATTTCTGCCAGTGTCTTGGGCGATGTGATTGCGCATGCCTTATCAAAAGCGATGCCCAAGCAAGCGCTGGCGGGCAGTGGTCCGCATCATTTGTTTGTCTTGTCTGGTACGGATCCGCGTAATGGCGTTTATTTTGTAGATTATGAAACCGTTGCCGGTGGGATGGGGGCCAGGGCCAATCGGGATGGGGTGGATGGGGTTCGGGTGCATGCATCGGGATCGTCGAATCTGCCAGCCGAAGCGTTGGAGCACGCTTATCCTTTTCGCATTGAGCGTTACGCTTTGTGGGATGAGTCTTCTGGACCGGGTCAGTTCCGCGGTGGGGCTGGGGTTGTTCGTGATTATCGGGTGTTGGCTGATGATATTGTCGTGAGTCTTTCTTCTGAGCGACAAAACGTGGCTTCGCCGGGAATGTTGGGAGGGGGTGCAGGTGCCTGTGGGGCTTTTATTTTGAATCCCGATACAGCACATGCCCAAGTGCTGCCTTCAGCGGCCGCCGATATTGCCTTACCCAGAAACAGTGTTTTAAGGATCTGTACGCCTGCCGGCGCAGGCTACGGGGACCCTAAAAAACGAACCATAGCTGCAGTTCAGTCGGATGTTTTACAAAATAGGATTACGCCTGAATATGCCACTAAGGTGTATTTAGAAGGGGATCGATATGAGTCTTAATGCGAGTATCGATGCGACTGCCATGAGGGCTTTTCGGGATAGCTTTCCGGCACTAAAGCGTTGGGTTTATATGGATGTTGCTGGGCGTGGTGTGTTATCGACACATACCCGGCAGGCGCTCGATCGGCATCTGGATGAGCGGATGTTTAACGGTGGAGATAAGGACTCATTTTTTGCATTGATTGAAACCACGCGCGCTCGTTTTGCGCAATTGATTAATGCTCAGCCCGAGGAGGTTAGTTTTACTAAGAATATTTCAGAAGGCCTCAATATGGTAGCTACCGGTATTGATTGGCGTGCCGGTGACAATGTTATTTTGTGTGCTGAGCTCGAGCATCCGAACAACGTCTATCCTTGGTTGAATTTGCAAAAACTGGGTGTAGAAGTGCGCTTTGTAAAACCCCAGGATTACCATATCCCCATTGACCAATTGGCGGCACGAATCGATGAACGCACACGCTGCGTGACCGTTTCCACCGTCACGTTTGCACCTGGCTACCGCACACCGGTAAAAGCCTTGGGTGAGGTTTGTCGGGCTCGTGGCGTGCCTTTGCTGGTCGATGCGGCCCAGTCGGCGGGTATTTTGCATACGGATGTGGAAGCGTTGGGAGTCGATGCTTTGTCTGTATCGACTCAAAAAGGATTATTGGCTTTGTATGGTATGGGATTTTTATATGTAAAAAAAACCTGGGCAGAGCAACTTCACCCAGCCTATCTCGCGCGATTTGGAGTGGATCTGGGTAAGGCGCATGAGGCGGCCATGGGAGATTATGCTTTTTCTTATGCTCCTGGAGCACGACGTTTTGATTTGGGGAATTTTAATTTTGCCGCTACCGCTGCTGTGAACGCTTCGATGATTCAGTTGATGGAATTGGGTACGCAACACATTGAAGCTCAAGTTCTATCGCTCACACGGGCTTTAGTGGAAGGCTTTTTAGCGATGGGCATCCCAGTCGCCGGAGGTGAGCCAGGTCCACATTTGGCGGGTATTGTCACTATCGGCAACCCGAGTGCGAATCACTACGGTACTGACGAGGATCGCTTTAACCGGCTGTATGAATATCTGGGTCAGAATGATGTGAAATTATCGATCCGACGCGGGATGTTGCGATTTTCTTTACATGCCTATAACAATCGTGAGGACGTAGATCGAGTGCTGGATTTAACTCGACGTTTTTTTGCCACGGCCTGATTTTTCTGGATAATTTTCGCGCTTAAGGGTATTCACATTTTTAGGGAAGTGGTATGAACTATATTGACCCTGTTTCTCATGCACAGTATGGTATTGATGTGCCGCGATGGTGTTCTGAGACGGGCGGCTATTTGAACCTAGGGTTGTCTTCAGGTTTGAGGCGAGCTCAAATTAATTCAAATTGCTTTTCCGTGTGGCGCTATGCTCACGCAATCGCGGTTGATGCCAGTCAGGCGGTGAGTATGGGAGAGGGTTGGACACCCATGGTGATGGGAGTTTGGAACGGTTTGTCAGTTCGTTTTAAGCTCGAATACATGATGCCTACAGGCTCCTTTAAAGACCGCGGGATGACGGTGATGGTGAGTTATTTGAAGCAGCGGGGTATTCAGTCAGTGCTCGAGGATTCTTCGGGCAACGCGGGCGCTTCACTATCCGCTTATGCTGCTGCAGCCGGTATGCATTGTCGAATTCTGGTTCCTGAGACCGCTTCGTATCCAAAAATAGCGCAGATAGCTGCGGGGGGGGCTGATGTACGAACGATTCGCGGCACCCGTCAGGCGGTTGCCGACGCGGCGATGCAGATGAGCCAAGAAATTTTTTATGCGAGCCATAATTGGCAACCATTTTTTGTCGAAGGCACTAAAACCTTGGCCTACGAACTTTGGGAGCAACTGGGGTTCCAGGCGCCGGATAACGTGGTAGTACCCTTGGGTTATGGGAGTAATGTGCTGGGTTGTGAGCGTGGATTTTCGGAATTGTTTCGTAATGGAGAGATTAAGAAAATGCCGCGTTTGTTTGGTGTGCAAGCCTCTCATTGCGCCCCTTACTTTAACTGTTGGCAAGCCGGGGTTGAGCACTTGTTGCCAACGACGATCATGCCGACCATCGCGGAGGGGATTGCCTCTTCCAAACCCACACGAGTGATTGAAGTGTTGCAGGCAATCAGGCAATCAGGCGGTGAGATAGTCGCCGTATCGGAGCAGGAGATTGTGACGGCGCTGGGGACATTGGCTCGCCAGGGGTTTTACGTAGAACCGACGGCGGCTGCGGCTGCTGCAGGATTAAGTCAGTTGATTAAGGCAGGAGTGATTGCTGGGGATCAGACGACGGTGTTGGCGTTAACCGGCACAGGGCTGAAATCTTCGGAAAAAATCGGAGAGTTGCTGGGGCTGGGCGCTCGTGGGGATTAATACGCATTAAGGTATGAATTCAGGTGGGCTTCATTTTTAATGAGCTGTATTTTTTTGCTGATCCCATCAACATCAAGGGTTAATGCCGACTTCACATTAACCCTTGGTTGGGTAGTTCTTCATTCCATTGTGTAGCGGTTGAGATCTTAGGCTGCGCCGTAGAGTTTAAACCAAGCAAGCATGCGGGAAAATCCGTCATCAGCGGCTGCCTGGCGATAGCTTGGACGGTAGTCAGCATAAAAGGCGTGGGGTGCACCATCATAAAGTACTATTTGACTGACTGAATTGCCTGCGGTCTTGAGCGCTTCGCGCATTTGCTCAACGTGAGCCACCGGAATGCCTGCATCCTCTGCGCCATAGAGGCCAAGAACGGGGACGCGTAAATTGCCGGCTAATTCTACGGGGTAAGCGGGTTGCAAAGGGGCTTTGCTGGCTGCGACGAGTCGACCGTACCAAGCAACCCCGGCTTTGACTTTGGGGTTATGAACACAGTAGGTCCAAGTAATACGCCCACCCCAGCAAAAGCCGGTGACAGCAATTTTTTGTGTATCAGCATGTCCACTGGCTGCGGCAAATACTACGGCACAATCCAGATCCGACATGACTTGGCTGTCGGGTACATGGTTAACGACTTTGGAAAAAATTTCCTGATTGTCGGTCATTTGTGTGACGTCGCCTTGGCGATAGTAGTGGTCTACGGCGATGGCGAAGTAACCTTGTTTGGCTAGCCGGCGGCAGACGTCCTTGATGTGTTCATGGATACCAAATATTTCTTGAATCACTAAAACGACAGGAAATTTTCCATTTTTTTCAGGATGTGCTCGGTAGGCTGGCACGCCACCGGTCATGGTCTCGAGTAACACTTCGCCTGCGACCAGCCCTTGCGTATCGGTTGTGATGGTGGAGGCCGCCACAGGCAAGACTAACTTGGCAAAGCCTTGGGGTAATAAGGTCTTGATGAGTCCGCCGATGGAGTTCGGTAGCGGTAAGCCTGTAGGTTGAAGGGTTTGATCCATGGGCAGGGCTCCTCGATAAAGGGGTAATGAGATTTGAGTGTAAAAGGTGTGTAGGACTGGGCAGTATAAACGGAATTTACAGTGGGGTGATTTCTAGTTCCATCCCATTGGCAATGAGTCGGGTTCCTAATTTTTCAGCTCGTTGATTCAATGCTTCTAATTCGGCAGATTCTTGGGCGGGGTCACAAAAATAGGTTTCGTTGGCATCATTATGACGAACTAATTTTATACGGGTACCCGAGACGGCTTTATTTTTAATCTCTATGAGGGCGGTCATGCCCATCCAGTTCCCGTGCTGACGTCCGCCATGGCCGGTGTGAAAGGAAAAACTACCGAGGCCGTAGAAAATGGGTTTGCCTTTGTAAAGTTCGGTCGGCAAAGAGTAATGAGGGCCGTGACCCATGACGATATCAGCGCCAGCATCAATCGCGGCATGCGCAATTAAGGGCATGTAATCCAATACCTCTTGATGTAAGCCCCAATGGCACGAAGCGACCAAAATATCCACTTGGCTACGTAAAGCGGCTAAGTCATCTTTGAATAGTTGTAAATGCTTGGCATCGGGCCACGTGAGGATCTCGGGGGGGATGCCAGGACGATTGGCGGGGGGGATATCGGGACGGGTTTTGTGTAAGGGCAGTTGATAAGCGGTGTGGCCTTTAATCGTGGCAACGCCTGCGGTACGGGCGGTCGCTTCGTGGTTGGTGGGCCAGTAGACAGAGGTGCGCTGTAAGAATCCATAGCGAACATTATTTTTTTCAATAATGACCGGTGCATAAGCTGCTTGTCGGTTGGCTCCTGCGCCAGTGTGTTTTACGCCAATTTGATCCAATCGAGCGACTGAGGCGTTAATGGCCGCTTCGCCATAATTTACATTGTTGGCGATACCCACGGCATCAATGCCGGCATAGCGAAGTGCTTCACCGGCGATTTGTGGATCAGCAAAAAAACCTTCGTTATCCCACGCGTGACCCCCAGGCGGGGTGTAAAGACAGCATTCCATATTGCTAAATCGGACTTCCGCTTTTTTAAATTCATCGATGGTTTTGCGAAATGGCACGCTAGGGTCAGTGACATTCATTAAGTTAATGTCGCCGGTGAGTATGAGTTGAGCCATGGCTATCCTTAAAAGGGGTTCTTGATTGAGTTTGCGATTCTAGTCAATTGGGGAGCTTTGACACAATAGACAGATTGATAAAGTTAAGCGGTTGTATTTTTTTCGTGAGCATGCGGTTAATTGCAGAGAAGGGTTTTATTCTTTAGGTCGGGGTGCTAGGCAAAGAAAATAAATTCCCAGGCGTGAGGTTGGTTAAGGTTTTTTCATGCATGAGAAAAATTCGATCGGCAAAAGAGCCATTCCCTATTTTTTGATGATTATCTTGACGAAATAGAGGGATTGCAGTCTTTTGAGCGTAATGAACGCATAGGCTAAAAAGATCAGTGATTGAGATTGAATTCGATAAAGTTCTTTAAAATCATATGGTTAAAGATTTACTCAAAATAACTAAACTGAGGCATAAGAAAATATACATTGCAATGCAACATAAATAACTTGATTCCTTCTAATTATGTCAGCATAATTCACCTGTGCCTTACGCAATGTTCGGCACAGTCCTCCAAAAACTCCTCCTTTGGTGGACATTTAGCGCGATCCTGCGGGATCGCGTATTTTTTTGGTTCTGTTGAAAAGTAGTCTACAGTCGCTTTCAACCCGAAGTTAGTCGGAAAAGTGATAATTCTGTCTTCTTTTTGAACTCAAAACACTGATTTCCGTATCTTTAGTGAGCCAGTCATTCGGAGATGAATATGAATTTGAAAGACGTGTAGCGAATGAAATACATTTGAAATTCATTAAAAAAACTAACCCGAATGTTAAAAAAATATATCGTGCAATGCAACAAAAAATGTTGAATTAAAATTGATGAGAGATCATAATGGAACTGTGCCTTACGCAATGTTCGGCACTGTCCTCCAAAAACTCCTCCTTTGGTGGATCTTTAGCGCGATCCTGCGGGATCGCGCTTTTTTTTGTGCTTTGCCTTCTCATCCTCTGTCAGCCTTGCATTTCGCGCTAGAAGCAGAATCCGGTGATCGCCATTCAATGATTTGAATGGGCCGATTTTGCAATTCAGCTTCGAAGCAAAGCAAGTTTTTATCGATTTCGCAAGCTTAGTGATAGATTAAAAGAAGGCTCACGGCGTATTCGTCCAGGCGATGACCTCAGAGAGTCAATATATTTTTGTTCATTTTTTATAAAATGTTCACTAAAAAAGCCGGTTAAGGGTAGCGCGGCTATCATGTGAACTTGATATACTCCTAGGATTGGACAGAGGCAGTATGAAATTCCATTCGGGGTAGAGGTTCACTTTAGTGTTTCTCGATGTTTTATTCTCCGTGTTGAGGTTTGTTTTTTCGAATAAGCCTCATTTTTTTATTTAAGATTGTGGGCTCTTCTTTTCGTAGGCTCGCAAAATGGATTGATTATGAAAATACATGAATACCAGGCAAAGCAAATACTTAAGAAATACGGCGTTTCTGTATTAAACAGTGTGCCCTGCTTTTCCGTTGATGAGGCTGTGGCTGCGGGTCAAACCCTCGGTGGCCAAGTGTGGGTGGTGAAGGCGCAAATTCATGCGGGGGGTCGTGGTAAAGGCGGTGGGGTTAAGGTGGCTAAAAGTGCAGAGCAGTTGAGGGCTTTTTCTACTTCGATCTTGGGCATGCAACTGGTCACGCCACAAACAGGGCCTGAAGGACAAAAAGTGCGTCGCTTGTTGATCGAACAGGGTGCTGATATTAAAAAAGAGTATTACGCCGCTTTGGTGGTGGATCGAAGCTCACAACGTGTGGTGCTGATGGCCTCCAGTGAAGGGGGTATGGATATTGAAGAAGTCGCTGAGCACAGTCCTGAAAAAATTCATCGTGTCACCGTTGATCCTATGCAAGGGCTGACACTCGATCAAGCGCAGAGCGTTGCACGCAAAATCGGCGTGCCAGAAGCCTCAGTCGATAAGGCCAGCACGTTGTTTCAATCCTTGTACCGTGCATTTGACGAAACCGATTCGTCACTGGCGGAAATTAATCCTTTGGTGCTCACAGGCAGTGGCGACATTATTGCACTCGATGCAAAATTTAACTTTGATGAAAATGCTTTATTCCGACACCCTGAAATTGTCGCGATGCGGGATTTGGATGAGGAGGACCCAGCTGAAGTGGAGGCCTCTAAGTTCGGTTTAAGCTACATCCAGCTGGACGGTAATATTGGATGTTTAGTCAATGGAGCAGGTTTGGCGATGGCAACGATGGATATTTGCAAGCTCTACGGTGGATCGCCTGCCAACTTTTTAGATGTTGGCGGTGGAGCGACGACTGAAAAAGTCACTGAGGCGTTTAAAATCATGCTGAAAAACCCTCATCTCAAAGCCATTTTGGTCAATATTTTCGGGGGCATCATGAAGTGTGATGTGATCGCACAAGGGGTCGTTGAGGCAGCTCGTCAAGTGAGCTTGAAAGTGCCATTGGTGGTGCGTCTTGAGGGAACAAATGTAGATTTAGGTAAAAAAATACTGGCTGAATCCGGTTTGCCTATTCTTTCGGGTAACAACATGGCAGACGCGGCGCAAAAAGCCGTCCAGGCCGTACTCGCAGCAGGAGCTTAAAACATGTCTATTTTGATTGATAAAAACACGCGCGTTTTAACCCAAGGCATTACCGGTAAGACAGGCCAATTTCATACCAAAGCGGGAAAAGAATATGCTAATGGCTCTCACTGTTATGTGGCGGGGGTGACTCCGAATAAAGGGGGACAGAGCTATGAGGGCATTCCTATTTTTAATACCGTCAAAGAGGCGAAGGCCTCAACGGGGGCTAATGTTTCTGTGATCTATGTGCCGCCCCCTTTTGCCGCTGCAGCCATTGATGAGGCTGTGGACGCTGATATGGATTTGGTGATTTGCATCACAGATGGTATTCCCGTGCGCGATATGATTAGAACCAAATATAAAATGCAGGGTCGACGCACTTTGTTGATCGGTCCGAACTGCCCTGGTGTGATTACGCCCGACGAGGTAAAGATTGGCATTATGCCCGGGCATATTCACAAAAAAGGTCCTATTGGGGTGTTATCCCGTTCTGGCACGTTGACCTATGAGGCTGTCGGTCAATTGATGGAAGTCGGTTTGGGTCAATCTTCCTGTGTGGGTATTGGCGGCGACCCCGTTAATGGAATGAAGCATATTGATGTGATGAAAATGTTCAATGATGACCCCTTCACCGAGGCAGTGGTGATGGTCGGTGAGATTGGTGGATCGGATGAAGAAGAGTGCGCTCGATGGGTGCAGAAATATATGAAAAAACCCGTAGTTGGTTTTATTGCGGGACTGACTGCCCCACCGGGTAAAAGAATGGGCCATGCAGGGGCCATTATTTCTGGTGGGAAAGGAACGGCCAGTGAAAAATTAAGAGTGATGGAAGAGTGTGGAATCAGGGTCACGAGTAACCCGTCTGAAATGGGTAAATTGTTAAAATCCGTTTTAAAATAGGTAATCGTAAAAAACGACTGACGAAAGCTGCAGCGATACCCCTCCCTGGCAAGACGGTTAAACATCAAGTCCTATGGGCTTGATGGCGTTTTGTAACGGAGCGCTGGAAGCTCGTGGATGAATGGCAAGGAGGGGCCAAATGAAAAAAAAAGATCACCCAGTAAGCACTGGTAGACGTCAGCCGAAAGGCCGTGTCGTTCAATCCAGTGCACTTGAACAAATCCAAGCCCTTTTGGCTGAGGAGCCACGCCGGGCAGATTTGTTGATTGAGCACTTGCATAAGATTCAGGATCACTTCGGACATCTATCGGCCGCACACCTCGTGGCATTGGCACGGGAGATGAAAATGGCGATGACCGAGGTGTATGAAGTGGCGAGTTTTTACCATCATTTTGATATTGTAAAAGAAGGTGAAATCCCGCCCCCGGCTTTGACCGTGAGAGTTTGTGATTCATTAACTTGCGAATTAAGTGGCGCCCAGTCACTGATCGATGAATTAAAGCGTACTTTGGGCGATTCGGTGCGTATTCAGCCCGTGGCCTGTGTTGGCCGCTGTGAGGTGGCACCGGTGGCCGTGGTAGGGCAAAATGCGGTGGGGCATGCTACCGTGGCCAAGGTGAGTGGCTGTGTTCAAGAAAAGCGTATTCAGTGTGAAACGCCTCCTTATTTAGATTATTCCCAATATTGTAGCCAAGGGGGCTATCAGTTAGCCCAGCAATGCTATGAGGGTCAACGTGAAGCCATCTCGATTATCGAGCAAATGGAACACTCAGGTCTCAGGGGCTTGGGAGGGGCAGGGTTTCCTGCCGGTAAAAAATGGCGCATCGTTCGGGCGGAAAAAGGGCCCCGATTAATGGCCGTTAATATAGATGAAGGGGAGCCGGGCACTTTTAAGGACCGCTTTTATCTGGAACGAGATCCCCACCGTTTTCTGGAAGGGATGTTGATTGCGTCTTGGGCGGTAGGAATTGAAGAGGTTTACCTTTATCTTCGCGATGAGTATGCGGGAGTGCGAACCATTCTCCAAAAAGAACTCGCTGCGTTACAGCGTAATCCGCCTTTTCAGTTACCAAAAATTCATTTGCGTCGGGGCGCTGGGGCCTATATTTGTGGGGAAGAATCGGCCATGATCGAGTCGATTGAGGGTAAGCGAGGGATGCCCCGTTTACGCCCGCCCTACGTAGCGCAGGTCGGCCTATTCGGGCGTCCTACGCTAGAACATAATATGGAGACCCTGTATTGGGTCAGGGCTATCATTGAAAAGGGTGCCCATTGGTTTGCTTCGCAAGGTGTCAATGGTCGTCAGGGGTTGCGTTCCTTCTCGATATCGGGAAGAGTGAAAAAACCAGGGGTCCATTTAGCCCCAGCCGGTATTACGGTGAAAGAACTAATTGATCAATATTGTGATGGACTCCTTGAAGGTCATACCTTTTATGCGTATCTGCCTGGAGGCGCCTCAGGGGGGATATTGCCCGCCTCCTTGGGTGACATCCCATTGGATTTTGATACCCTACAGCCGTACGGATGCTTTATCGGTTCTGCTGCAGTGATTATTTTGTCCGATCAGGATCAAGCCCGAGCAGCCGCCAGTAACGTCATGAAGTTTTTTGTTCACGAATCGTGCGGCCAATGCACCCCCTGTCGAGTCGGCACGGCAAAAGCAGCGCAGTTAATGCAGGCCCCTCAATGGGATAAAGACCTATTAGAAGCCTTATCGGAGGTAATGTCAGATGCCTCGATTTGTGGGTTAGGACAGGCGGCGCCCAATCCTATTCGCAGTGTGTTGAAGCATTTCTCCAAGGAGATTCAATGAACAAACCTTTGACACCCATTGAAGCGGAAGGAAAATCTCTTTGTTTTGATATAAATGGCCAGACGGTTAGCGCAAAGGCTGGCGAGACCATTTTTCAAACGGCCCAACGTTACGGCCACGAGATCCCTCATCTTTGTTATAAGGAGGGGTTGCGGGCGGTGGGTAACTGCCGTGCGTGTATGGTAGAAATTAAGGGGGAGCGGGTGCTGGCTGCCTCATGTTGCCGTATGCCTTCAGCCGGCATGCAGGTTTATACTGACAGTGATCGAGCCCTGCATTCACAAAAGATGGTGCTGGAGTTATTACTCTCCGACATGCCAGAAAAGCGTCATACCTTAAATTCCGAACTCGATCAGTGGGCAAAAAAACGAGAGGTTAAAAAACCACGTTTTGCCCCTCGCCATCAACCACCGGCAGATTTAACTCATCACGCCATTGCGGTGAACTTAGATTCTTGCATTCAGTGCACGCGTTGTCTTCGCGCCTGCCGTGAAGAGCAGGTCAATGATGTCATTGGTTATGCGTTTCGTGGTGAGCATGCCAAGATTGTGTTTGATGTAGATGATGGTATGGGCGCTTCGAGTTGTGTGGCTTGTGGTGAGTGCGTTCAAGCCTGCCCGACCGGAGCGCTGATGCCCGCTCGTGATGCGGGGCTTAATGTAGCAGAAAAGAAAGTCGATTCGGTATGTCCATTTTGTGGTGTGGGTTGCCAGCTCACCTACAATGTTAAGAACAACAAAATTGTGACCGTAGACGGGCGAGATGGACCTTCCAATCATAATCGGCTGTGCGTGAAGGGGCGTTATGGTTTTGATTACGTCAATCACCCGCATAGACTGACTCGGCCCTTGATTCGAAAGGCAGGGGTTCCTAAGAAGGCTGATTTCACTATGGATCCGGCCAATCCGCTGGAATACTTTCGTGAAGCGACTTGGCAAGAGGCGTTGGATTTAGCGGCAAAGCGTTGGAAGCATATTCGTGATGCTCAGGGTAAGAAAGCACTAGCTGGCTTTGGTTGTGCGAAAGGCACTAACGAAGAGGCCTATTTATTCCAAAAACTAATCCGTACCGGTTTTGGAAGTAACAATGTGGATCATTGTACCCGTTTGTGTCACGCCTCATCGGTGGCGGCACTGATGGAGGGGGTTTCTTCCGGGGCCGTCTCCAATCAAGTTAGTGACGTGGCTTTGGCAGAGGTTATCTTTGTGATTGGGGCTAACCCTATTTCAAATCACCCGGTGGCTGCGACTTGGATAAAAAATGCAGTTAAAAAAGGGGCTAAATTAATTTACGCTGATCCGCGCCGCTCAGAATTTTCTCGACATGCCACGCATTTTTTGCAGTTTAAACCCGATACCGATGTGGCTTTATTAAATGCGATGATGCACACCATCGTATCGGAGGGATTGGTGGACCAACGGTTCATCGATGAGCGTACGATGGGCTATGAATCGATCAAAAAAAATGTCATAGGTTATAGCCCAGAGGCGATGGCTCCCCTTTGTGGTATTGCTGCTGAAACGATTAAAGCGGTGGCTCGTTTATATGCAAGTTCCAAGGGCTCGATGATTTTGTGGGGTATGGGAATTTCGCAGCACGTGCATGGTACGGATAACGCGCGGTGCCTCATTGCATTGGCTTTGATGACCGGCCAGATTGGTAAGCCGGGTTCGGGATTACATCCGTTACGCGGGCAAAATAACGTTCAAGGGGCTTCGGATTCAGGTTTAATCCCGATGTTTTTCCCCGATTATCAGCGGGTAGATAATCCTGCCGTGCAGGCACGCTTTGAGGCGGCTTGGGCAACCGTATTGGATCCGACCCCAGGTCTCACCGTTGTGGAAGTGATGGGCGCTATTCTCAAAGATGAGATTCGAGGAATGTATATCATGGGAGAAAACCCAGCTATGTCGGATCCGGACGCGCACCATGCGCGCGAAGCGTTGGCAAAGCTTGAGATGCTAGTGGTCCAAGACATATTTTTGACAGAGACTTGCTATTACGCCGATGTGATTTTACCTGCCACCGCTTGGCCTGAAAAAGAGGGTACGGTGACCAATACCGATCGAATGGTTCAACTGGGTCGTAGAGCGCTGGATGCCCCGGGGCAGGCTAAGCCAGATCTGTGGATTATCCAGGAACTGGCCAATCGCATGGGATTGGATTGGAAATACCAGGGGCCAGAGGATGTTTTTAATGAAATGCGCCAGGTCATGGATAGTATCGCAGGTATCACCTATGAGCGCTTAGGTCGTGAAAGTAGCGTCACGTATCCTTGCCTACATGAGGGGGATCCCGGGGACCCCACTATTTTTGTTGAACGTTTCCCGACTCCTACGGGACGTGCTCGTTTTGTGCCAGCCGATGTAATTCCCGCCAATGAGCGCCCAGACAAGGAGTTCCCTTTCGTACTGATTACTGGCCGGCAGTTGGAACACTGGCATACAGGATCGATGACACGGCGTGCCGCCGTGCTAGATGCGATTGAACCCGAACCCACTGTATTGGTTCATCCGTTGGATTTAGATGCGATGGGTGGTCAACCGGGGCAAGTCGTGAGTGTGGTCTCGCGTCGTGGCCGTGTGAGCCTTTATGCCCGTGCCGATGATGGTACCCCGAGAGGAACGGTATTCATCCCGTTTTGTTTTTACGAGGCGGCCGCTAATTTACTGACGAACGCCGCACTGGATCCTTATGGAAAAATACCAGAATTCAAATACTGCGCAGTGAAATTGACACTCGGCGGGCAGTTAAGCGTTATCAGTAGTTACGGCGGGGGTCAAATAATATCGGCAATGACCGAAAGCATGAACTAACGAGAAGAGTAAACCAAGAGGAGATTAAAAAATGGTCTTATCCGATATTGAAATTGCACAAGCAGCAAAGATGCAACGAGTCAATCGCGTCGCAGAAAAATTAGGTATTCCTGATGAACATTTAGTGCCCTATGGACATTATAAAACGAAGGTCTCTTTGGAGTTCGTCGATTCATTAAAAGACAAAAAAGATGGGAAACTTATTTTAGTCACCGCGATCAGTCCCACTCCGGCTGGCGAAGGAAAGACCACAACCACTGTGGGTTTGGGAGATGCGTTAAATCACATTGGCAAAAAAGCAGTGATCTGTTTACGCGAACCCTCCTTGGGGCCAGTTTTTGGGATGAAGGGCGGGGCCGCTGGCGGTGGTTATGCTCAGGTGGTGCCGATGGAGGACATCAATTTGCACTTTACGGGAGACTTTAGCGCCATTGGCTTAGCTAATAACTTGCTTTCTGCCATGATTGATAACCATATTTCACACGGCAACGCATTAGGCATTGATTCGCGGCGCATTACCTGGAAACGGGTGATGGACATGAATGATCGGGCGCTACGTAATATCGTGATCTCTTTGGGCGGCAGTGCCAATGGTTTTGCCCGTGAAGACGGTTTTGATATTGTTGTGGCCTCGGAGGTGATGGCGATTTTTTGTCTAGCCACTTCGTTAAAAGATCTTAAGCAGCGTTTGGGTAATATTGTTTTTGGTTATACCCGTGAAGGTAAGCCCTTGCATGCCAGAGATTTGAAGGCACATGGAGCCATGACAGTATTATTAAAGGACCAGCTAGCACCTAATTTGGTGCAGACTTTGGAAAATAATCCAGCCTTTATCCACGGGGGACCCTTTGCCAATATCGCCCATGGCTGCAACACGGTGATAGCCACAAAAACTGCTTTGAAATTGGCCGATTATGTGGTGACGGAGGCCGGTTTTGGTGCGGACCTTGGGGCTGAAAAATTTTTAGATATCAAGTGCCGTAAAGCTGGGTTGAAGCCCGCTGCGGCAGTGATTGTAGCCACTATCAGAGCATTAAAACATCACGGTGGGGTTGATAAGACCCAGTTAAATGTGGAGAACCTAGACGCATTAAAAAAAGGCTTGGTCAATCTTGAGCGGCATATTCATAACGTAAAAACCGTTTATGGAATCCCTTGCGTTGTATCGATTAATCGATTTAGCGCTGATACTGAGGCAGAGATGAAGCTGGTCACGGCCAGTGTTGAAAAGCTGGGTATTAAAGTGGTGGTGGCAAACCACTGGGCTGAAGGGGGCTCGGGTGCTGCGGATTTGGCCCATATAGTTGTGGATTTGTGTCAGCAACCTTCGAGTCCAACATTTGTATATGAGGATAGCGATCCGTTGTGGGAGAAAATGAGAAAAATTGCGACTAAAGTTTATGGCGCTGCGGATATTACGGCTGATGCGAAGGTCAGTCAGCGAATTAAAGAGCTGCAAGAGGGGGGCTATGGCCATTACCCCGTTTGTGTGGCTAAGACCCAATCGTCTTTTTCTACAGATCCAAATTTACGTGGAGCGCCTTCAGGACACCGGGTCAATGTGCGGGAGGTACGACTAGCAGCAGGTGCGGAATTTGTGGTGATGATTTGCGGCGATATTATGACGATGCCTGGATTGCCCAAGGTGCCATCGGCTGAGAAAATAGATTTGACCGATGAAGGCAAGGTCTTGGGACTTTTTTAAAATCCGTGAGAAGAAGGCGATAAACAATTGGTATTATGGGTATTAAATGGGTGGTTAGTTGAGTAAGGCTCGAGAGACTTTGCTACGTGGCAGAGGCCTCTGAAGGGTGGTTTTTTAGAGGCAGTCCCTTGAGTAAGGCATCGCTTGACGCCACTGTTAAGTTACTTCAAATTGGAAGCCCCTGGGTAGGTGTGAGCTTTTTGATAAAGGACAGGTAATGGAAGCACTAAAAGGTGTGCGTATTCTTGATATGACTCATGTGCAGGCAGGTCCCACGTGTTCGCAATTGCTTGCTTGGATGGGAGCGGATGTGATTAAGTTTGAGCCGCCACAAGGGGATGCGACGCGAGGTCAGTTGCGAGATATTGCCAATGCCGATAGCTTGTATTTCACCATGCTTAACTGCAATAAACGTAGTATTACGGTGAATATGAAAAATCCAGCGGGGAAAAAAGTTTTCATTGATCTGGTTAAGCGCTGTGATATTTTGATGGAAAACTTTGGCCCCGGGGTATTGGATCGCTTTGGGTTTACTTGGGATAAGATTCATGAGATTAACCCTAAAATTGTCATGGGCTCTATTAAAGGATTTGGTTCGAGCGGACCCTATTCAGATTTTAAGGCCTATGAAAATGTAGCCCAAGCCATGGGTGGGGCTATGAGTACCACAGGGGTGCCAGAGGGCCCACCGTTTGTGACGGGTGCCCAGATTGGTGATTCTGGGACAGGGCTTCATCTGGCGATAGGGTTGCTAGCGGCTTTGCATCAGGCTAACCGTACGGGCCAGGGTCAGTATGTGGAAGTAGCTATGATGGATGGGGTGATGAATCTTTGTCGAGTCAAGTGGCGTGATCATCAGCGATTAGAGCACGGTGGATTAAGTGAGTATTCCGTTCCGACCCACGCGGGAATGGGAGAAACCCCTCGGGCCGGCAATGACTCGGGTGGCGGACAACTGGGGAATGCCATTCAGTGTAAGCCAGGGGGGCCTAATGATTTTATTTATATTGTGGTGCAAGAGGCGGTATGGAATGCCCTCGCCCAAAGTATCGGTCCTTCACTTGGATTGCCTGAATTGGCGAGCGATCCGCGGTTTGCCACAATTGCCGATCGTAGAAAAAACCAATCGCAAATGTGGGATTTGATTACACGTTTTGCTGCTAACCATACGAAACGTGAATTTATGATGATATTAAACCCCCTGAACGTGCCTTGTGGTCCGATTATGTCGACGCAGGATTTGGCGCAAGATGAGCATGTCCGGGGCCGTGAAATGTATGTGGAGCTAGATCACCCGCAAAGGGGAAAATGGTGGAATGTCGGGATGCCGATTAAATTATCCGCCTCCCCTGCCATCATTAAACGCTCGCCGACCTTGGGTGAGCATAACGATGAAATTTTACAGCAAGTCTTAGGCTATGGGCCCGCTGAAATGGCCCAAGTGAAAGAGGCGGGGGCGTTGAGTTTGCCACCTAAAAAATAAATCAAGGAGCGGTAGATGAAAATTGCGATCATTGGGCAACAGGATTTTGGCAAGGCTGTATTGGATGCCTTTTTGGCGCGAGGCGATGAGGTTGCAGGGGTGTTTTGTGCCCCAGAAAAGCCGGGGGCCAAAGTGGATCCTTTAAGAGCGGCAGCTGAGGCTAAAAATTTGAAAGTTTTTCAATTTAAGTCATTGCGTGAAGCCGATGCCCATGACGCCTTGAAGAGCTTGAGTGTTGATTTGGGCGTTATGGCTTATGTATTGCAATTTGCCCCCGACAGTTTTGTGCATCTGCCCCGTCATGGAACGATTCAATATCACCCTTCTTTGCTGCCCTTATATCGAGGTCCTTCGTCGATCAACTGGCCGATCATTCGCGGTGACACCAAGACCGGACTGACGATTTTTCGTCCTAATGAAGGATTAGATGAAGGTCCCGTGATATTGCAAAAACAATGTGCTATCGGTCCAGAT
This sequence comes from uncultured beta proteobacterium, assembly GCA_903893565.1. Classification (GTDB taxonomy): domain Bacteria; phylum Pseudomonadota; class Gammaproteobacteria; order Burkholderiales; family SG8-41; genus UBA5216. The sequence continues at coordinate 6,504 of CAITMU010000148.1, read as the reverse complement.
GACACCTTAGGAGATGTGTATTTTAATCATTTGTTTCCTTTAGGGGTTCAGGCCATGCTCGAGGCAGCGGACAGCGTCTTTGAGGGCCGACATAGTGAAACCGTGCAAGAGGACAGCAAAGCCAGTTACGAGGGCTGGTGTCGGGCGGCAGAGTCAAAAATTCATTGGGCCAACCACATTGATGCGGTTTATAACGTGATTCGAGGCTGTAATCCGGCGCCTGGGGCCTGGGCGATGTTAAATGGAAAGAAAGTCCAGATTTTTGATGTCCGAAAGAACTTATTCCGTCGCTTTGCGGATGTCGTCGGTAAAGTGGGTGAAATTTCCTCTATCAATGATAAAAGTTTTAGCGTCACAGCCCAAGGGGGCACGATCGAAGTATTGCGTATTCGAGGCGAAGATGGCAAAAAGCTCTCGGGTGGTGAATTTGCTATTGCCCAAGGACTCACGAACGGCATCTTTTTTGACGTTTGAGACGAGATCTTAAAAAAACCACCTCAAGTGGGCTTTTTTGCCTTAGGGGGATGAATCTGGAGCGGATGAAATAGGCTTTGGCCAGCCCAATGGTTCGCCCGTGTCAATGATGCTATCGTCGTGCCCCTTTTTGTCCCGCTTCCAGTCCTATCCCCGCCTGCCCCACCTCTTTGAGCCTCTCTCGTGGCTTACATTAGATTTTTTCCACCCCGCGGGATAATTGTTAATTAATGTTAATAATGTTAGGATAAGTTATTATTCTCTTAAAGGGGAATAGGACGATCAGCAAAGTTTTTTACCGTCAATGAGAAAAGTGGAAACAGTAAAAAAATGGAACAAGTCGAATAAGCTCTTGTAGCGAACGGATAGGAAAGGGGAAAAAAGAGAGAAAGTAGCATAAGTTATCTAGAACGGCATGCCTCGATGGGACGATGAAAACCCATTAATTTTGTTAAGATGCGCTGATGTTGCATGAGACAAAATGAGACCTCAAAGTAATGGCTGATGCCCTCCGATCCAAGTCATAAAAAATGACGAAAGTAGGAAAGTGGCCCGAAAGCGAAATTATGAGAGTAAATGACAGTTTTAGGCTTTTCTACTTTTAATTTGGGAATAAAAATGCGCTTTAAAGTACTCGGTTGTAGTGGTGGTATTGGTGGAGAATTTCGAACCTCGGCTGCATTAGTTAACGACAATATCTTAATCGATGCGGGCACTGGGGTAGTGGATTTAAGTCTTGAAGAATTATTGAAAATTGATCATATCTTTTTGACGCATTCGCATTTGGATCATATTGTAAGCATTGCTTTTCTAGTAGATACCGTGGGTCACTTAAGAAAAAAGCCGATAGGGATTCACGCTTTGCAAGCGACTTTAGATGATTTAAAGGAACATATATTTAATAATCATATTTGGCCCGACTTTACGCAGATACCAAACAAAGACAATCCATGGATGTATTACAAACCGCTAGTGATCGATCAAGTGATTCAATTGGATCAGGGCACTATAACGGTACTGCCTGCAAACCACGTCTTGCCGGCAGTGGGCTATTGTTTGAATTCTGGGCTTCAATCCTTGGTACATACGGGAGACAGTGCAGGGTGTATTGAATTTTGGGATAGGGTCAATGACATTGAAAATTTACAGCACTTAATTATAGAAACTTCATTTTCCGAAGAGGACCGCGCCATTGCCGTTTCAGCCAAGCACTTATGCGCCAGTTTATTGGTAGAACAGTTGCAACAGTTAAAACGGCCTACGCAAATCTACATTACCCATATGAAACCGTTTGAAGTAACCACTATTATGCAAGAAGTTGCTGATATGGCAGCGCGATGGAATCCAAAAATACTGAAACAACAGTGGGTCGTAGATTTTTAATTGAAGACATGGATCAGACGATGGGATTAGATCTCGAAGATAAAGCATTGCTGCAATATCGCATGAATCAAAAGTTAGAGTTTCAGCAATTATTGCAGTCGATAACGAACAAAATCAATGCGACTCAAAATCTTGATGAAATTTTATTGAATATTTCTAAAGATCTGTGCGGATTATTTATGTCCGATCGTTTGACAATTTACCTTTGTAATGAAGATAGTACTTATTTAGTATCAAAAGTTAAAATGGGGCTAGATCAATTTGCTGATATTAGAGTCCCAATCAATGAGGAGTCTGTGACAGGCTACGTGGCTGTGCACCGTAAAGTGGTCAATATAGCAGATGCCTACGATGGGAGTGAATTAAGACAAAATCGCCCTCCGATCGTCTTTATGAATAACGTTGATTTACGAACTGGTTATAAAACGAGACAACTGTTGGTGGCCCCTATTGTGGAAGCCAAGACTAAAGAGTTGATCGGTGTTATTCAGGTGATTAATCATACGCTCGGACGTCCCTTCCCAGGGTTTATGGCTCAAGGGATTTTACCTTTGTGCGAGGCCCTTGCGATTGCTTTGCGACAGCGTCAGCGTCATAGCATCCTAGTGCACAGTAAATATAGGTCTTTAGTGACTAAATCTTTCATGTCTGCCGAGGATTTAGAAGATGCACAACTCTCGGCCCGGCGTAAGAATAAAGATATTGAAAGCATATTGACTGAAGACTATAACATCCGCCGAGAGCTCCTAGGCGCCTCTTTAGTGGCTTTTTATCAATTACCTTATCAACCTTTTAAAAAAGAAATGAAAAGGGTTGATCATTTATTCAAGCATATAGGGCGAGACTTTTGTGAATTAAATATGTTTGTCCCGATTGAAGAAAATTCGGACTCTATTGTGGTTGCAACCCTAGATCCGGAAAAAGTCCGTGCATCACGGCTCGCGCAAAAAGTCTATCCAAAGCAGAGAATTGATTATCGTGTGACGACGGTTTTGGAATTTAATTCAATATTAGATCTTTTTTTTGAGGGGGGGGCAAAAGCGTCTGTTTCAGGAGAAAGTATTGACGATTTGTTAGAAATTATTGATGATTCAGATGAAGAAGAAATCGAGGGCGACAATATTGTTAATTCTGCCAGTGACAATGAAATAGTGAAATTGGTTAACCGTATTATTATTGATGCGTATGAGCAAGGCGTCTCCGATATTCACATCGAACCCTACCCTGGGAAAAACAAAACTGAAGTGCGATTTCGTAAAGATGGCGCTTTATACCCTTATATTCAATTACGAGCTAAATATAGAAATTCACTAATTGCACGATTAAAGATCATGTGCGATTTAGATATTTCGGAGAGACGCAAGCCACAAGACGGGAAGATTGATTTTAAAAAATTTGCTCCTTTGAACATTGAATTAAGGGTGGCTACGATTCCTACTAGTGGTGGGGTCGAAGATGTGGTGATGCGTATTTTAGCCAGTGGTGAGCCCATTCCGATTGATCGTTTGGGATTGTCTGCTTACAATTTAAAAACGTGTAAAAGTGTCATTGAAAAGCCTTATGGACTTTTTTTTGTCTGTGGTCCAACCGGCTCTGGGAAAACCACCACGCTTCATTCGGTGTTAGGGTATTTAAATAAACCGCATACTAAAATTTGGACTGCAGAAGACCCCGTTGAAATTACGCAAAAAGGGATGCGTCAAGTACAAGTTAACCGTAAAGCAGGGTTAGAGTTTTCAACAGTGATGCGCGCCTTTTTAAGAGCGGATCCAGACATTATCATGGTCGGAGAAATGAGGGACAAAGAAACCGTGTCGGTTGGTATCGAGGCATCTTTAACGGGACACTTAGTCTTCGCAACCTTACATACCAATAGCGCCCCTGAATCCATTTCAAGGCTTTTGGACATGGGGATGGATCCATTTAATTTTGCTGATGCATTGCTAGGGGTATTGGCGCAACGCCTGGCGCGTCGTTTGTGTGATAAATGTAAAATTTCACATATTGCTCCTACAGAAGAAGTGAATCTGTTGTTTAAAGAATATGTCAGTGAGCTAATTTCTACGCAAACATGGAAGACTGATCCAGTAGTAGCAGAAGAAAAATTGTGGGCTGATTGGAAGCAGCGTTTTGCCGACGAATCCGGGAGATGGCGCTTATTTGAAGCTAAGGGGTGCGATGAGTGTAGCGGCACTGGCTATAAGGGTAGAGTGGGGTTACACGAATTGTTAGTAGCCTCAGATAAGATCAAACAATGCATTCAAGAGCATGTTCGAGTCACCGACATGCTCTATGTGGCTTTGGAGGAGGGCATGAGAACTTTAAAGCAAGATGGTATTGAAAAAGTTTTGATGGGGATTACTGATATGTTACAGGTGCATGCTGTTTGTTCCAAATAATGCTCTTTTAATGATTAAGCCTGATAAGGCGGCTGCTTTCAGCCAGTCTTTTTGCCAGACTTAAGCGTTTTATAAAAAATACATCACACTTAAATGCGTAGTGTCTAAGATACTAAGCCATTTGAATGGGTTTTGATTTTAGTGTTAAGAGTGATTTAAGTTGAGCTTCAGTGGACGAATTAAGAAAGCAATATTTCTTGCGACAATTGTTAACATATGTTAACCTTTACACGCAGTTAATAATAATCGGTCAAAACATACGCAGAGTGTTTGCATCACAGTGAGCTTTTTAACGCTTTAGGGTTAACAGTAAAAGGCGCGTAGATTTATTAAAGATGTAGAGTTGACTAATGAGTATCCGATAAAATTTTGTAAGTGTACGATTAATTTTGAGTTTTTCTTTTTTTAAAGGAGTAATCAACAATGAGGTTGTATCAAAAAGGTTTCACGTTAATTGAATTAATGATTGTGGTTGCCATTGTTGGTATTTTGGCTGCCGTAGCAGTGCCTCAGTATCAGGATTACATGATGCGAGCTAGGTGGAAAGATAATTTAGCGCAAGTGGAGGCCTATAAAACATCCGTTATAGAGTGTATTCAGTCGAACAATGGGACTATAACGAGTGTTTGTGATACCAGCGCGAATGTTTCTGCCACTGCAGGTGGCGTCTTACCGACAACTTATGGTTCTTGGGTTAGTACAATTACTCAAACGGCAACATCCGGAGCGGTTGTGGTTGTTGGTACTTCAACGGTCGGCACCTGTACCGTTACATTGACACCGACTTCAAAAACAACGGGAACCACCGTGACCTCGTGGTCTTGGCCTGGAGCTACAACTGGTACAAATTGTACTAAATCTCAAACAGGTATTTAATTCATTGTAGAGTTACGCCTGTAATAAGGTGAGGATAAATCGTCTTTAGGAGCCTTCATGAAATGTGAAGGGTTCTAATTTATTTCTTTGTGATAAGTTCTGCAGTCTTTGAAATGACGATTTTTTCTTGTCCTTAACAACAGGATTGGATGAGAATTGATATCTTTACACAAGTGAAAATGGGATTGATACGAGACCATTTTTTAATGATTAAAAGCTGTCAGAAACAATCAGTTTTTGAAAGTCCAAAAATATAAGATACCGAATTTAACCTGGTAGACAAATTTTGAAACGATTTTCTCGTGGTTTTACGTTAATTGAATTAATGATAGTGGTTGCCATCATTGGTATTTTAGCTGCAGTGGCAGTGCCTCAATATCAAAATTACGTGATGCGAGCTAGATGGAAAGATAATTTAGCGCAAGTGGAGTCCTATAAAACATCCGTTATAGAGTGTATTCAATCGAATAATGGGACTATAACGAGTGTTTGTGATACGAGCGCGAGTGTTTCTGCTACCGCAGGTGGCGTATTACCGACGGCTTATGGTTCTTGGGTTAGTACGATTACTCAAACGGCAACATCCGGAGCGGTTGTGGTCGTTGGTACTTCAACGGTCGGTACCTGCACCGTCACATTGACACCGACTTCAAGAACATCCGGAGGTGTAGTGACCTCGTGGGCTTGGCCTGGAGCTACAACCGGTACTAGTTGTACTAAATCTCAAACAGGTATTTAATTCATTGTAGAGTTACGCCTGTAATAAGTTGAGGACAAATCGACTTTAGGAGCATTCATGAAACGTGAAGGGTTCCTATTAATTCTTTCTGATAAGTCCTTCAGTATTTGAAATGACAATCTTTCTTGCCCTAAACAACAGGGTTCGACGAGAATGGATATCTTTAAAAGTGAAAGCGGGATTGATGACCCGACCCTGTAAATATTTCTGTGTAAGTTAACCACGGGTTATTGGCCAACGTTTAAACGTTCACCAAATTCTATTACAAATCGATTCATAGTAGACCGCCAATTTTTTATCGTGGCTTCACGTTGATTGACTTGACGATTGTGGTTGCCATCATTGGTATTTTAGTCGCTGTGAAAGTGCCTCAATATCAGAATTGCGTGATTCAATCCAGATGGCAAGAGAATTTATGGCCAGTTGACACTTATTAATCAGCCCTTTTAGATCGTATTAAATCGAACAATGGGACTATTACGAGTGTTTGTGATACCAGCAAGGGTATTTCTGCTACTTCTGGTAGGGTCCTGCCGAAAAAATATGGTTTTTCTTAGGTTAGTACGATTACTCAAACCTCAACTTCGGGAGCACTAGTGGCACTTCATGCGCTCAATCATAGACTGGCATTGA
>CAITMU010000147.1 GCA_903893565.1 uncultured beta proteobacterium | reverse complement strand
TGCAGGCTACCATCTGGTGCCGCATAAATAGGTTTCCCCGATTCAGGGTCAATATCCCCGGTTTTCTTAAATCCAGAATCAGGGTCAACATCTGGATACTTACCAGCACCCCCGCCCTTCCCCGCCCCGCCCCGGCGTTTTGCATACGCATCTCTGAATTTTGCAATATCGGCCTTAGCCTTATCCAAGACTGGCTGGGTCTTGGTTGGGTCCATTTTGTCACTGGGAGACATCCTATTAATCTGCTTTTGGGCATCATTCTCGATTTTTAGAATGTCCCTTGTCTCTTTAATGTCCAGGTCTTTATCATCCTTGCCGCCCCTCTCAGGCTTGGTCTTATCAAATGCCAACCTATCCCTCGAAATATCGACGTGCGCCTGGCCCTGATCCACGCGTTGCTGTCCTTGGGCAGTTCTGGCATCTATGCCTTTGATATATGCGTCAGCCTTATGTAAATCTATCTGCGCCTTTAGCTTTCGATATTCTCCTAACCCCTTGTCAGCTCTATTGTCGAGTTCCTGTTTGTAAGCCTGAAACTCCTGGGGGGTTTTAAAATCCGAAGCTCTCTTGACAAACCCTTTAGGAAATCCTTTAGACTCTAAACCATCCGCCAGTTTATCCAGGTCTTCCGGTTTTGTAATAACTATGTTCTTATAAATATCCAAACCAGATTTCATCATCTCAGCCTGAGATTTCATTTGTTCATGCTGCGCCGCAGCCTGTTTCGCTTGTAAAGCTATCCCGGTTTCAGGGTCTATCTTCATTACCTCATCAATATTTCCGCCCGTCTTGCCATACACATCTAAGGCGTTTTGCTGTCTCTGCGCTTTATCCACCTGCATCTGTGATAGGGCATTTGTGGTCTGACGGCCTTCTATGTCTTGAACCGCACCGTAGCCGGCCAGACCGTATGCAGTAGGGTTCGCTGGTTTTGCTTCCGGTAATGCCGGGAAAAATGGTGTCATTGGATTAACCTCTTGAAGTTGGTGCCTTATTGTTAGAAGCTAAATGCTCCCGTACCTGTTCCACCCCAACCTGAGTTAGACCCGTAAGCAGCCATATAATTGGAAGAGAGGTCTATAGACGGATTTTGTCCTGTGTTGGAACCCCACGCCATGCTATTATTGCCGCCCCCTTGTAACAATGACCTTAAAGGATTTTGGTTTTGACTATTATTTAAAATCCCCCCAGCCGAACCTATCGAACTGGCAAGGGAATTATACCCACTCTGCTGTGCATTATAGGCACCTATATTCCCAGCCGCAAGAGCATTGGCCCCCGCCATGTAATCTCCACCTGCCTGATTAGCGTAATTTGCTCCGGCTGCATTAGTGCCCGATGCGGCGGCTTGCCCCTGGCCCGAAACCCCGAATAGATTGGTCAGGTAATTTTGATAAGTCTGGTCAGCTAACCCCGTGCCAAAAGCCTGTAACCCCTTTTGCTGCGCCCCAGACAATAAGAGACCTTGCTTGGCGGCTGAGAGGTCCATAGCATTGACACCCTGACTCACGTCCCATTGATAGCCTGGGGTGGCTCGCAAGGCATTAGTTGGGTCAGTAGCGAATTTACCGGACGAATCCGGCACCAGCAATCCGCTTAGGGTGTTAATCGCCCCTGTACCGGCTGTAACCCAAGGCTGCTCTCGGGCAACAGTCTCCTTGTAAATTTGTTCTTGGAGGAGAGCCGCCTGATTTGCGGCATCAGACTCCATCTGACCGCCCTGCTGTTGAGCTTGCGACCCCTTCTTGGAAGAGACTGCCGACCCAATACCCCCAGCTAAAGCCCCTGCCGCCCCTACTCCCGCTATAATCGTTGTAGCTGCCATGTGATCTACCCCACCGCCAGACTTTCGTAGTTATAAACTATCGGATTTCCACCTAAATCCTCCATAAACTTGGCGGTTTCGCCTTGGAGTTCCCAAGTTTCATCAGGAGTCCCTCGCATATAAGCCGCCATGAAGGGCACCCCCATTTCGTTTAATACCGCTACGGTCCTTAAAATATCCTTATCATGTAGGCTCTTACCTAACACTTGATTCCGGTAAACCTCATTCCCCGACTCAACCCCGAAGAAACATCCCACGAGGCCGTGATCTTTGAGCCATCTTAATTCACTTTCTTTCGCATCAGCCCGAAGATAGGTTACAAAAGGATGATGCACATTCCCCCACGATTCCCGCCACTTCTCATCGTAATAGGGTGGGAGAGCATCCCCCAAGACCAAAACATCTGGCTCATATTTTTGAAGTAGAAAAGATAAATCCTCACCTACCTTGCGCCGTATCCGCTGATATGGGGGATTTTGAAAATGCACTTCACAGAACTTGCACCGGAAAGGACACCCCCGACTGCTGTAATATGGCAAGTAAGTTGTCTCCGGGGCCAGCCAAGATACCTCCCGGTTGTAGGGAATCCCGGTAAATAGGTCGTAATCTGGTAATGGCAAGTTATCCAGGTTTTCGCAGATAAACCCGTCAAGCACATCCTCGGTTCCATAATTGATAAACATGGGAAGTAATTCCCCATCGCCGGTACAGACCTTAACCCCTTTCAGTTTTGGCTTCATCCTTTGAATATAGACTCCACCGAGTAAAACCTTTTGTCCCTTATTCACAGCTTCCGCTATATAAGGTAAAGCCTGAGTGTAATCGTGGACTGTGGTACAGGAGAAACCAATATAATCGTAATGCCCCGAATCAACCTTTTCTAAAAAATCCGGCATATTATCCAGAAGAATTAAGTCCGTTTCTGTATCATGGCCTTTCAGTATAGCTGACAACAAAGCTATGCCGTGGTTCCAGTCAACAAATAATGGCACGAAACAGAAAAGAATCTTTTTCATATCCAGCGACATTCCTCTCTAAGCATCCCGAACATCATCACGTCCTTGGGACCATCTGGCAACCGAGCCGCTTGTTTAAACACACCTTCCAACCTGAACCCTAATCTTTTTAGGAACTCACCGGCCTTATCTGTTATCTCCGGGATACAGTAAGACACCAGTCGCGGGACATGCAATGCGCGAAATGGATAACTGAACGCTGTCCTAACCACGCCTCTGGTCAATGCCCCAGGTTCCTGCATAAAATGTATCATCACCATGCTGCCAGGCGTAAAATCGCTATAGGACAAAAGAGATACTAAATTACCCATCTTATCCCACACGGTAAACCCCTTTCGGCTATTCAGCATTGAGCAAAACTGATCGTAATGACAATGCTCCGGGTAAGGTTCTACCCGTTTGCTAAGGTTGAAGACTGCCCGGTAATCTTGTCTGTCCAGTGGCTTTATCAATTATCCAACCTTCACATCAACCACTGGCTTTACCGCCGCAGAGATGGCGGTTATATCTGTCTGGACACTATCAACTCGTGCAGATAAATTATCCACCTCAGTCTTATCTGCCTTGTTTACCAGGACATTTGCCACGGCTGCGTTCAAAGAACTAACAGCCGCCGCCAACTGTGCCGCCGTCTCCTGCAATGATGCGATCATTGCCTGTGATATTTCAGCCATGTTTACACATCCTTAATTAAAATACCATCACCAGCAGCGTTCAATACAATCCGCTTTGTAGCAGTGCCATCTTCATTAGGTATAACAATGCCCTTGCCAGCCGTTGATATAGTCACATCCCCATTGGTACTAAACTTATTAGCAAGCAAGTTAGTCAAATCATTGGTCAACCATTGCCAAAATCCAGGGAACATCTTTTGAAACAAAGGCCCCAAGTTTTGCGGTATGTTAAGAAAGTTCCCGCCTTTATCTACGAGAGCCACGGCGTCCCCCAATCTACAGCCTGAATTTGCCGTTCTACTGGGTCGGTAATGGTTAAACGATATTGACGCCGTTTGTCACTGCCCTGCCTCAACCACAAACATCTTTTCTTCCGTTCCCCGATTTTACCCATAGACCGCCAACCGATAGAACGCCAAGACTGACCACCATCATTGGATTTTTCCAGCATAGCT
>CAITMU010000146.1 GCA_903893565.1 uncultured beta proteobacterium | reverse complement strand
TGCAGGCTACCATCTGGTGCCGCATAAATAGGTTTCCCCGATTCAGGGTCAATATCCCCGGTTTTCTTAAATCCAGAATCAGGGTCAACATCTGGATACTTACCAGCACCCCCGCCCTTCCCCGCCCCGCCCCGGCGTTTTTCATACGCAGCCCTCACTGCTTTAATATCGGCCTGCGCCTTGTCCAAGATTGGTTGGGTTTTGGTTGGATCGTTTCTGTCACTAGCAGGCATCCTGTTAATCATCTTTTGAGCATCGTTCTCGATTTTCAGAACGTCCTTTGTCATTTTAATATCAAGGTCTTTATCATCCTTGCCACCCTTGCCAGGCCTCGCAATAACGACGTGCCCTGCCCCCTGTCCTTCCAGCACCCCGCGGTGCACAATCTGACTATTAACATTCTCGCCATACTTTTGGCCTTTATATAAAGCCATTTGCCCCTGAATATCTCTTAACTCTATTTGTCCTTTGCTTTGCATATCCTTAAGAGCTTTAAGATGATCCTGAAACTCTTGTGGAGTATTAAAATCTTTCGACCGCTTCACAATTCCTTTGGGAAACCCGAGAGATTCTAAGGCATCTGCCAGTGGGTCCAAGTCTTGCGGCTTCGTAATGACAGCTTTCTCATAAAGACTCAACCCGGATTTTAACATCTCGGCTTGAGATTTCATCTGTTCGTGCTGCGCCGCAGCCTGTTTCGCCTGTAAAGCTATCCCGGTTTCCGGGTCTATTTTCATTACTTCATCAATATTTCCGCCAGTCTTGCCATACACATCTAAGGCGTTTTGCTGTCTCCGCGCTTTTTGGACCTGCTGATCGGCCAAAGCATTGCGAGAGGATCGGCCAGATATATCTTGAACCGCAGCGTAACCTTCCAATCCGGCTAAAACTGGATTTGCGGGGGCGACTAAAGCATTAGGCATTTTGGTATTCTCCTAAATAATCCAGGGGCACGACTTACTCTGTTGTTATGATGGGAAGCTCTGTCCGGGGTTATAAGCATTAGAAACACCGTACAGAGAACTACCGCCACCTCCACCTCCACCTCCACCCATATTAGCCAAACCGCTCAAGGCACTAATGCCACTTCCGATAAGTGAAGCGCCGCCGGTAAACGGTGCTGCCAAAATCCCAGCCCCCATGCCAATTAAACTGCCTATGCTATTATACCCGCTCTGCTTGGCATTGTATTGATTTGTTGCATTTTGGGCCTGAGCTTGGGCCAGGGTTTGGTTATTTTGTGTAACTTGGCCAGCATAATTGGTCCCGGCCGCATTAGCACCCGCAACGGCATTTTGACCTGCTCCCGAAACTCCGAATAGATTGGTCAAGTAATTTTGATAAGTCTGGTCAGCCAACCCCGTGCCAAAAGCCTGTAGGCCCTTTTGCTGCGCCCCAGACAATAAAAGCCCTTGCTTGGCGGCTGAGAGGTCCATGGCATTAACGCCCTGGCTCACATCCCATTGATACCCCGGAGTGGCTCGCAGGGTGTTCGTGGGGTCAAGAGCAGTTTGTCCAGAAGCACCGGGCACCAGCAATCCACTCAGGGTATTAATCGCCCCTGTGCCTGCCGTGGTCCAGGGCTGCTCTCGGGCTACTTGCTCGTTATATATCTGCTGGTCAAGGGTATTGGACTTGTTGACCGCCTCAGCAGTATATTGGGAAGTATCGGGGGGTTTGCCCCCACCAAAGTCAAAAAGGGTGCCATGGGGGAAAAGGCTGCAATATTCAGCCTGATACGGAGAATCAAAATCCGCTAAGTCATGTCTAAGCATAAATGAACCTCACAGGGATTAATACCTATAACCGTTCTGGTAAAAGGCATCGCTCGCTTAATCACTGCTATCCCAAGAATGTTATTTGACAGTCTCATTATGAGATGTTATAAATAAGGCAAGCCAGTAAGGAGTTGGCCCTCCCTGCTGGCTCTAACCACGATAAAATTCTTACAAGGAGAATCCTACCATGGCTGACCAAGAGATTAACACATTTATCCCCAAAATTCCAGAAGGTTTTTGTCAGTGCGGTTGCGGCAAGACTGCACCGATGGCGAAACGCAATAACAAAAGAAGGGGACATTTTAAGGGAAAGCCGATTAGTTACATTCAAGGGCACCATGTGCGCATTAAGGGAGAATCTTATAGATATTGGGGTGAAAAATTTATAGCTTCTAGTGGCTATATCTTGATTCATCGGCCAAGTCACCCAAGAGCTAATAATTGGGGGTATGTTTATGAACATATCGTTGTGGCCGAAGCAATGCTGGACCGTCCTCTTGATGGTGATGAAAAAGTTCACCATCTCGATGAGATTAGACATCACAATGAGTATGATAACATCTATATTTTTTGCACTGATGGCGACCATAAAAAATATCACGAGCGCCTGAAAGCATTTAGGGCCTGTGGTCATTGGCATTGGCGAAAATGTCATTACTGCCATCAATGGGATTCTCCTGAAAATCTATATGTTAACGTCACTGCCCGTCATAGATCGTGTTTTCGTCAATACTCAAGACAAAGGTATCATAATAATAAAATTACTCAACTTTTAGTTCTTCCCATTTATCCAATTTAGGGGCAAATTTAAGCCAATAATCTGGCAGTACCGAATCAGCCCAGTCTGATCCCCCAACAAGATATATACAATGCGCTATCACAGATAGAATAAAATTCCTTATTTGAAAACAAGCGAATCTAGAATGTTCGTCTCCATTCTCTAATGCAACAGATGCACTCCACATCAAATATGAATTAGCCATTAACGGTGCCAACTCGTTACTATGTTTACGGTAAAATGGATTAAGCGGAACATCCACATAAATCTTTCTAAAAAGTAATCTTATGTTTTCTTTAGTATTTTCTACATCTTGGTCGTGAATATCATCGCACCCATGGGCTAAAAAAAGCATGTCCAATGTGTAAGAGATAGCTTGGCTATCCTTTTTAAGAAAATATTCTAAAGACTCAATGGTTTCTGGCGACAGAAGTTCAGTCATCATACCTTCACGTCAACCGATGGTTTAACCGTTGCTGAGATAGCGGATATGTCAGTTTGCATACTGTCAACTCTCGCAGACAAGTTCTCCACATCTGGTTTGTCAGCTTTGTTTGCCAGGAGATTGGCTATCGTTGCAGCCTGAGAACTAACTGCTGCCGTCAACTGTGCCATTGCCTCTTGCAACGCCCCGATCATCGCTTGACTTATCTCAGCCATTTCTACACATCCTTGATTAAAATACCATCGCCAGCATCGTTCAATACAATCCGCTTTGTAGCAGTGCCAGCCTCATTAGGTAAAACAACCCCTTTCCCAGCCGTAGATATTGTTACATCTCCCAAAGTATTGAACTTATTAGAAATCAAGTTAGTCAAATCATTGGTCAGCCATTGCCAGAATCCTGGGAACATCTTTTGAAAAATCGGCCCCAAGTTCTGAGGTATGTTAAGAAAGTTCCCTGCTTTATCTACGATAGCCAAGGCGTCCCCCAATCTACAGCCTGGATTTGCCGTTCTACTGGATCGGTAATAGTTAAACGATATTGACGCCGTTTGTCACTGCCCTGCCTCAACCACAAACATCTTTTCTTCCGTTCCCCGATTTTACCCATAGACCGCCAACCGATAGAACGCCAAGACTGACCACCATCATTGGATTTTTCCAGCATAGCT
>CAITMU010000145.1 GCA_903893565.1 uncultured beta proteobacterium | reverse complement strand
GGTTGAAATCGTCTACGCTCGAAAACATAGTTTTTCGAATTTAAAACAATGGTTTATAATCGATCAGTTTACAAACGTTGGGACACTAGTGAATGCCCAACAGTTCTTGATAAAAAGTTTCGCTTCTCACTTTAGTCTCTCACAGGGATAGGATGAAAGACCTTATTTTGATACATTTTGCAAAATAAGTGGAGAGAGTTACCCACAGCCGCTTAGCGTTCGTCGCGGGCGACGCACGCAGCTGTGGATAACTCTTTAGTCCAAGACTGCCTTGCCTAATCACAGTAAAATCGACGATGTCCCATATTTTATAAGCAAGGAACCCACCCCCGAAAGGGCGAATCAATAATGTCTCCAACATTGATTAATTGACCGTCTGATCCTTGGTGAAAGTCCCCAGAATTCGTGATACGGATTTTGAGGGATTTGTAATTACGGTCAGTCGACTCCAGTAAAGTACCTTTAAGCCAGTTTTCATGCCCCATGCCGAGACTCACTTTTTGGCAAACCGTTGTGCCTACAATTAGTGCTGCTCTTTGTTCTAGCTGAAGACGTGCTCTATCAAACATTTTAAGGGTAGGGGTGCCTGTGATGTGGTCATTTTCCCAAGAGCCCTCATACCGATCGCCATCAGGCCATTGGTAAAAGCCCGTGCCGTGCCTTAAATCTTTTGTAAAATAGCCCGCGTATTTTTCTCCTGGGTTTGACGAGCGCTCCCCCCAAGAATAAACACCAAAACCTTCTTTTCGATCAGCAAAAAACGCCCCTTCATAGCGATCACCATTAGGCCAAGTTTTAATGCCTTTCCCCTGTTTTTGCCCTGCGACAAAACGTCCTTCATAACGCGCTTTGCCAATAGCTTCTCCATCGCCTTCGGCTAACCCGTTCAGACATCCCCCGCTATATCGCCCCTGTAATTCTGGATCTAAAACAATACACGGTGGAGCGGTCACACCGGCGGCTATCGTCACTTTGTAACACAGTAAAGCGACTGTCATTAGCAGAAATAGACGACCTTTTGATTTAATACTAGGGAGCAATGAATAAATGTTTAATGCCTTCATTTTTAATTCCTGAATTCAAACACGAGGTGCAAAACGATTGACTAAACCAGACATCTGAAAATACCTGTAGGATAAAAATGAAGCCTGAAGATTGTAAGGGCAAAGAATTAAAAAGGGGTATTGATAATAAATTTCATGATCCATTGATCGCCTATCCCATTAAATCCCCGACCGATACCAAAGTTAAGTTCGTGTCCTAGGATTTCAGTATCAACCGTAGCGAAAAGCGTTTTCGCTTCTTCATTTAAATAACCCCAGCGACGCCAAGCGCCAAGATCGTTGTAACTTTCTATTCCCCATCGGGTTTTTTCGTGGGTGGCATAATTGATTTTGAAAGCAAAGCTTTCCGTCACAGGACCACTGCCTTTATTTGGACTTTTATCAAAATTCAAATTCATGGCAATATTCCATACTCCCAAGTTCCACCCGAGGATGGTTTTCAGTTGATCATTTAAGGGATAGAGCGAAACGGCTCGGGCTAGTTTGCCCGTTTCAAAATTAACGCCCCAGTAAAGACCTTGATCCTCATGAGGAGCAATGTATTTGAGGCGAAGTTTTACGCCTTCTCCATTCCAGTGGCCTTGTTCTGATCGATTGGATAATAGATAGACACCTAACTCTAGGGTTTTGGTTAATCCGTAGTTAATTTCTGGCGTGAGGCGGTAAACATGTCGTGGTGGCTGTTCGCCCGCAAACTGGGCAGTAGAACGCCCTGAAAACACAAAACTATTATGCCAATCCACGCTCATTTTGCCCGGATCTTCTTTGTCATCCGCATAGACTTGAATTTCTTCAGAGGCAGCCGATACAGAATTAATCCGAAAGCCATTTAAAAAAATACAAAGGATAAAAAAAGTAAAGCATAAGTATGAAAAAATAGAACGTGTCTTCTGACAGTCCAATGACCAGGGCGGAAGCGTTTGTAAAGGGGGTGTAGGCACGTGTATGCTCATTGTTGGAAGAATAGATAAAGCGAGATTGTAATGGATTTTAGGCCGTGGTCTATGATTGTCAGCGTGACCGTGGTTTGTGCCTATCCCAGTTAAACCCAGAAGGACCCGCGTTAAAGGGGCAGATTAAGGTTCATGTAAGGACCAAGTTAAATTTTCTGCCACCATGGGCATGAGAAAAAATGATCGGGTTGCGTTTTTGGCTATTGGCATAAAAGATGGCTGTTTGGGCCGAGCCGTAATGAGGCTCCATCGGATCGTGAAGGCAGCAACCATGGTATTTTTCTGGGTGTGCGAGGACTTCTGCCACACTGACTGTGCCCATGAGGGCGAAGTGTAAGATGTCTGAGGCAATGAGAGTTCCTCCACTACGCGCTTGCACACAAGTGCTGGCAAGATGAGGATCAATACCGGACTCAGTCAGCCGTCGAAATTCTTTTTGTTGGTGGGCCTCTCGAAGGCAACGCGCGAGGGGCTCTGCTTTTACTTTTGCATCATCAATAAGTTTATGATAACGGGTTAATTCTCGGGGAAATAGGCTGGGCAGTTGCAGGGAGTCAATGTAGGTGCCCGCTTGGATTATAGGCGGTGGTCGACGTTGTGTGAGTCCATCTTCACAATGGGCGCCGCCTATGAAAAGGGGTTGTTGTGGTTGTAGCACTTTTTTATCAAAGAGGGTGCGTGCTAACAATGTCCCGGCTTGGGTAATGTGCATGTAGCCTAAGCCCCGTAACCAGAGGCGCTGAAAAAGAGCCTCTCCAAAGCGTGCAATATCTCCGGCATCCGCGATAGCAAACGCACTGTGATGGCCACTGGCGCCACGGTAAAGGCTTAAATCGGGATAGTGAATAAAGCTACTAGAACTGTAATAGCCGACATGGGCGGCTTGTGAAAAAACCTTAGGAAAACATTGCACCAGGAGAGACCATAAATGCTGTGGAGTGGACATTGAAACGAGCGCGTGAGCAGAAGGGTCATAGTCTAGTGTCAACACGGCAGGCTGTCCTTTGACGAAATACATATGTTCTTTACCACGGTGAATCCCTAGGCCTAATTGTTTCGAAAGCTGTTTGGTGACGAGCGGCACTTGCAGACCCAGTGTCGTATTGGCAGGTAACGCATACTGGCTTGAGCCCCCGGCATGCAGGCATTGAGCATAACGAGCTAAAGGCATTTGATATGAGCTTACCTGACAGCCTTTTGGCACTGTGCCACCGGGTAATGGAGTGACAAGACCTTCTTTTAGTTGATAACGCTTAACCAAAATGGCCTTGGGATGGGTGACAAGGTTAAATTGAACCAGTGGAGTTCTATCAACCTTCGACAAAGGCAAGAAGACGGATTTCATGATGCGGTGGAAGGGACGTAAAAGTAAGGGTGGAGGTTGTTTGAGTTTCAGCGCTCTTGGGAATAGAAGGCGGAGTCTTTTGTGTTGAAAATGGAATAGAAAAACAGCTCTCAAACGTATCCATACCCACGAAAGGAGCCAACGGTATTTCTGAGCAAAAACCGAGTGTAAATGATCCTGTGCCCAGATTTTTGTCAGGAAAGGTCAGCTATTGTCCGTGCCATTGACCCTGTGAAAGCCCTGAGGTTTGGATGGCTTAAACGATTAAAGACTCAGAAGACGGAAGAAGAGAAAAAAAGAACAGAAAAAAGAACAGAAAAAAGAACAGAAAGGGGCAGAGGAAGGAGGAGAAAAAAGAAAGCCCCCCAGCTACCTCATTGAGCAAGGGGGGTAAGGGGGACAAGAGGGGGTAAGAGGGGTTAAGAGCACGAAAAATTTAAGCCAATAGCTTTGTTTTAATCATGCTTCGGTTTGTCACTGTCAAGGATAGCGAATCCGGCTTGTAAGGCTTTTTCGATGCGTGCTTTTTCTTGTGTAATACTTTCTGCTGTC
>CAITMU010000144.1 GCA_903893565.1 uncultured beta proteobacterium | reverse complement strand
CACCCGATAAATCGCCCCACTGTCTAAATAATGAAGACCCAGCTGTAAAGCCACTGCCATCGCCACCGTCCCCTTGCCTGAGGCCGAGGGACCATCGATGGCAATAACCGGGGCATCTAATGAAATCTTGCGTTCACTCTGAACCATATGGCTCTGCTCCCTCATCATTAAAACTGACGGCTACAGAGGGCGCCCAACACCTTGAAATACTCCGGAAACGTCTTCTTCACGCAATCCGGGTCCAGAATCTCCACACGAACGCCGGCCAAAGCCGCCAAAGAAAAACACATCGCCATGCGGTGATCGTCATAGGTTTTGATCTGGCAGCCCTGGTTTAACTGTCCCGATTCTGGAGGGGTGATAAAAAGGTAATCGCTCCCCTCTTCAACGCGAGCCCCCAGTTTTCTAAGCTCATTGGCCATCGCAACAATGCGATCGGTTTCTTTGACCCGCCAACTCCCGATATTAAATAATCGCGTGGTCCCCCGCGCAAATAAGGCCACCACGGCCAGTGTCATCGCCGCATCCGGCACGAGGGAACAATCAAAATCCTTCGCCCTAAAACTACCTTGACTGACTGATTCTTGACTCGCTGTGGCTTCAATCGATTGTGTCGACCAATGAATTTGAGCACCCATTTGCTCTAACATATGGGCAAATTTCACATCCCCTTGAACACTATCAGAGCCCACCCCGGTGACCACCACAGAGCCTGGCTCCCGTAAAGCGCTAATCGCACCAGCCGCTAAAAAGTAAGATGCGGAGGACGCATCAGCCTCTACATAAATGGAACCCGGACTTTGATAACGCACCGGGCTTGGCAGAAAAAACCGCGAGTACCCCTCTCGTTGCACGTCTACACCAAAGCGAGCCATCGAATTCAAGGTAATATCGATGTAGGGTTTGGAGATTAACTCACCCAACACCTTAACACTCATGGGGCGCCCTAACAACGGCAACGCCAGTAATAACCCGGTTAAAAACTGGCTCGATACGTTGCCCCGAATACTCACTTCAGCGCTTAGATTAGGACGTAAACCATGAATAGCCAGTGGGGGATAGCCCGACTGCCCTAAATACTCTATCTGCGCTCCGAGCGCTCTTAGCGCATCGACTAAATCACCAATAGGGCGCTCATGCATACGGGGCACCCCTGACAGTTCATACTCTCCCTGTAAACACGCGAGCACCGCCGTTAAAGGCCTAAAAGCAGTACCGGCATTCCCCAAAAAAAGCTTCGCCTGCTCAGAAGCAAACACCCCTTCTGCACCAGTGACTTCCCAAGTGTGCGCTGCCAATAACCTTACCTGAACCCCCAGCCCTTGAAGGGCATTAAGCATGTGGGTGGTGTCATCCGAATCGAGTACGTCATGGATCGTGGTCTTACCCACTGCCAATGCACTTAGGAGTAGCGTTCGATTGGATATACTTTTTGAACCAGGCAGCGCCACACGACCTCGGGCTGCGCGAATCGGTTCTATGATCAGAGAAGAGGTCATTAAATAAAAGCCAGCCTGCGCTACTGACGCGCGGGAGGGACGATCCAACGCTCACGAGCACGGCGCGCTTTTTCAAAAAGACTTAATAAGGTTGCTCCATCCTTTTTCTTCAAGGCCCGACGCATGACTTGAAGTTCTTCGGCATAAGCATCAAGCTCCCCCAATAAGGCCACTTGATTCGCCAAAAAGATATCTCGCCACATTTCCGGAGAACTACCAGCAATGCGCACCGTATCGCGTAACCCACCTGCAGAAAACCCGAGTAATCGTTTGGGATTCTTATGCTGGGCTAAGTGCCCCATCAAAGAAAAAGCCACCACATGCGGCAAGTGACTCACCGCCGCTAAAATTTCGTCATGCTCACGAGCCTTAAGCCTCACGACCTTTGCCCCACAGGCAAGCCATGCCGCGCGCACTTTGGCTACGGCTCTGACCGAAGTCTTCGGCTGCGGAACAAGAATCACTTTACGACCGTGATAAAGATCAACCTTGGCTGCAGCCGCACCACTGTGCTCTGCGCCCGCCATGGGGTGCGCCGGAACAAAACGAACAAAGTGCTCACCTAAACAGTCTTTCGCACATTGAATCACGTCTTGTTTAGTACTCCCCCCATCGGTAATCACTGTTCGCTGATTCAGATGACTCGCTATTGCACGCATGATGGAAGGCATCTGCCCCACTGGGGTGCCGATAAACACCATATCCGCACCCTCAACGGCGGTAGCGTAATCGTCTGCCACCTCATCAATCACACCCAATTGTAAGGCGAGGCGAAGATTTTTTTGGGAGCGTCCCATGCCCACCACATGTTTCACGGCTCCCGCTTTTTTTAAAGCGAGTGCAAAAGATCCCCCAATCAAGCCCACCCCAATGACCACTAATTTTTTAATCACGAAGGCACCTCTTTAGGCCTTGATCGCTTGCTTTAAGCTTTGTAGGAAACGTGCGTTTTCGGATTCCAAACCGATACTAACCCGCAGCCACTGGGGCAGGCCGTAACCGGCAATCGGTCGCACAATCACGCCTGCGGCCAGAAGTGCGGCATTCACCGCCCGCGCATCTCCCACTTTCACACTCACGAAATTACCAAACGAGGGGATCCACTCTAGGCCCAGCGCCTTGATACCCTCACACAATTGTTGCATACCGGCCAGATTCAATTCATAGCTTCTACGCACAAAATCATGGTCATCCAAGGCCGCCGTTGCAGCGGTTAAAGATAGACTATTCACATTAAAGGGTTGGCGTACACGGTTTAATAAATCAGCCACCTCGGCTCGCCCAACCGCATAGCCCACTCTTAAGCCTGCCAGTCCATACACCTTGGAGAACGTTCGAGTGAGCAACAGATGAGGGTATTTTTTAAGCCAGCCCACACTATCCGTGCGAAACTGAGGCTGCAGATACTCGTTATAGGCCTCATCCAACACGAGCAACACATGCGGTGGCAAAGCGCTAATGAATCGCTCTAAATCAGCAGCAGGACTTAATGTGCCGGTCGGATTATTAGGATTGGCTAAAAACACCACTTTCGTATCAGGACGTATGGCACGCGCCATAGCGTCTAGGTCAGGACCAAAATCTTTAGCCGGCACTTCGATCCCGTGCGCCCCAATGGCTTGCACCACCAAGGGATAGACCGCAAACGCATGCTGAGAAAATACCGCCGAATCATTGGCCGTCAAAAAAGCTCGTGCTGCCAACTCCAACACATCGTTAGAACCATTACCCAATACAATTTGATCCATCTCAAAACTAAAATGTCGACACAACGCCTGCTTTAACTCAAAACCATTTCCGTCTGGATACAGTGCCAAACTCGGAATTGCCGCCATCAACGCTTTTTGCGCCTTCGGACTAACGCCAAGTGGGTTTTCGTTAGAAGCCAATTTGATAATACTTGATTCAGCGATCCCCAATTCCCGCGCCAACTCGGAGATGGGCTTACCGGGCTGATAAGGCGCAATCGATCGAATGAAGCTTGGGGCTAATTCACAAAGATTCATCATTATTTTCCCCGCACAGTGTTTAAGACAGCAGGGTAAGAACCCAGATTTTTCATGAATGTGGCCTTGCCCTCTATTTCCTTTAAGGCTTGAGCCACCGCCGGGTCACTGTCATGACCTTCGATATCGACATAAAACACATACTCCCAAAGGCCCGTTCTGGCAGGACGCGACTCGAGCCTTGTGAGACTGACTTTATTTAACGCTAAGGGCGCTAGCAATTCATAGATTGCACCCGGCACATTGCGCGTAGAAACAATCAAAGAGGTTTTGTCATACCCAGAAGGATTCACCGTTTCACGGGACAATACCAAAAAGCGAGTGGTATTACGGGATTCATCCTGAATATCTCTCGCAAGCAAAGGCACTTTATACAAAGTCGCCGCTGTCTTACTAGCAATTGCCGCCGCAGTCGGATCTGCCGCTGCCCTTAAGGCCGCCTCTGCATTACTAACCACCGCAATGCGCTCAGCACCCGCCAAATGAGAAGACAACCAGTGCTGGCATTGCGCAAGGCTTTGGCTATGGGAATAGACTTTTTTAATCGATGAGCGCTTTTTAGCTTTACTCATCAAGCACTGTCGCACCGGTAGCATAATCTCACCACACACCTTGGCCGGTGTCGTCAACAAAAGATCTAAGGTCCTACCAATGGCCCCTTCTGTGGAATTTTCTACCGGCACAACCCCATACCCCGTCGTAGCCGTTTCCACCTGCTTAAAAACCTCATCAATACTCGCGCAGGCCTGGGTCTGAATGCTCGCACCAAAATGACGTAATGCCGCCTCCTGACTATACGTGCCCTCGGGGCCCAGATAGGCTACCGCTAACTGAGCCTCCAAGGCTCGGCAAGCCGACATAATCTCGCCATAAATATGACGTAGCGCTGTGGCAGGTAACGGGCCCGAATTTAACTGCGTTAAACGCCGTAATACCTGCGCTTCGCGCTCAGGTCGGTAGGTCAACACCCCTTTTTTAATACGCCCGACTTGAAGTGCAATATTGGCCCGAGCAGACAGCAACTTGAGGATACGCTCATCAAGGGCATCTATTTTTTGACGAACAATCTGTAAGGATTCAGCCATATCGACGCTTTAAACCCAGTCCACCCGGGTGAATTAAAATTGAGTTAATGACGCCCCTTGGATTCGCACACCCCTCACACTACGAACACTGCGAACACGCGAACACGTCTAACACTCCGGACCACTACTCCAAACCACTCCGAACCACTATAAGGGCAAATACCTCACCGCACGAACCCCAGCAATCGCTTTAATTTGATTAATGAGTTCTGGTGGAATCTGACTATCCACATCCACCATGGTATAAGCTAACTCACCGCGAGATTTATTCAACATATTATGAATATTAAGCCCCGCCCCCGCCATCGCGGTGGAGATTTGTCCCACCATATTCGGCACATTCGCGTTACAGATACATAACCGATAGGGCGATTCACGATCCAATATCACGTCGGGCAAGTTCACGGCATTTCGAATATTGCCATTTTCCAGATAATCCCGAAGCTGATCGGCAACCATAATGGCGCAATTGTCTTCCGCCTCCTCGGTCGACGCACCCAAATGCGGCGTTGCAATCACCCCTGGCACACCCTGAAGCGCTTGCGCCGGAAAATCACAAATATACCCTCTAACCGTCTGCGCTTTGATCGCCGCGACAATCGCCTCGTCATTGACGATCCCATCACGTGCAAAATTAAGCAAAATCGCCGATTTTTTCAATAAACCCAAACGCGTGGCATTGATTAAATTGCGCGTGGCGTCCACCAAAGGCACATGAATGGTTACATAATCACTCACCTTCATGACTTCTTCTATGCTATTGGCCTTTTTGACCGCTGAAGGCAAGCTCCAGGCCGCATCCACCGTGATGTGCGGATCAAAACCAATCACACTCATCCCTAACTTAATCGCCGCATCGGCCACTAGGCTCCCAATCTTGCCCAGTCCGATAATACCCAACGTGCGCCCTGGTAACTCAGTACCAGAAAAAGCCTTCTTGCCCTCTTCGACCAGCTTATGCAAGGTCTTATCATCTCCCGATAAGCCTGAGACAAAACTTAACGCCGGAGCAATGTTACGCGAACCAATCAACAACCCCGCAATCACCAACTCCTTCACCGCGTTGGCATTAGCACCTGGGGCATTAAATACCGGCATGCCCCGCTCACTCATTTTTTCCACAGGAATGTTGTTAACACCGGCCCCGGCCCGGCCAATGGCCTTAAGAGAAGGGGGGAAAACCATGTCATGCAGGTTTTGCGATCTCACCATAATCGCATCAGGATCCACGACCTTCGAACCGACTTCATACCCTTCAGAGGGAAAACGCACCAAACCGACTTTGGCGATCGCATTAATGGTCAATATTTTTTGCACAGTTGTCATTCCTAAGCTTGTTGCTTTTCAAAATCACGCATAAAGGCCACCAAGGCATGAACCCCGGCCAGTGGCATGGCATTGTAAACAGAGGCGCGCATACCGCCCACTGATCGATGCCCTTTCAATTCCATTAATCCGGCTGCCTTCGCTTGCTTCAAAAAGGCATCGTCAAGCGCTTCATTTTTAAGTCGGAAAGGAATATTCATACGGGAGCGATCTGATTTTCTCACAGGAGAATGATAAAACTCAGATTGATCTAAGTACTCATAAAGGCATTGTGATTTAACAATGTTTTGCTTTTCAATCGACTCCAGCCCTCCTTGTTTTTTTAACCACTGAAACACTAAACCCGCAATGTAAATGGCGTAAGTCGGAGGGGTATTGATCATCGAATCGGCCTCAGCCTGCACCTTATAGTTAAAGACTTCAGGACAAATCGAACTCGCGTGCCCCAGTAGATCCTCGCGAACGATCACAATCGTGAGCCCTGCCGGTCCAATATTTTTTTGCGCACCCGCATAAATCAAACCAAAACGAGACACATCCAAGGGCCGCGACAAAATGTGTGAGGAGGCATCCACAACCAATGGAACATCACCCGTTTGAGGAATCCATTGAAACTCCACCCCGCCAATGGTTTCATTGGAGGTGTAATGCACATAAGCGGCCTTGGGGTCTAACTTCCAATCGGCTTGGGCGGGAGCATAGGTAAAATTTTCATCCTCAGAACTTGCCACCACATTCACTTTACAAAACTTCTTCGCTTCACTAATCGCTTTTTTTGACCACTGACCGGTATAGACATAATCCGCTTGGGTCTTATCTCCCAATAGATTCATGGCTAAGATACCAAACTGAGCAGCCGCCCCGCCTTGCATAAACAATACTTTGTAATTTTTAGGGATATTTAATAATTCACGTAAATCCGATTCCGCATGGGCATGAATATCAATAAAAGCTTTACTGCGATGACTCATTTCCATCACAGACATCCCCGTGCCAGCATAATCCAGCATCTCTTCGGCTGCCTGCGCCAAAACCGATTCGGGCAATACGGCGGGGCCCGCACTAAAATTAAACACTCTAGCCATTTTTTTACCTACAAATTGTAAAGATTAAAAAATAAAAATTAGGACTCCAACGGGGAATCGCCCTCTTCTTCAGGATCCACGATTTTTTCCAAACCTGCCAACTTCTCATTCTCATCCAAATTAATCAATTTCACACCCTGGGTGGTTCTGCCTTGATCCTTCACTTCAGAAACCCGAGTGCGAATCAATACCCCTCCCGTGGTAATCAGCATAATTTCATCGTCCTGACTCACCAACTGAGCCGCTAACAATTGACCATTGCGCTCACTGGACTGAATGGCAATCATGCCCTGCGTGCCTCGACCATGGCGAGTGTATTCGCCAACAGGCGTGCGTTTACCAAAACCATTTACCGTGGCGGTGAGCACGGACTGCGTCTCATCGCTTAAAGCGAGTAGGGAAATCACCCGCTGCGCTTTTTGTAAGCGCATACCACGAACACCGGTCGCGTTTCGTCCCATGGGTCTAACCTCTGACTCTTGGAAACGCACTGCCTTACCGGCATCGGAAAAGAGCAAAATGTCCTGCTGACCATCGGTCAGCGCCACACCAATCAAATAATCCCCTTCATCCAAACTGACCGCAATGATGCCCTTATTCATCGGGTGCGAGAACGCGGAGAGTGTGGTTTTCTTAACCGTTCCGTTTGATGTCGCCATAAACACGAAGTGCTCGTCATCAAACTCTTTGACTGATAGCACAGCGGTAATTTTTTCGTTCTCCATCAAAGGCACGAGATTAATGATGGGTTTGCCTCGGGAGCCACTCGAGCCCTGAGGCACTTCGTAGACTTTTAACCAATACACACGGCCACGATTAGAAAAGCACAAAATATAATCGTGGGTATTGGCAATAAAAAGCTTATCAATAAAATCTTCTTCTTTGGTCTTCGTAGCCTGCTTCCCTCGACCTCCACGTTTTTGCGCCCGATAATCAGCAACCGGCTGCGACTTCATGTAACCGCTATGAGATAAGGTCACCACCACATCTTCGCGAACAATCAAATCTTCGTTCGAGATATCATGCGTTTGTTTCACAATCTCACTAAAACGCTCACCACCATATTGCGCTTTAATTTGTGCTAACTCATCAGAAATGATCGCCGTCACCCGCTCAGGCTTAGACAGAATATCGATGAGATCAGCAATTTTCTCCATCATCTCCTTGTACTCTGCCGTTATTTTATCGGTCTCGAGCGCAGTAAGATTTTGAAGGCGCATTTCAAGAATACGCTGCGCTTGAATATCCGATAACTTATAACCCTGCGGATGTAAACCAAATTCAACCGACAATCCATCCGGGCGCGAGCTCGCGCCATTGGCACGGGTGAGTAAATCAGCCACGAGGGTTGATTGCCAAAAACGACTCATCAACTCTACTTTAGCAATAGCAGGTGTAGGTGCAGCTTTAATCAATGCAATGACTTCATCAACATTGGAAAGTGCGACAGCAAGACCTTCCAAGATATGACCGCGTTCACGCGCTTTACGCAATTCAAACACGGTCCTACGCGTCACCACTTCACGACGGTGACGTAAAAATGCATCTAAAATTTGTCGCAAATTAAGCAACTTCGGCTGACCATCGATCAACGCCACCATGTTCATACCAAAACTGTCCTGCATCTGCGTTTCTTTCCACAGATTATTCAAAACAATCTCAGCCGATTCACCGCGTTTTAATTCAATGACGGCACGCATACCTGACTTATCCGACTCGTCCCGTATGTCAGAGATGCCTTCCAATCTTTTTTCGCGAACGAGCTCGCCAATTTTCATCAAAAGATTGGCTTTATTTACTTGGTAAGGCAATTCATCGATGATAATTGCCTCACGCCCGCCCTTTTCTGTCTCTTCGATGTGAGTGCGCGCCCGCATAATCACGCGCCCACGACCCGTACGATACCCTTCACGAACCCCACCTAGCCCGTAAATAAT
>CAITMU010000143.1 GCA_903893565.1 uncultured beta proteobacterium | reverse complement strand
TGCGCGAATTTGTTCAGCGGCAACGAGAAATTCGCAATTATGATGAATTCTTAAACCACAAAACCGAGGCCGCACGTCAGCCAATGAGAGTCGGTATAGGACGTTCACATTTTGCAACGATTGGGTGGAAGTCACTCGACCCTTTGAGGACTTTTTAATCGATTTCTTTCATTGTGGATAACGGCCGTGTATTGAGGACGGCCGTTATTGTGTGAGAATGACTAAAATGAAGAATTGTCTATTTTTTAAAAGCGTTCTCGTATTCAGCGAGCTTAAAGCCGATGAGTAGCGTTTTTTCATTGCAAAGGATCGGTCGCTTAATAAGGCTAGGATTTTCAATTGCTAGATCAATAGCGTTGACCTTGTCGAAGGATTTTTTTTGATTATCAGATAACCCTCGAAAGGTAGCCCCTTTGGTGTTTATGATGGATTCCCATCCTTGACGCGCGATCCACTTTCTTAATTCATCGACGGGAACGCCTTGTTTTTTATAATCATGAAATTCGTAGGTAATGGTATTGCCTTCGAGCCACGCGAAGGCTTTTTTAACCGTGCTTCAGTGCCGAATGCCGTAGAGTTTTATCATAAAAAAATTCTTTTTGAAGGGTTGTTAAAAAGGCTGGGCCTACGTGTATGAATTGTGCTTTCCAAATGTATGATTTCTTTTCATTTATTGTTTGTAAGGATGTAAGAATTTTTGTACGCTACTAATTTGATCCTCGGTCATTAACATAGGGGCATGTCCGACCCCGTCAAATTCAATCAGTTGAGCCTTGGGGCCTGTTTGAGTCATGCGGTGCGCTGTGGCGTGGCTCAGTAAATCAGAATCCTTGCCTCTTAATAATAAGGCTCGACAGGAGATTTTTTCATAAAAAGAACTTAAGTCCACTTCTGCGATCACTGAGTCCTGAAAAGGTTGTGCAATACCGGGATCGTAATTGAGGGTCCACAGGCCTTGAGCATTTTGTTTGACGTTGTGTTTTGTCAGGTGATCCCACTGCGCATCGTTTAGCGGACCGAATGGTCGGCAGATGGCTCTCATGTAAAGGTTAATTTCTGCGTAGGAGGCGAACGTGGGTGTCAGGCCCACGTAGCGGGCAATACGCTCTAAAGCTATTTTATCAATATGAGTGCCCACATCGTTAATGACAATGGATTGAATCGGCGTTTGCGGCAGACTCGCCATGACCATACCGATCATGCCTCCCATCGAAGTGCCGACCCAATGTACGCAGCGAGGAATCTTAGCTGAGAGTTTGGCTAACAAGGTGTTGATGTCGGCCATGTATTGCGGCATGCCGTAATACTGTTTATTGGGAAGCCAATCGCTTTGGCCTCTTCCAACAATATCGGGGCAAATGACCTGAAAATCGTTGGCTAAGGACTGGGCTAGAGTATCAAAATCACGACCGTTGCGGGTGAGTCCATGGATACACATGACGATGTTGGGGTTATCGCTTTGCCCCCAAGAGGTGTAGTGCATGTTGTGAAAGCCTTGAGCATTGAGGCACTGAACCGTGTGGTGAGTGATCGTCATGGAGGGATGTGATTTAAGAAGAGCAGCTGACCGATAGATTTTTAGCCCAATCGGGAGCGCTTGCGGCATACGCTTCTTCATCGGGTTGCTCATCGAAGGGGTGCTCTAATATTTTGAGTAAATGATCGACTTCTGAAAAATCGTTCGTTGTGGTGGCTTTGTCGATGGCCACCTGAGCCAGATGATTACGAAGCACGTATTTGGGATTGACTTGTCGCATGTGCGCTTGACGTTCGGCCTCGGGTTGGGGCTCTGTGGCGAGTCGTTGAGTGTATTGCTCAAGCCATTGGGTGAGCGCACTTGGTAGAGGGGTGGACAAATAAGAAAGCGCTGACTGATTCAAACGTAGAGAGGTCGAAGAAAACCCACATAGCGCGCGAAACCAGTGCGTAAAATCAACGCCGTGCGTGCCCATTTGATCTAATAAAGAATCGATCAGGGTCTCATCACCTTCTTGGCTAATACCCAATCCGAGCTTGGCACGCATCAGTGCGTAGTATTTTTCACGGTAGAGGTTTGCGTAAAGAGCCAGAGCATCGTTACATTTTTGTGCGTCAATGAGTGGGGTGAGCGCCTGTGCTAAGCGAGAGCAGTTCCAGAGCCCGATGGCGGGTTGATTTTCATAGGAGTAACGTCCCCCTTCATCGGAATGGTTACAAATATGTTGTGGATTAAAGGCTTCCATAAAACCAAAGGGGCCATAGTCTAGGGTTAATCCTAATATGGACATATTGTCGGTATTCATGACCCCATGACAAAAGCCCACCGCTTGCCACTGAGCCATGAGTCGGGCTGTACGTTCAATGACTTCTATCAAAAATTGCTCATAGCCATCGGTTTCCGGTTGCAAATGATGAAAGTGTGTTTCTATCACCTCATCGACGAGTTCTTTGAGATAGGGGGTTTGGTTACGGTAATAAAACACTTCGAAGGAGCCAAAGCGCACGTGACTCGGGGCGATTCTCAGTAATACGGCGGCCGTTTCTGCCGTTTCTCGGTACACCACTTGATCTGAACCAACGATACCAACAGCCCTTGTGGTCGCAATGCCTAAGGCATGCATCGCCTCTGAGGCGAGATACTCCCGAATGCTAGAGCGAAGTACTGCGCGGCCATCGGCATGACGGGAAAAGGGTGTGGGGCCAGCGCCTTTTAATTGTAGGGTCCAGCGTTGTTGTTGCGGGTTTAAGATTTCGCCTAGCAACAAGGCTCGACCATCACCTAACTGTGGGACTAAAGTGCCAAATTGGTGTCCTGCATAGTTCATGGCCAGAGGGTCAGCGCCCAGTGGCAGGCGGTTACCCGCAATCATTTCGATGACATCGGGGTGTTCGGCTTGTGTTGCATCAAGACCGATCAAGGCCGCTGCCTTGTGGCTGATGCTCACCCGGTAGGGGTGAGGTAGTGGCGTTGGGGCAAGCTTACGATAAAAGGCTGGAGAGAGTCGTGCGTAGCGATTATCAAAGCAAAAAGTATCAACGGGGCTTAGGCTAGACAGGGGGTTGTGGGGGGCATTCATAGACTGAGTAAACAAGGTGACAAGCGAAGGAGATCGGTTTTTTTGTTTCTTTTTACCGGGTTACAGCAACATAGGTGTCATCGCCCTGATGCTCGCGTTCGAATTTCAGAAAATCGTAATAGCCACAGCCACTGCCGTAAGGGTAAGCCCTGCAAGGATGAGGGCGCGCTTCGTAGACCGTGCAGCGACGTGCCTCGCGATCAAAAAATACGCACATCGACTTGTAATGCTCATCTTTGTGATGACGAAGTACAACCTTGCCTTCATCGACTTTGGTGTAACGTTTTTCGGCCACCTCTACACTCACTTCTAAGTGTTTGGCCAGTCGCTTAATGTCATGGGCGGACACTTCAATGTGATCATAACTGCAGCAATAACCTGGACATTTACTGCAATCGTAACGGTTTTTCATGAGTGCCTTTAGTCGAGTCGGTAAGGGTGGATGACTTATTTTGCGATACTTTTGTCTTTGGCGCTAGTATCGGGGTTTCTTTTAGCATTTAGCATTTTGCTTATGATTCTAACCACACCCCTTGTATTTCGAACTATTCTGTCGCTGTCGGGGTGGGGCGGCAGCCTATTTTATGTAAGCCTCCTGTAGGGATGAATGGAGTAGCGTTTGGAGAGCCTAGGAGAGTTTATCGCCGAAAAAGTAACGCTCTATATGTTCAGCGATAAAAAATGCTCTACGATCGCCAACCTAGGGTTGGGGGTCGTCAGCCCTCTGAGAGCGCTTAGCTTTGGGGTATTAAAGCAAATTTTTTTTGTAAGATTTTAAAAAACGGCCTAGTTCTTTTGAAATAATGAAGCGCCGATGTTCTTTTGTTTTGAAAGTGTCTAAAGAATGGGATCTTTGTGAATAACCCGAGCCTTCCGAGTTGCCATGGGGCGTCTTCTCCAATACCCGCGCCAAGATGGGATATTTTTTGCCGTCTTGTTGATAATTGGGGGGATATCGGCGTGAGTTGGCGTCTTGCCTGCCAGCTTCATCAAGAGTTTGGAATTCAGATACGGTTTTGGGTTGATCAGCCTGAGCGGTTTCAAGCCCTGCGAGACGGTGCCCTTCGGGGTGAGGCCGAAGCGTCGAGTGTGATGGCGAGGGATGATCGACCCACGCCCTGTAGTGAAGATTCTTCCATCATGACGGATGATGAAGAGAATCAAGGTATTGAGATATTGCAGTTACAGGAGCCTTTTGTTGTTGATGATGAGATGGAACTACCTGAGGTGGTGATCGAGTCGTTTGGTTGTGTTTTGCCTGAGTCTTATGTGAAAGCCATGGCGCGATCTTCCCGTCCACCGTTATGGATTGTGCTGGAGTATTTATCGGCAGAGCCGTGGGTAGCAGGGATGCACGGCTTACCTTCGCCCCACCCCCAAAGTGGATTGCGGCGGTATTTTTTCTTTCCAGGTGTCTGCGTAGGTACGGGCGGGGTACTGCGAGAGAAAAGCTTGCTGACCCGACGAGACCATTTTGACAGTCACAAAAAAGCCAATTGCTGGCGAGCCTGGGGATTTGAACCGCCGCAGCCCGAGGCTCTGACGATGCTGCTATTTGCGTATCCCCATGCCCCTTGGCAATCCTTGCTCCGATTGTGTTGCCAGCAGAAGCAGAAAACGATTTGGGTGCTACCTCCGACGCCTTTAGCAGAAGCCGTGCGAGCATTTTTAGGCATATCTTTGGAATCTGTCTGGAGGCAGGGTTCATTGGAAATTCGATGGATCCCCTGGCTAGCGCAAACGGCCTTTGATGAATTGCTATGGTGTTGTGATGTTAATTTTGTGCGCGGGGAGGATTCTTTTGTACGGGCGCAGTGGGCGAAAAAGCCTTGGGTGTGGCACATTTACCCGCAAGCCGAGGAGGCTCACGAAGTGAAGTTGATCGCCTTTGTCGATCGATATGTGGCGAGTGTTGAAGGCTCCAATCCACGTGCCGCCCAAGGGATTAGAGATATGTTTTATGCTTGGAATGGCATGAAGGGTGTAAAGGGTGGTGAGATTCGAATGGAGGAAGCCTTTGAGGCCTATTCGGGGTTGTTCTTGCATGAGGGGCGCAACAGAAACGGCACTCTCACCCAAGGGATGGGGGACCCTAGTGCTCATTGGGAGCAAGAATTACGGGAGTTAGGAGATTTGGCATCGAATTTGGTTCAATTTTGCCAAGACATAGTATAATTTACTGTTTTTTATCACTTCGGGTAGATATGCGATGAAGATTGCTCAGGAAATTAGGGCCGGAAATGTCATTATGGTCGGACAGGATGCCATGGTCGTGCTCAAGGCAGATTTCAGTAAATCAGGCCGCAATGCGTCGGTCGTTAAGATGAAACTGAAGAACTTACTGACCGGCACTGGAACGGAGACGGTCTACCGTGCCGATGAAAAATTCGATATGGTGGTCTTAGAGCGCAAGGAAGTGTCTTACTCCTACTTCGCCGAACCTTCTTACGTGTTCATGGATGCGGAATTTAATCAGTTTTCCATTGATAAGGAAAACATGGGCGATGCACTCAATTATCTTGAAGAAGGTATGGAGTGCGCGGTGGTTCTTTATAACGAACTGCCCATTTCAGTTGAAATTCCTCAGACCGTGGTGCGAGAAATCATTTACACCGAACCTGCGGTGCGGGGTGATACCTCGGGTAAAGTGTTAAAGCCTGCTAAATTAAAAACCGGTTTTGAAATCCCTGTCCCCCTCTTTTGTGCAACCGGTGACAAAATTGAGATTGATACCAGAACGGGTGAATACCGTAGCCGCACGAAGGGGTAGAGGCTTTTGAAGTAAGGCTCGGTGGATTACCTAAGCCCTTGCGTTTTTTGGGTCATAGAGGTCAATGAAGGATTTTGTTTTCATCCTTATTGACCTTTCGCTATTAGCGAAAACGGAAAAGCTTTAATGCACCACCACAGTCGGTCCGCTTTTTTATTAATTGAGAGCACATTTTATGAATGAACCCCAGTGCGATTTGCAAATTGATATCGTCTCTGACGTCGTTTGACCATGGTGTTACATCGGACAGCGCCGGTTAGATACTGCGCTGACATGGCTTAAAGAAAAACGCCCCGATGTTAAGCTAGCCGTGCGCTGGTTGCCCTTTCAGTTAAACCCGGATTTGCCGGTTAGCGGTATTGCCCGCTCAGACTATATTCTTAAAAAATTTGGTCCGGGTGGAAGAGCCAATTACGATCGGGTCGCCAAAGTGGGTGAGTCGGTCGGCATTCACTTCGAATTTGATAATATTACCGTTCAACCGAATACCTTAAAAGCCCACCGATTATTGCATTATGCTGTGCCGAGCGGCCAACAAAATGCGGTATCGACCGAGTTGTTTAAAGCGTATTTTATTGAAGGTAAGAACCTGACGGACGTAGACACTTTGTCCGATATTGCGCAAAGTGCGGGCTTGGATCGCAGCGCAGTGCACGAGTATTTAGGAAGTCAAAAAGAGGAGGCCGAGGTGGCCGAGGCCGATCTGCAGGCAAGGCGTGCTGGAGTGTCGGGGGTTCCTTTCTTTATCTTTAATCATGCGGTGGGCTTGTCCGGAGCGCAGGAGCCCGAAACCTTGCTACAAGCGATGTTGCAAGCGTTGGAGCCACCAGCGGATTCAAAAGGATAGTTATCCCCCCAGGAGCTTAAACACTTCTTTAATGAGGGCCACCCGTATAGTGATGTCGGCGGTGGGTTTTTCAATTCTCAATCGATCCTGACCTGCGAGCTTGAAATCTCGTTTGGTCTGGATAAGATGAATGATTTTCATCGGATCAATCGGTGGCTTGGCAATAAATTGCAATTGAATTGCAGTCTCACTGGCATCTATTTTAGAAATCCCCAAGGGCTTACTGGCTATACGTAAGCGATGACAATCGAGCAAGGCTCTGGCTGGCGCTGGTAAGTCTCCAAATCGATCAATGAACTCTTCCTTCAATCGTTCCAGTTGTTCCAGTTGATCACAGTTGGCTAAACGTTTGTAGAGCACCAAACGTTCGTGAACATCACTGCAGTAATCATTGGGAAGCAATGCGGGGACGTGTAAATTGATTTCGGTGGTGACGCCAAGGGGAGAACTTAAGTCGGTTTCTTTCCCCTCTTTTAATGCGCGCACGGCCGTCTCAAGCATCGAAGCATACAAGTTAAACCCGACTTCGAGTATTTCTCCGCTTTGTGATTCGCCCAAAACTTCACCTGCCCCGCGTATTTCTAGATCATGCATTGCAAGAAAAAAACCGGAGCCTAATTCTTCCATCATTTGAATGGCTTCGAGACGTTTTTTTGCTTGCGTGGTGATATTGCCCTCTTCGGGCAATAACAGATAAGCGTAGGCTTGATGATGAGAGCGTCCCACACGACCGCGTAATTGATGTAATTGAGCTAAGCCAAAGCGGTCTGCTCGGTTGATGATGATAGTGTTGGCAGTTGGCACATCAATACCGGTCTCAATGATCGTTGTGCACAGCAAGATATTAAAACGCTGTTGATAAAAATCCCTCATTGCCAGTTCGAGTTCACGTTCGCGCATCTGGCCATGAGCAATTCGGATTCGTGCTTCAGGTACTAGACTTTTGAGCAATTCTTCAATATGAACAATGGTGTCGATTTCGTTATGCAAAAAGTAGACTTGGCCGCCCCGTTTGAGTTCTCGCAGTACGGCTTCTCGAATTTGCGCTTTTGAAAACCGTGAGACAAAAGTTTTAATGGCTAATCGTCGTTGTGGCGCAGTACTGATCACAGAAAAATCGCGCATCCCCTCCATGGACAAAGCCAGCGTGCGAGGGATGGGGGTGGCGGTCAAGGTCAGGACATCGACCTCTGCCCGTAGGGCTTTTAGTTGTTCCTTGTGACGTACGCCAAACCGGTGCTCTTCATCAATGATGACGAGCCCTAGGTTTTTGAAGGAGACCCCCTTTTGTACTAATTTATGGGTGCCAATGGCAATATCGACCCGACCCTCGGCTAGCCCAACTAAAGCGTCGGCTTGTTCTTTCGCAGAACGAAAGCGGGAGAGTTCGACGATTTTGACCGGCCAATCAGCAAACCGATCACTGAAGGTATTAAAGTGTTGCTCGGCCAGAAGCGTGGTGGGCACGAGCACGGCGACTTGCTTTCCATCCGCAACGGCGACAAATGCGGCGCGCAGCGCCACCTCTGTTTTACCAAACCCGACATCACCACAGACCAATCGGTCCATCGGTTGACCCTTGGTGAGATCTTCCAAAGTGGCTGTAATGGCAGCAGCCTGATCCGGTGTTTCTTCAAAAGGAAAGCCCTCGCAAAAGGCCTCGTAATCATGTTGCTTGTAGCTAAAGGCATGGCCTTGGCGAAGGGCACGTTGGGCGTAAAGATTTAAAAGTTCGGCGGCCGTGTCGCGCACTTGTTCGGCCGCTTTTTTCTTAGCGCGATCCCATTGCTCTGAGCCCAGTGTGTGAAGGGGGGCTTGTTCGGCAGAAGCGCCACTGTAGCGACTGATGAGGTGAAGGCTGGCAACCGGAACATAGAGCTTATCGTTATTGGCATATTCGAGAGTCAGAAATTCTGTTTCCCCTTCTCCCAAATCCATACTTTGAAGGCCTAAATAGCGACCAATACCGTGAAGATCATGGACCACGGGATCGCCAGTTTTGACCTCTGACAAATCCTTGAGCATACCCTCTACACTGGTTTTACGTGTTTCACGAACATTGCGTTGGCGCGCGTGAGTGGCGTATAGCTCATTTTCGGTAATGATTGCGAAGTATTGCGAAGTGTCTGGTTCTTGAAAAATAAAGCCGCAATTTAAAGGAGTAATGCCCAGCATCAGAGGGGCTGTTGCCGTTTGAAAATCAACAAAGCTAGTAGCCGGCAATGGGGTTAATCCATACTCTTGCAGAAAATTTTGTAATGTTTCACGTCGACCAGGACTATCAGCCAGTACTAAAATGCGGCCCTTAAAGCGGGTAGAAAAATCAATGAGTTGATGTAAGGGGTTTTGCGCGCGTCTTTCAACGGCGAGCGGGGGGAGGCCCTGGGTGGGACTGGTCGTGGCGACCTCGGATGATGGAGTTGCGTGGGTCGCGCTTGGGGAGGATGCAGACGGCTCAACGGCAGAGGCGTTGGAGTAGTCAATGCGAGCAAATGATTTAAGGGAGGCAAAAAACTCATCGGGTGCGAGAAATAAATCGTGGGGGGGCATCACCGGATTGGCTAAATCGCCACGAAGCATGGCATGCCGGTTGTTGGTATCTTGCCAAAAAATATCAACCGCTTGAGTCAGTCCTTGTGCCGCACAGATGACAGTG
This sequence comes from uncultured beta proteobacterium, assembly GCA_903893565.1. Lineage (GTDB taxonomy): Bacteria > Pseudomonadota > Gammaproteobacteria > Burkholderiales > SG8-41 > UBA5216. Next base: position 17,303 of record CAITMU010000143.1, on the reverse strand, counting down.
CCTTCTGGTAAGTAGTCGGTGAGCTTTACCGTCGACTCAAAAAAAAGCGGAAGATAGTATTCGATGCCGGAACTGGCAACGCCCTTGGAAATGTCTTTGTAAATGCGGCTTTTGGAAGGATCGCCTTCAAATTTGTCACGAAAATTCTGGCGAAAGCGTAGCTGCCCCGCTTCGTCCATGGGGAACTCTCTGGCGGGTAGAAGCCGAACCTCATTGACTTTGTAAATCGAGCGCTGGCTATCCACATCAAAACTGCGAATAGAGTCGATATCTTCATCAAATAAATCGATGCGATAGGGTAGCACGCTGCCCATGGGGAAAATATCAATGAGTCCACCGCGAAAGCTATATTCTCCTGGGGCTACCACTTGGGTGACGTGGGTATAGCCTGCAATGGTGCATTGGCGTCTTAGTTCATCGGGGGAAAGCTTGCCGCCTTGCTTGAAGAAAAAAGTGTTCGAAGCCAGATATTCGACGGGCATTAAACGGGTGAGGGCTGTTGTCACCGGTACGATGGCGACATCAAAGCTACTTTGCATCATTTGATACAGTGTGGCTAGTCTTTCTGAGACGAGATCATTGTGAGGCGAGAAGGTGTCGTAGGGTAAGGTTTCCCAATCGGGTAAAACGCAGGTTTTTAAATCAAGGCCAAAAAATTTTAATTCAATCTTTAATCGTTGCGCGGAGGCCGCATCCTGAGTGAGGACGAGTAAAGGGCGTGTATGGGAAGCCAGCTCGGCAATCGCTAAGGCGTCAGAGGACCCATGAAAGGGTCCCGCTCGGTGTCTTTCACCAATCCGCGGTACGGTCAGAAGCATGTGGCTCAAAATCCATTTATTATACCGTTGTTCATTCCAGTCGGGTCATGTAATCGACTGAGGGTCACTGAGGGTGTGCAACCCATGCTTCGAGGGGCGGCGACTAACCATGAGTTTATCGGTGGGGCAGCCTTTTAATCGAGGTAATCTTTCACGGTATACGTATGGATTTCAATTCCAGGGAGCCAAAAATTGGGCGGTAATCCTGCTTTTTGTTTCAGGTAAGCTATAAAGAGCGATGGATCGGGGTGCACTTCCCATTGGGTGGGTAAAAAATTGCTGGCGTGTTGGCCGTAGCGGAAAAATACGCCGTCGGTGCCAGGGGTGAGTTGATCTAGAACTTGTTTTTCGGTCGTGCAGTCAATTGCAGTTAAGGCGGATAAAAGACTGACTTGAATTTGTAACGATAGGAGTTGCTCGGCGTTGATGGGCTTAAAGCGCGGATCATGAAAAGCCGCTTGTCGAGCATTGTGTTGTAAGTGTTCGATTAACGGTCGCTCGGCACGCACATTGCCGTATTGGCCCCGAAGTTTTTTATTCTCCCAGAGTGTCACAAAACAAGCCTGTGTTGCATAAAGCCAAGGTGCCGATTCGATGTTAGGGGGTGTCTGCGATCCGTCTGGATCGATCGCGCTGCGAGCCATGGAGAGCACTAGTTCATTATGAGGAGAATGCATGCGGTGCAATGTGGGGTTCATGAGTTCAAGGGTCGTTGTGCGAGAGGAACCAATGGGGCAGGGGGGGGAGAATAGCGCGGTAAGAGATCAATTGGGCACTACAAAAATTATGGCGTTAATTGTATCGCATTCGATCAATGTCCAAGGCGAGACGATTGCACCACTTGAAAAATCGATGATATCCCCTTTGATGTAAGCCCAATTTTCTTAATAGGGATACTCAATTGATACCCTTTTCTCTTTATGCTTTCTAATCGAGCACCGCGCTAACAAGTGGTGTTTGAAGTGCCATCATTCGGTGGTATTCTTATGATAAAAAGCTGGGCAGCATTCCATTGGAGTGCCAATACCGGTCTTCGCAAGACAATAAAGGATCAACCCGATGAATCCCATTTTTGCTTTGATAGCGGCTGCAGGCCAAGGCTTGCGTATGGGCGGCGAAATGCCAAAGCAGTATCAGTTAGTCAATGGCGAGCCTTTGCTTCGGCATGCTATTCGCGCTTTGTGTTCGTATGAGAGGGTTCAGTGCGTATTTGTTGTATTAGCCCCACAGGATGAATGCTTTTCTTCTTTGGATTGGTCCGATTTTGGTGGACGTTTGCAACCCTTGTATTGCGGGGGAACGAGTCGGGCTCAAAGCGTATTTAACGGCTTGGTGGCGATGGGCGATGCTTTGCAGGCCGATGACTGGGTGATGGTGCATGATGCGGCACGCCCTTGCGTAAATGCGCAGATGCTGGATCGATTGTGTGAGACCTTGTCTGAAGATCCTGTGGGTGGATTGTTGGCTGTGCCTTTGGCCGATACGCTAAAATTATCTACAAAGACGCATCATGTAGAAAAGACGGTATCACGAGAAAGGCTCTGGCAGGCGCAAACGCCGCAAATGTTTCGTTATCGTTTGCTGTGGGAGGCTATGCGCCAGGGTGCTAAGACGCAGATGACCGATGAATCCAGTGCAATCGAGGCGCTAGGTTTTTCCCCTCGATTGATTCAAGGTAGTATACGTAACTTAAAAGTGACGTGGCCTGAAGATGTGTTGATGGCAGAGATGCTGTTAAAGCAGGTATGAGGATGGCCTGTGGTTGTTCAGGTGATAGAATTTAGTTTTGACGATGCCGGAATTTTTATAGGTCGTTTGCCAATTGTTTAAAAAATAATGGAACTAAGGAGATTCTAGTTTTGAAAAATCTATTTAACGTTCGTTTGAAACTTCATTTCTTGGCATTGGGACTATGGATCGGTTTGATGGTGGTCTCAATGGGCGTCCAGAGTGTTCAGATGAGCTCTGCCAATGCGGATCCAAAAAATAACGGTAAAGCTGATTCGAGCCACGTCAAAGCAGTGACGGCTTCAGGGCCTATTGAAAAAATTGATTGTAAAGTGGGCACTGAAGACGAACAAGCTCGTATAGCTGTGCTAGCCCGAGGCAATCAAGTGCAAAGTATGGCTTTTTATAGTAAGTGGAAGCCCAGAACCTGTTCTATTGAATTGCAGCGTGGCGATGCCTTTACGCGTTGGGTGGACGAGGGTAATCGCACCCGTATTCATACCAAATATGGAGAATTTGAAATTCTGGGAGATAAGGCTAACCTTGAATTTAAATTCCATGATGTTGATCGGATGCATTATTGTGGAATGATGGGAAAAATGAACGGTCAGATGCGGGTTAAACGTGGGCCAAAGCCTGAGTGTTCTGTTGTGGGTGTTATGGATCGTGAGGATTTTAAATTGGCGGAAGAGGTGCCGACAAAAGTGGAAGTGGTGACGGCAAAAGTTGAAGAGGCGCCAGTGCCTACGCCACCGACCTCTCCTCCTGTTACGGAAGTCTTGGCAAGTGTGCCTGTAGAAATGGTAGAGCCACCTGCCCCACCTGTCGTCACCGCAACCCAAGAGCTACCTCCTATCCCCGCCCAGCCTCCCAAAGGATTTTGGCAGGGAGTTAAAAAATTCTTCGGTTTTTAGGGATTCATAATACCGATTTTGATGTTAAATCCCCCTTTTTAAAGCTGGGTAATTTTGGTATAATGGGTAATTGGGCGCCCGTAGCTCAGTTGGATAGAGTACCTGGCTACGAACCAGGGGGTCGTGGGTTCGAATCCTGCCGGGCGCGCCAACCGATTTAATGCCTTAGTCGACTCTCACCAGTCGGCTTTTTCTTTTTCTGGAACGTGGGGGGTACCCTCAGGGGAACATCCTACCGGTGTCACGGTCCGGGACAGACTAGGCCTATTTTCCCTCGGCACTCGGGTGACAGCCCCTTCAGCACTTGATATTTGGACCGGCCTTTGTTTACATCTCTTGAAAAGGATTCATGCAACCTGCATGTGATCTGGGACGCCAGGCTGCGAAGAGGCAGTATTGGGATCGTAGCTGATCGAGGTCGTTATAGCCGTTATAGCCGGTATAATTAGTTTTAGTTTCGCTTTATGGAACTATAAGAAAATACCGCCTGGCGTATGCGATATTCTGCGGGCCCGCGATTACAATCGAAGTATAAATGCGGCTTTTACGTCATTGAGGAGATTAAATTGACTTCAAATCCCTATCTTTTGATTGGTGGCGACTGCGGTCCAGTCCACGGTCCCGCTCAAGGCTTTCCAATCGAAGGTTACACTGAGCTTATAGGTCCCATTTTGGAGCGGGCTGATGCCCGCTTCGTGAATTGCATGCGCGCGTATTCAAATCGCGGTGTTATCAGCGAGGATGCGCCCCAGGTGTGTCAGCCGGTAGAAATGGCTTCAATCTTCACCAGTGGTCTGTTTGATGCCGTGAACATGGCAAACAACCATGCTTACGACGCCGGGCCCGACGCCATGCTCGACACCAGGGCGCTAATGATATCTCGTGGCGTACAGGTAACCGGTGCTGGCTGCAATCTTAAAGAAGCCAGACAGCCCGCGATCGTCGATTGCCATGGCATCAAGGTTGGCTATATCGGTTATTGTTCCGTCGGTCATCCGGGAAGTGAGGCAGGAACGGACAAGCCTGGCATTTCAACCCTGCGCGTGCAGACTTGTTACGAGACCCGCGGCCCTCACCAGCCAGTACGTATACGGACCGAACCCCATGCAAAGGACTTGGCAATGTTGGTTGAGGATATTGCCGCTTTGAGAAAGCAAGTCGACGTTGTCGTGCTCGCCTTCCATGCGGGGGTCATCCGTCTTCCACGCATCATCTCGGACTATCAAGTCACCGTCGCGCACGCGGCCATCGATGCTGGGGCTGATCTTGTCGTCGGACACTCCCCACACATTCCCAAAGCCATTGAGGTCTATAAAGGCAAAGTTATTTTTTATAGCCTGGGCGTTTTCGCTATGACGAAAACGTTTGCAGCCCCCTCTTGGAGCGAACCGGCGTGGGCGCACGGTTCCGTGCGAAATCATGCGGACCTGGATCCCGATTACCCGTTGATGCCCTATGGGCAGGCAACAACACTCGGGCTACTGGCTAAAGCGCAGTTCACAAAACAAGGCATTCAACGCGTGTCGTTTCTGCCTATGAAGATTGACCAAAAGTACCGTCCGCAAGTGCTGTGTCATAGCGATAAGCGCTTTGCAGAGTTTCTAGCCTACATGGAATGGGTTTCCGAAGACATGAAGCATCAGTTTACGGTCGACGGCGATGAAGTCGTCGTCAACGTATGAACCTCGGAATCCAAGGAAAGGTTGCACTGGTCACTGCCTCTAGCGATGGTATGGGTAAAAACATTGCAACCGCTTTGGCGGCCGAAGGAGTCAACGTGGTCGTCTTCGCTCGCTCTGCAGAGAAGTTGCAGGGGGTTGCACGCGAAATTTCAAAGCAGCACGGTGTGAAGGCATTAGCTGTCGTTGGAAGCATGCTTGAACGGGCCGATGTCGCGCATTTGGCATCTGAAATAAAAAAAGCGTTTGGCGGAATCGATATTCTGGTTCTCAATACAGGGCGCCCTCCGATTCCGCTGCGAGATGCCATCGATGAACTGGATGAAGATCGATGGGATGAGGCCTACCGGACCCAGTTATGGAGCACCATCAATGTTGCGAAGACGATCTTGCCCTCCATGCTGGGTCGTGGATGGGGGCGCGTCATTGCAGTAACATCCGCGTCGGTGAAGGAACCTATGTCGCATCATTGCCTTTCAACCGTGTTTCGCGCAGGCATCACCGCCTACATGAAACACTTGGCAAACGAAGTAGGCGCCCATGGCATTACGGTCAATTGCGTTGCGCCGGCTCTAATCGCTACCCCTCATCGCACTGGCTCTGCCGCCTACACACCGGCCCAGACCGAGGCACGTAGCAAGCTAACCCCTTTAGGTCGCATGGGTTCACCCGAGGAGATCTGCGGTACGGTCAGTTTTTTGGCGTCGATGCAGGCCGGATTCATCACCGGATCCACGATCAATGTAGAAGGCGGAATGCTGCGCGCGATAGTGTAGGGGGGGGGCGCGTGACTTCTTCAACTGGCCTATGTTGATTGATAGGGGGTGCGGGAATGAGAGCCCCTATTTCATGCTGTGTCTCGCCCAGTGAGGCAATTGACGACAGTAGCAGTGAAAATCATCATTTAAGGTGCCTAAGTTTACGCTATATTTTTTGCCAAGTAGGATGAGTGATTTTTGAGAAAATAAACTGATGTGGCCATTTCTTGGAGAGGCATACCACCAGTTGATGCGATTATTCGGCTTAAGATTTCCATCTGAAATTAATGTCGAAAATAAGACCAGAGAATCATCAGACATGAGTTGAGTTAAGTTTTTCATAAGCCCATGAATGTCTGGCACATGTTCAAAGACCTCAAATGCCGTGATTAAATTGAATGTTCCTAAATCACTTATAGACACTCCGCCGCTTGTATAGGGGTCATAGGCGGCTGAATTCCAACCTTCTTGCCTCAATAGCAGGCTTAATTTGCCATTTCCGCCACCATAATCAAGATGTTGAATGAGGTTTTTTTGTTCGCCGAATAGTTGAGTCAATATCTGAAGTTGGCTTTGCGGCCTGACTTCTAAATAATCGGGATCTATTTTTGTATATTCATCGTTATAGATTTTTTCGAGAAAATCTTTCTCCGTCCACATTTCAAACTCAGGGGCAAAGGTGAAAGAACAGCTCGAACAGTGATAATAGTAAATCGGAATACCAGAGATAGGTAAAAACTGACCGCGAGCTTCTTCACAGCATTTATTAAAATCAACAACATCAAGCGGTGTAGCCACGTTATTGCAAACGGGACACAATTTTTTGTTCATTACCATTTTATCTCTAATTCAGTCTATAGACCGCCATTGTTGCTGTGCGATTGTTATCATGTTTTTTAATCATCCCAAGTCCCGTTAACATCGGACTGGCAAGCGTATGTAAACCCGTTATATTTTCTAGAAGTGCCAATGTAGCGGAGGGTGTTGCCCTAGAAGGAGTCAGGCTTCTAGGGGCGCGGCAGACCATTGAGCCCTATCAGGGATTTTTTCATCCCTGAAAAATTAGGATTTCGATCTATTTGACCGCTGTGGGAATCATCTTACCGGGAATCAAACAACCTTTGCGGGCGCGATGAATGATGTGTTTTTTAAGCTCAGCACCACTAACCACGGTCGATTTAATAGACCCACTGCGAGATTGACCTGTCACGGTCACCGATTTGCTGCCTGAAAAACCGGTAGCCGTCATATTCTCTGCCTCATCCAGACTCATCAATACGACACCTCGACCGCGTCCCATTTGTTTTAACTCATCAAAGGAAAACAACAGCATTCGTCCTTTTTGAGATAAGGTCACCACCATTTCTGGATGTTTGGGAACCAATGTGGGGGCCAAAACCGTTTCCCCTTCTTGGAGATTCATAAAAGCTTTACCTGCGCGAACCCGTGTCAACAAGTCTTCGGCATTCACGATAAAGCCATAACCGCCTGAATTGGATACAAGGTAGCTATGGCCAGGTTGTGCGTCTACTACATGTGCAATCCTGGCCCCTTCTGCGAGTTCGAGTAAAGAAGTTAGTGGCACGCCATCACCTTTACCGCCGGGGATTTCCCCAGCGGGGATCCCAAAGCAGCGTCCGGTCGAATCAATCACCGCAATCTGATGAATGGAGCGAGTTTCAAAGACTGCATATTGCGTGTCCCCAACTTTATAGTTTACGGCACTTAAATCAAGGCCATGCCCTAAGCGTGATCGCACCCAACCATTTTTAGAAACGATCACAGTCAACATCTCATCAAGCACGGGTCGTTCAACCACGGCTCGTCCAGCCTCTTCGATCAGGGTGCGACGCGTATCACCAAATTTCTTGGCATCTTGTCGGATCTCACTGATCATTAATTTCTTCATCAATCCATCATCGTCGAGCAACGCCTGTAATTCTTTGCGCTCAACCCCCAACGATTTTAATTCTTGCTCGATCTTAATGCCTTCCAGACGGGCCAATTGGCGCAATCTGATTTCGAGAATATCTTCGGCCTGAATGTCGGTTAATTGAAAAACTTTGATCAATTCAGGCTTGGGTTCGTCCGATTGACGAATGACTTTAATAACTCGGTCAATATTTAAAAAAACAAGATGACGACCTTCCAGGATATGAATTCTTCGCTGCACCTGGCCTAAACGAAAGCGTACTCGTCGAGTCAGGGTCGTTAAACGAAACTGCACCCACTCATTTAACATTAGCAATAAGTTCTTGCGCTGCGGCTTTCCATCCAGTCCAATGCTCACCATGTTGATGGAGAAATTCTCCTCCAACGAGGTGTGTGCTAAGAGTAATCGCATCATCTCATCAGCATCTTGCTTACTACTACGCGGTTCCAGCACGAGCCGAACCCGATTATTCTTATCCGACTCGTCATTGACCTTTTCCAGCGAAGCCATAATGAGTTGTTTTAGATTGGATTGCGACAACGAGACCTTGCCGCCTTTTTCTCGGGCTTTAGGGTTCGTGAGTTCTTCAATCTCCGCCATCACGCGCAAAGAGGAGGTCGTTGGAGGCAACTCGTAGACCACAATCTGCCACTGCCCACGCGCTAAATTTTCGACTTTCCAGCGGCAACGGGCCCGTAATGAACCCCGGCCACTGGAGTAAGCATCAAAAATGGCTTGGCTAGAGCTAATAATCTGCCCGCCGCCAGGAAAATCAGGCCCGGGAATCATTTCCATCAACTTTTGCATATTCAGTTGAGGGCGATTAATCAACGCGATAGCCGCCTCGGCCACTTCTTGCAAATTATGCGGTTGCAATTCGCAGGCCATGCCCACGCCAACGCCCGAAGCCCCATTGAGCAACAGCATCGGTAAGCGGGCGGGCAACAATTCTGGCTCTTTTAAGCGTCCATCGTAGTTGGACACATAGTCCACGGTATCTTGATCAATTTCGGATAAGAGTAACTCCGCAATCGGTGTCAATCGTGCTTCAGTATAACGATAGGCGGCTGCCGAATCCCCGTCTTGGGTGCCAAAGTTGCCTTGCCCATCGATTAATGGATAACGCAAGGAAAAATCTTGTGCCATGCGCACCAAAGCTTCATACGTCGAGACATCTCCATGCGGGTGATACTTACCCAGCACTTCACCGACAATACGAGCCGACTTGGTGTGCTGTACGCCGGCCTTTAATCCGAGCTCATTCATCACATACAGAATACGCCGTTGAACCGGCTTTTGTCCGTCCTCAATATTCGGTATCGCTCGACCTCGAACCACACTCATGGCATAGGTTAGGTAGCTTCTTTCAGCAAACGCACCCATGTCAATAAAATCACCTTCGCTAGCTGGAATGGAGGGGCCCGCTGGGGGAGGGGGCGCCCCGCCTGCGCCGACTGACTGATCGGCAAATAAATCCATCGTCAACGGATCAGCTGGATGCATCGTTTTGTTTTTTGAGGGGTTCATACGTCGGCCTCGACTTGATCACCATTTTCTTCCATCCAAGTGCAGCGCCGCTCGGCTTCTTTTTTTGACATCAACATATTAAATAACTCAAAGGTTTTTTCTTTGTCATCAATGCGCACTTGCAATAATCGACGTGTGTCAGGGCACAAGGTCGTTTCCCATAATTGCTGCGGATTCATCTCTCCTAAGCCCTTAAAACGTTGCATCTGAATGGAGTCTGGCTTCACACCCTCTTCAATGGCGCGCTCCCTTAAGGACTGCAACTCGGCATCATCAATGGCATAAAGATTTTTGGCCGGTCGCTTTCCATGAGCCGGAATGGCAATCTTAAACAGGGGAGGGCAAGCCACATAAATATGCCCCTTTTCAATTAACTTGGGGAAATGCCGATAAAACAACGTCAGCAATAAAACCGCTATATGTGCGCCGTCCACATCGGCATCCGTCATGGAGGCAATTTTGCCGTACCGTAATCCGGTCAGATCAGGGCTATCCTCTTCCCCATGAGGATCGACGCCAATGGCCACTGCAATATCGTGAATCTCTGCATTGGAAAAAAGCAAATCTCGCTTCACTTCCCACGAGTTGAGGGCTTTGCCACGCATTTTATAAATCGCTTGAAATCTTTTATCGCGTGCTTGCTTGGCTGACCCCCCGGCTGAGTCGCCTTCCACCAGATAAAGTTCATTGTCCCCAATTTGGCTAGACTCACAATCGGTGAGTTTTTCTGGCAACATCACCACACTGGAGGACTTCTTACGTTCTACTTTGGTCACCGAACGACTGCGCTCAACGGCTTGACGTATCACCAATTCTGCGATTTTTCGACCATAATCCACATGACTGTTTAACCACAGCTCAAAAGGATCACGCACCATGCTGGAGACTAATTTAAGTGCATCGCGGTTGGAGAGTTTTTCCTTCGTTTGCCCATGAAATTGGGGTTCTAGCACTTTGGCCGATAAAAAATATACCGTCCTTGACCAAACATCATCGGTTTGTAATTTAATCCCTCTGGGCATCATGTTGTGATGCTCGGCAAAAGCTTTCACCGATTCAAAAATACCGTCTCTTAATCCCGCCTCATGTGTGCCACCGGCTGGGGTAGGAATTAAATTAGCATAAGACTCCCCAAAGCCCTTGCTTTCATCGACAAAGGCAAAAGCCCAGCCAGCACCCTCGCCGATGGCGAAACCGTTTTCTTTTTGAACGTATTTTTCTCCGTCGAAAATAGGTGCCACTGGATCGGACTCACCCAATAAGTCCTTTAAGTAGCCCTTCATGCCTTCCGGGTAACTCCAAGTGCGCGAGACGGTTTCTTGGCCCTCTTTGGCAGCCTCAATATTTAAGGTGACCGCTACCCCAGGCAACAATACGGCCTTAGAGCGCACAATGCGCTCTAACTCCCATTGCGAAATTTTGGCGCTATCAAAGTATTTTCGATTAGGCCAGATTCTGAGTAAAGTGCCGGATTCATTTTTTCCAACAGGCCCTATTCGCTTTAATTTCTCTATCACCGCCCCGTCGGCAAAAGCCATCCGATGAAGTCCCCCTTCTCGACGCACTTCGACTTCTAAGCGAGAGGATAAGGCATTGGTCACAGAAACCCCCACGCCGTGCAAGCCACCAGAAAACTTATAAGCGGCATCGGCCTCTGTTTTGGAAAACTTTGCACCCGCATGAAGCTCCGTAAATACTAACTGCACGGTCGGTATTTTTTCTTGTGGATGCATTCCGACAGGAATTCCGCGACCGTTATCGGCAACCGTTACTGAGCCATCCCGATGCACTGTGACATCAATTTGATTGGCATGCCCGCCAAAAGCCTCGTCGGCGGCATTATCAATGGCCTCCTGAACAATATGGGTCGGGTCAGTGGTTCGTGTGTACATTCCAGGCAGACGTTGGACTGGTTCGATCCCACGAAGCTTGGTAACAGAAGATTCATCGTATTTCTTGGTAACCATATTCTCTATATTTTTAAAGCGATCCATTAACACTCAAGTCAGTGGCAACTCCGACGCATGGCGCTATCGAAGAGACTCACGATCCAACAGCTTTTTTAATACCAAATCCCAACCAAGAGTTATTTATTTCTACATAGCTGGCACAACGCTGGGTGGATAACCGGTGTATTGTACTCCCCAATTCTCCAGAAAGGGCAAGTGGCAAAAATTTGCTCTTGGTTGAAATATCCTCCAGTTCATTGTTATAAATCAAATCGTTACGCGGATAACTTCCAATGCAGGGGGTGAGAGGCGGTACTGATGTCGTTCTCATCTTCTTAGTCAGTCTTAAGAAAAAAAGACTTTCTGGGTCATGATATGGTGGGCAATTTTCCTTCACTACGCATTGTTGCAAAGAACGTAATCCCCAAAAAACCGAACAAAAAAATACGGGGATACAATTTTTCGCCTGTGTGATTTGTAACGTAGTGAGTAAAAAAGTGCGAAGGTAATATTCCATCATATGACCAAAAACGAGGGTAATCCTCTTTCAAGAGGCCGTCTTTAAGGGGGAGGGGGGGCAAAAATGCTCTTTTTTAAGGCCCCGAAACGGTTAAATTGTCACCCCAAAAAATATGGTTTTATTAGTTTAAAACAATAAGTTATAATAAGTTAATGAAGGTTAATTTCCCGGTATTTCGAGCCAACAATTTGCGTTTTCAAACGAGCCCAGTGAATTAAATGCTTTTCCAATGGTCAAAATCCCTATTGAGCCTATCGATCGGGCGACTCCCATTCATTCGTTCATTAACTGCATGAAAGTTAAGCGATTTTTAATAAAGACCGTCATTGGCCTCCTTTTAGGGGGAGGGGCTTTTGTCGTCTATGCTCAAGATGCCGGCACTTTGCAACGGGAGTTGCAACTTCAACTGGAGCGTCAAAGCCCTCCGATCCCCTTCCAGCCTCAAAAACCCACGGAACCGATACCCGTCAATCCAGAAGAGTCAAAAACAGCGGTTAAAGGTTTTGAGTTTAAAGGCAACACCTTACTCACCGAGGCGCAGTTACAAGCCGCTGTTAAGCCATGGACCAATACGCTGATTAGCTTTAGTGAACTCAAAAATGTTACTGCGGCTATTCAAAATTTATATATTCAGAATCATCGTATTGCCAAGGTCAGCATCCCTCCGCAAGAGATTAAAGACGGCATTATTTTATTAGAAATTATTGAAGGCAAGATGGGATCGGTTATCTTTACCCCTCCCAAAGAAGGCGTAAAGTTGCGCGCCGATGTCGATAACCTTAAGCGATATATCAGGACCCGCAAGGACGGCAGTCAATACATCGATAGCCAACCGCTCGAGCGCGCCATAGCGCTAGTCAATGAACTTCCGGGTGTCGTGGTAACCGGTGAGTTTGAACAGGGTGACTCTTTAGGTCAGAGTAACTTTCGTATCAACGTGAATGACGGACCACTTTTAAGCACTTCGGTTGCACTGAGTAATTATGGCTCTACGAGTACTGGCATTTTTCAAGCGAATGCGAGCCTTAACCTTAACAACCCTATGGGTTATGGTGACCAAGTCACTCTAGATGCCTTGCAATCTTTAGGTTCTTCCTATGTGCAATTAGGCTACTCATTGCCCGTTGGGTATGACGGATGGCGAACGGGGGTTCAAGCCAGTTATCTTACTTTTCACACTTTAACGAGCGCTATCCCAACGCTGGGTAATGCGACGACGGTGGGTGTCAATGCCAGCTATGCCCTTTTGCGAAACCCAGGCAACAGCGCCACGTTGCGTTTTAGCATGGATGACAAAAACTATGAAAATAATCAGGCTGGTGAAAACATCAGCAAATATCAAATCACATCGCTTTCAGCCGCTGTGAATGGGAATTTTTCTGATTCTACCCATTCGGTGATTAACTATAGTCTGACACTCACCTCTGGCAACATTAAAATTATCAATGATACTCAAGCCGAGCAAGATCTATCGGGCCCTATAACCGTGGGTCGTTATAACAAGCTGGGCTATAACGTCAGTCGCACTCAAGAACTCTCCTTCTTACCTAAGACCTCATGGCTTATTTCCGCCTACGGTCAGTTCGCCGATAAGAATCTTAACTCGGCAGAACAAATGTATATCGGTGGAACCTATGCTGTGCGTGCCTATCCTGTCTCGCAAGGGGGGGGCTCTCAAGGGGTAGTTATTTCCTCTGAGTTGCAATATCGCTTAGACGAAAAATGGCAATTAGGGACCTTTGCCGATTTGGGGGTGGTTAAACAATACGTTAACACTTACTCTAATTGGCAAGGCCTCACCAGAGCCAACAATACTTACCCATTAGGCGCAGTCGGCGCCACGGCCAAATATACCCTTGGCCGCTGGGGAGCCAGTGCAATCGTTGCTTTTCGAGTCGGTCAGAACCCTTTGTATAACTCAAGCGGTTTGCACCTTAATGCCGATAGTGAGTATCGATATGTTCAAGGCTGGATCAGGGCTTCGTATGCCTTTTAATTTAACCCTATTACGATTGAGTTAGTAGCTTGAAGTTAGCGAACACACTTCTCAAACTCCCGAATTATCTTTCTCTCACGAGGAAGAGGAGAGGTGCATTCTCATTTCCGAGTTTTTTTGCCAATCGGGTATTGACGGTGTTGGCATTTGCTCTTAGTTCTGGCCTCGCCGCTGGCCAGACGCCGAACACACTACCCTCAGGGGGGCAAGTCGCCGCGGGTCAAGCGAGCATGGCTCAATCCGGCAACGTCTTAAACATTAATCAAAGTTCCCAACGAGCCGTCATTAACTGGAATAGTTTTAACGTCGGTTCGAAAGCAACGGTGAATTTTAATCAACCCAGTGCAACGGCCTCGACGCTTAACCGTGTTAATAGTGCGACTTCCAGTATGATTGATGGGGCTATTAATGCTAACGGACAAGTGGCGTTTGTGAATGCCAATGGTGTGATTTTCGGCAAGGGCGCTGAAATCAACACAGGCGGTATTGTTGCCACAACGATGAACATTAAAGATTCTGACTTCATGTCCGGCAAAATGACCTACTCCGGCAGTGAAACAGGTCAGGTGACGAATAAAGGTCATATCACGGCCACCAATATCAATGGTTATATTGCCCTTATGGCCCCTGAAGTCAAAAACGAGGGTGTTCTTCTCGCCACTTTATCCGGTAACAATGCTATTGCGCTGGTCAGTGGCAAGCAAGTCACCTTATCCTTTAATGGCAACCAGTTAATCAATATTACTGTGGATGCCTCAGCCATTAATTCCTTAATTGACAATAAACGCCTTATTAAAACCAGTGGTGGGCAGGTGATTATTGCGGCCAATTCGGCTTCTGATTTGAAGTCTTCCGTGCTCAATAACACAGGCGTCATATCGGCCAGTTCTATGACGACTCAGGGCGGTCGTGTCTTCTTGACTGCAGGCACGGTGAACCAGAACGCAACCGTAGCGGCCAATTCCGCGACTGCCAATGCGGGGCAAATCGTCATTGCCGGTCAACAAGTTAACTTGGGATCCCATTCAAAAACCAATGCCTCGGGCGCCACCGGTGGAGGCCAAATTAATCTGGGCAATAGCGCCGATACTACCCAACCCGTGGCACCCAATACTAATACTAATACCAATATCGTGACGCTAGCCGCAGGCAGCGTGGTCAATGCTTCAGCCAAACAAAATGGCAACGGTGGAACAGTTAACATTCAGTCCAACACGAGCGCTACGATTGCAGGTCTAGTGAAGGTCCAAGGTGGTGCCGTGTCTGGTAATGGGGGTGCGATCAACATACAAAGTGATACGGTCACCTTAAACGACAGTGCTCGCATCGCGGCGAACGCTAAAACCCAAGGCCATGGAGGCGTTATCAACATTAACTCACGTCTGCAAACCACTGTTGCGGGGTCGTTAGAGGCGATGGGGGGGGCGGTATCGGGTAATGGCGGGTCCATTGAAACCAGCTCGAAAGGACTACTCACGATTGCCCCCACCACTCAAATTAATACCCGTGCCACCCAGGGTCGCTCTGGCAACTGGCTTATGGACCCTTACAACATGGTCGTGGATAGTGCCACCGGTGCTGTCATTTCAGCTGCCCTACAAAATAGTAATGTTTCGCTTGTCGTTTCTGGCAATGTTTGCACGGGTGCTACTTGCACGGAAAACGGTTCGGGCAACTTAACAATCTTAGCCAATACCGTCATCCAAAAAACGACTTCTAATCCCACAACCCTTTCGTTCACGGCCGATGGGACCTTTACTAACAATGGGGTGATTATTGGCTCGGCGCTGGATGTAGTGATCAACGCTAAAAATATTAATTTGTCCAGTGGCAGCAAGCTTTCCGCTCATCAGTTGTCGATGACGGCTAGCGGGACGGTGAGTAACTACGGTCAGATCACGGGCCTTGGCGAAACGCCACTGGTATCGATTTTGTCCTGGGTCTTTAATTTATTTGGCGGTATTGCTGTTAACTCGTCAACCGGTCTGGGCGGCACGATCCGAATTCAAGCCAATACCTTGACTCTCGCTAACGGCAGTCGACTCGAGGCGAATGGCGTCACCGATGGCGGCACTATCTTATTGGATGGCGACACGGGAACCATTCAAGTCGGAGGTATCATACAGACAAACGGCGGTACGGGCCGTGGGGGCACCATGAGTGTCACAAATGCTCAAGACATCCATCTTCAAAACGCCACCCTTCAAGCCAACGGTATTGACGGTGGCAACGTCACTCTGGTCGCTAATACAGGTGATGTTAATATTCAGACGACTCTCATCCAGACTAACGGTGCAACCGGCCGTGGTGGATCCATTGGTATTTCAGCCACTCAAGTGGTCCAAATTGCGGGCACTGAAATCGAGGCAATTGGGTTTACACAAGGTGGCACGATCCGAATCGGCAATGATGCGCAAAACGGCACATTGCCGTTTTCTTTGGTCACGAGCCTAGATGCCCACACCTCGCTCAATGCCGCTCAGAGTCTTTCCAATCCCCAAAACAAAGATGGCGGTTTTATCGAGACTTCTGGACATACGCTTTATACGCGAGCCAGCATCAAGACCGGTTTGGGGGGGATGTGGTTGCTGGATCCCGCCGATATCACCATTAGTGCCACTGACTTAGACTACAACTACATACTCTCGGGTACTGACCCTTACCTTTACACGCCCAGTTCGGGAACAGCAACCTCGGTCGTTAACGCTGCCACCTTGATTGCTGGATTGAATTCGGGCTCTGTTACGATTACCACAACCAATACCGAGACGGCAGGCATCGCCACCAATAGCGGAACGATTACCGTTTCATCGGCCATTAGCACTTCTGGCACCAATACACGAACATTGACGTTATCGGCTGATAACAATATCGTTATCAATGCGGGTATTGGCAACACGGCGGGGACGTTAAATCTCGTATTAAATTCAGGGAACACCACCACCACTGGGGGCATTAGTGGTAGTCGTAGTGGCAACTTGAGTGTTACCGGTGCCGTGACCTTTAATGTCGCAGGAGTTAATGGCACAGGCGAACTAACTGGCGTCATTTCAAATGCGACGCAGGTAACAAAAAGTGGTCTCGGAACGTTAACGCTTTCTGGCACCAACACCTACAGTGGTGATACGACGATCTCAGCCGGCACTGTAAAAGTCGGTAATGCGGCCGCCCTTGGGGGCTCTACGGGAGCCGTCACTGTTACCAGTGGTGCAGTATTGGATTTAAATGGCATTACGATGACCAATACTAATGCCTTAACCTTAAACGGTACGGGTATCTCTAGTGGTGGCGCGCTCACTAATTCTAGTAGCACGGCTGGCACTTATGCTGGAGCGATTACCTTAGGTAGCGCCGCCTCTATTGGTAGTTCTACGGGTAATATGACGGCCAGTGGAGTGATTAGTGGTGCTTATGCTCTGACCAAGACGGGATCATATGCTTTAACGTTATCAGGCACCAATACCTACAGTGGTGGGACGAC
>CAITMU010000142.1 GCA_903893565.1 uncultured beta proteobacterium | reverse complement strand
GCCCCCTGCCACTCCTTCCACTCCTTCCACTCCTTCCACTCCTTCCACTCCTTCCACCCCTATTACCTCCGAAGAAGCCGTAGACCAGCGTCTCGTGTTTCAAATCGTTTTTTGCCGCAACGGCCAACTCCCGAATCTCACGCCCCCCCAATGAATAATACTGTTAACGCAATGCTTAAAAACCTCGGATGCCCTCTGGCTGATTGGGTCTGCTTAAGCGCTTGGAACCGGGACCCTTTATCCCAGCCCTATTGTTTATATGGCTTCAGTTGCACTTTGGATACCCACATAAAGTGGATATTTCGTTTTCTGATACTTTTTTTTCCTCTTCTCCTGAGCCTTCCAGTTCAGGGGCAATCCCTCTCTCAAGGCACTACAAAGGCAGAGGATGGTGAAGGGGCACTCTACTGGCATGAGCATCGTGAGGGGTGGTTCTGGTATCAAGACCCTCGCCCCCCTACCCCCGATAAAGAAAAAGAGTCTTCTATTACGAAGCCACCCCCAAAGCTCACAGAACTCCTCGACTTTACGCGAATGCAAGAAACGCTCGAAAACCTCAAGCGTATTGCCGTCATGAACCCTACCGATAGCAATTTGTTAGCCTATATGCGTTTTCAGCGGGCGGTGATGGATCGCTCGGAACAGTTTGCCGATCGATGGCAAAAGCTCGTCTGGCGAAACCCAGACTTAGACTACGCCTTACAAGGTCGACCCACCAACGAAATGGCAATGACCGTGTTTGACCAGAACAACACCGTCAAACAAGAGCAAAGTGTGCGTGCCTTAGCTAAAAATCATGCGCTCCTTTTTATCTTCCGAAGCGACTGCCCGTATTGCCACCGCTTCGGGCCCATTCTCAAAGCCTTCGAACAACAATACGGCCTCACGGTCTTTCCCGTGAGCTTAGACGGTAAGGGCATACCCGACTACCCCCGCCCACAAACCGATAACGGCATTGCCGCTCGCTTAAATGCCACCGTCGTGCCTGCCCTTTATTTAACAAACCCCACCACCCGAGAGATTAAACCCGTGGGCTTTGGCGTGATGGCTTTATCCGAATTACTGGAACGCGTATCTCACTTAGCGGTGGAAGAACCCAGTCGCACCCCCTTGCCTTACGACCAGCCCCAAGCACTCATCGACTCACCGACTTTACCCACTTTACCCACTTTATCCACTCTACAAACAATTAACCGCTCTAGCCCGTAAAAGCATTGACCCGGCGAATTTTTTTTAGAACCTTTACGTAATCCGTAACAAAACCCTGCGTTAAACCCCTTCACTACTTTTACTGAGATAACCCCATGCGTTATTTTGCGCTCTTCACATTGGCCGCTTTTAAACGATTGAGTCCTCCCCGCCAGCGTCTTCGCGCAGCGCTCTTAGCCGTGGTGTGGCTTTTATCCCCAGCCACCACCCACCCCGCCGATCTTAACGCCCAGATGCAGGGGCTTTTTAACGATCTAGGCACTCTAGGCAACGTGACCTCTCCAGGAGCGTTTAGGGGGCAAGCGATGAATCTTTATACGGGGGGCAATTTAATGATGCGCACCCCGGGTAAAAACTACCCCTTGGCCAACGCGCAGCTCCCTAGCCTAAAAGCCGGATGCGGGGGCATTGATCTATTCGGGGGGTCGTTTTCTTTTATCAATAAACAACAATTTGTCTCGATGCTACAAAACATTGGCGCCAATGCCATGGGCTACGCCTTCAAACTCGCCCTACAATCGATTTCACCGGACATCGATAAATTGTTGACTGAACTCCAAGACCAAATCAACAAGATCAACGCTTTAAACATCAACTCCTGTGAGGCGGCTCAGTCTCTTGTCAATGGTGCGGTGGGGGCGATGGATAACGCCTCCCAAACGGGCTGCGCCAATATCTCTCAATACTTAGGCACCGTGAGCGACCGCGTCGATGCGCGGGTGGCCTGTGCTAGTAACGCTGCGACTGTGCTTAAAAACGCCTCCAACTCGGCAGATCCATCGGTTAAAAATGCCGCCTTCGTACAAGGCAATGTGCTGTGGAACGCATTAAATCAAGTCGGGGGCGGTATCAGTCAGGCAGAAAAAGAACTGATGATGAGTGTGGTCGGCACCGTCATTGTTTCTCCCCCAGCGGACGATGGCACGGGCTCAACCACCCAATATCTAGAGCCCACGATTAAGGGGATACGAGATCTACTTCTCGGAACCTCTGAGTCAGCGACCCCCAATCAAGTCAACGTTTCGGTCTACGTGTGCGATGAACCACAAAATTGTTTGAATCCAGTGGTCAATACGTTAAGCGTGCAACCGTTCACCACCCTGGTAGCCGCAAAACTTGAAAACATGTCACAAAACATTGTGAATCACACCGCCCAAAGTGCCGCCGATATCGGTTTTATTAACAACACCACCGAACCCGTCTACAAGATGCTCGCTATCGCGAACGCCGTGCCAGGCTCCCAGATCGCAGAAACACTGATCCAACAATACCAAGGCATTATTGCCATCGATTATGCAGAAACTTTTTTAAATCAAGCGATCCGTAAAAGCTTCTCCGCCCTTTCACAATCGCTTAAAAGAAATGAAATGGAAAAAGACGCCATCGAGCTTTTAAGAAAAAATGCCCGAGAGGCTCAAAACCAAATATTACAAGAAAAAAATATCGCCTACGGAAAACTGCGCTCCGTTTCCGCCATGACCCAAGACCTGCAAACCCTGGAGCGACAACTGTGGAGTGCCATGCCCCCTGCGATCAAAGGGATGATGAATGCCGGGGGCGGATAACGATTGACCCACAAAAGAAGTTACGCCCACGCAAGAGTCTTAAATAACAAGGCCACGGCCCCCCGTAATCCGCCAATCCACTAAATCGCTAATTCACTAAACCGCTTAATGGTCCATCCTCACCATGTATGAAATCTACGCCTACGGTAATGTCGACACCCTAAACGGGATATTTAACGCCATTGCCGCCATCATGGGTGGGGCGGGCTACTTAGGGCTCATTAAAACTGTTGCCATCACCGGACTATTGGTGGCCGCCTTCAGTGGCCTTTTTACCCCCAATCGGTTTCATGGCTGGGGGTGGTTGGTGGGGTTTTTAATGCTCTACTACACTCTATTTTTACCTAAAGTCGATGTCACCATCATC
Organism: uncultured beta proteobacterium; assembly: GCA_903893565.1. Lineage (GTDB taxonomy): Bacteria > Pseudomonadota > Gammaproteobacteria > Burkholderiales > SG8-41 > UBA5216. Next base: position 367 of record CAITMU010000142.1, on the reverse strand, counting down.
GATAAACTCGGCACCCAGGCCCCCATCGTCGTGGGTAACGTGCCGTTAGGGGTGGCATTTTTTGGGTCAGCGACAAGTTCGGTGGGCAATAACCTGACTACGTTTTTTGAGACAGCTTTTCAGGTGATCCCGGATAACAACGCCCAACTGCCTGAAGCCTTAAGTTATCAAAAAAATGGCGTCATGTTCGCCAATCGATTAATCCAAGCCTCTAGACAAATGGGTATTACTAACCCCCAACTACAAGCCGATTTAAACGCGTTTGTGGCCAACTGCACGCTCTATGACCTGCAGGATCAATCCATCGACGTGTCGGTCTTTACCCAAAGTAGTGACATCTGGTCCTTGATGGCTAACACCAACCCTG
>CAITMU010000141.1 GCA_903893565.1 uncultured beta proteobacterium | reverse complement strand
CCCCCAGTAGGGGGTATTTCTATACGCTTTGGTTTTTGTGTTTCGATGGCGTTTAACGATGTCTCATGATGAATCATATTATTTGATTCTGAGGTGCTATACATTTCAAGGAAATTGATATTTTTAAATCCCACCACTAAGAAAATAGGATTGGGTGTATGAGGTTTAAAGTAGTACCGCATCCAGAGTGCGCCCTTTGAGGTTGTTTTGTATGTAGACATATAAAAACTCTCAAAAGGAGCTTGAGTCACTTCCTGAATGGATTGATTTCCAGTGCTGTCAAAATAACTTTCATGAATGGCAACTGGATCATTGTTCACTAAGGGGGATATCAGATCTTTTATATACTCAGCGTCAAGAAACATAGTTGCAAGCAAGAATATCCAAGGTAGAAAAAATAGAATATTCAACGCAATATTTCGCCGCGAGGATTGAGGGGCCTCGATCAGTGGGGATAAACTGGAATGTAATTCTTGATGGGGCATGTTTAAAAAATTCTTATTCGAATCTCTACTCTTCATGGGTCGGCTAGCAGTGTAGTGTACTCGTTTTAAAAAAACACCCCAAGGCCCACTTTCCTCAAGAGCGAGTTAGGGGATGGGGTCATTTTTTATTTCGATTATCCCAAGCCAAGTCGCGTGAGGTGACTTGACCCTCTGCTTATATTGGGGGGTGTCTCGTACAAAAAGCAAGTTTTCCTCATTACTATGGGGGAAGAAGCCTGTAGTTTTTTCCCCTCTTTTTTTGTCAATTTCAGCAATCGTCAGAATTTGTCAGAAATTGTCAGACTCAGCAATTTTGTTTAATTACTATAATAAAAATATTGTTTATAAAGGAAATAATAATATTATTTTAGATTTAATTTAGAAAATTCAGAAATGGTCAGATTGAAGGAATTGAATGAATTAATCTATTTGCTAGTTAAGATTGGGATGAGTAAGAGGCGGTATAGCAGAGCTGAGTTTACGCTTGGCATCCGGTACCCTTCGGTGAGAATGAAGAAAGATGCGTTGTTGATATTTTTGGAGGATTTTCAGGAATAGTCAGATTCATTCAATGCCTTCATTTAATCTAAGTATTCGTTTAAGTAGACAGTGTCTACATGTCTTTGAGTGCAGTAGTGTAGTCGAAAAAAAATTGAAGCGATTCATTCGTTTTTTAATCTTTATTATTTTTTTACGTAGGCTATTCTTATGAAAAAAAATCTTGGCACGGCAACAAACACACCGTATTTGCGTTTTTTAAATCTTCTCAAGTCTTGGGAGCATTTGCCTTCTTGGATTCAACTCGATTCGATTGAAAGCCAATTACTGAATCACGTGAGTCTTAAGTCCCAAGTCGGGCAACCCCCTTTGGTCAGTGATTTAATGAATCTTGATAAAATTGGGTCGCCTGCCACTTTGCATAACCGAATTAAAATGTTACGCAAAAAGGGTCTGATAGAATTTTCTTATGTTGAGGATGGACGTAAGAAATATATTAAACCCACTTCTCAAGCGGAGATTTATTTTGCTAATATGTCCGACTTGATGATGAGAGCGGCTCGATCTGCCTGAGTCTGAATAAGTCGCATTCTTCATCAATAACCTAAGAAACCTAAGAAACCTAAGAAACCTAAGAAACCTAAGATGTAGCCGGTTACGGACTACGCCGATCGACCGCATCAGGCGTAGTCCTCGAGAAAAGAGACATACGGCCCTTATCCCCTCTCCCTCATTTATACCCCCATCTCTACTCCTGTCTCTACCCCCATCTTTACTGCCCGTTCCCACCTTGAGTCCAATGTGGGAAGATTGCTTGTTAGATAATCGAGTGGATTGTGTCGCAACGGTTCTGCGCAAGAAGCGTATTCCAATGATCGGTCATTGGGCATGCCAACCTGTGATCAGATTCTGAGGGCTAGTAGGGACTCTTAACAGGAACGCCATGAGGGTTCGATCAAAAAACGCAGTCTCTACCCCTTTGATATCAAGTATCGATGAGCCATGAGATTTTTTGCCAATCGATTCAGCTTCGAAACCAATTGGCTACCCTTATGCTATCGATTCAGAATTGCGCCCTTTTTGTTTTTTTGCCTTTTGTTCTTATCAGGGGCAATTCATTTTTTCGATATTTAGAGTTTTTTTATGAGGGGGTGTAGAATTGAGTTCTCTCATTTTAAGACGCAATCATTTATGAAGTGGATAATTGGTGCTTTGGTTCTTGGCGTGTTCGCTGCAGTAAATTCAGGTCGGGTGCCCCTTAATTGGGTGGTGTATAGCTTTTCTGTCCTGTATTTATGCTGGGGTCTCGCGCTCTTGTTCGCTTACAGCCAAAATAAAATCATTGGGCAATTATTGTTGGCCTGCACTTATATTTTGGGGGCAATCGTTTGTGTTTATTTTCATCACTGGTGGCCATTACTCGTCAGTTTTGCTTTGGCCTGGGGGCTACGTTTGTTAGGATTTGATCCACCAGCGGTCAATCCCGACCTGGCATCTAACCCAATCGATGAAAAGTCGAGTATTGATAAGTAAGTGGCTTGTTATGACATGGATGTCGTTGTCTGACGGGTTACTCGTCCACATTCACCCCTGATGCTTTAGCCACTTTGGCCCACTTTTCGATATCATTTTTGAGGAAAGCCGTAAATTCCTCTGGGCTCATGATCAGTGGGTCAGCGCCAATGTTGGTAAATTTGCTACGCACCTCTGGGACGGCCATGGTTTTGACCACCGAATCATGTAGTTTCATCACAATGTCTCGGGGGGTTTTAAGGGGGAGCAATAAGGAGTAATGGTTGCTGACCTGCACCCCCGGAAAACCGGATTCTGTTGTGGTCGGTACATCGGGAAAGTAAGTAGAGCGTTTTTTACTAGCCACCACCAAGGCTCTGACTCTTTTGGATCGGATGTAGGGAGATACCACCGGTAAATCAACGAACATACCGCCCACCTGGCCTCCAATCACATCGAGTACCGCGGGCCCCGCGCCTTTGTAAGGGACATGGGTCATTTTGATACCAGCTTGTACGTTTAAAAGCTCCATAGCCAGATGTAAAATCCCCCCATTGCCAGAAGAGGCGAGGGCGGGTTCTCCGGGGTGCGCTTTGGCTAAGGCGACCAATTCTTTTAAATTGCGCACCGGTAATACCGGATTGATCACGAAAATGGTGTCTGTCATCATAATCGTGGTTAAGGGCTGAAAATCTCTTAAAGTGTCGTAGGGACGTTTGTTGTAAACCACCATATTGATGGACGTAATGCTCGCGGTGCCGCCCAATAAGGTATAGCCATCGGCGGCAGATTTAGCCACAATTTCAGCTCCTATCATGCCATTGGCCCCGCCTCGATTATCGACAACGATAGGAACTCCGCCCAGATACTCGGACATTTTGGGTGAAACATTACGTGCCGTAATATCCGATGGTCCACCAGCAGAAAAGGGCACGACAATACGTATCGCTTTGGAGGGGAAGTTTTGCGCAACACTTTGTAACGATAGCCCTAAAGCGACGGTCATAGAAAAGCCCAGCATGGATTTCATTGAATGAGTCATTCGAGTGTGTTCCTATGTAGGAAAAATATGAAAAGAATGGCTATTGTAGCGCCTTACCGTAAGCGCCTCCGCCTGGGGTGATGATTTCAACACAATCTCCAGTGTTCATCACTAACGCAGCGCAAGCGGGCAGGTCTAGCATCTGGCCATTGGATCGAATCACGCGGTTTAGACCTAATGCACCCTCACCCCCCCCAGCCATGCCATAGGGGGCGACCTTGCGATGGTTTGAGAGGATCGCAGCTGTCATCGGTTCTAGAAAACGTATCCGCCTTTTAGCCCCATTGCCCCCCCGAAACCGACCTTCACCCCCACTGTTAGCTCGTATCTCAAACGTTTCCAATACGACCGGATAGCGCCATTCTAGAACTTCTGGATCCGTCAATCGCGAATTGGTCATGTGTGTTTGAACAACATCGGTGCCATCAAACCCTTCTCCCGCCCCTGACCCACCGGCAATCGTTTCATAGTATTGGTAACGATCATTGCCAAAGGTAAAATTATTCATTGTGCCTTGGGAAGCCCCCATGACACCCAAAGCGCCATACAAGGCATCCGTAATACATTGGGAAGTCTCTACATTGCCAGCCACTACGGCAGCAGGATATAGGGGATTTAACAGGCAGTGTTGCGGTATGACAATGGTTAGTGGCTTAAGGCAGCCTGCATTTAAGGGAATATTGTCCTTAATCAATGAACGAAAAACATACAATACAGCCGCCTTGGTGATGGCCGTAGGCGCGTTGAAATTATTGTTTTTTTGTTCGCTCGTCCCACTAAAATCGATGGTCGCATGTCGTTTTTTTCGATCAACGCGAATACTCACCGCAATGATGGAACCGTTATCCATGGCATATTGAAATTGTCCGTCTTCGAGCTGTGAGATGACTCGTCGAACCGCCTCTTCTGCGTTGTGCTGAACGAATTGCATATAATTTTCTACAACCGGTAATCCCCAATATTTGACGGCTTGCGTCAGTTCCATCACCCCTTTTTGGTTGGCTGCTATCATGGCCTTCAGGTCAGCAATATTTTGCTCAGGGTTTCTGGCAGGGTAGGGCCCAGCCGTTAACAAGGCTTTGACGGCGGCTTCGCAAAACTGGCCTTGATCCACCAGTTTGCAATTGCGAATTAGTATCCCTTCTTGATCAATATGAGTACTGTGGGGAGGCATTGAACCAGGAGTCAGTCCCCCAATATCGGAATGATGGCCGCGAGAGGCGACAAAGAATGTCGGTTTGGGAGAATTTTGATAAAAAACTGGGGTGACAAGCGTGATATCAGGTAAATGGGTGCCTCCATGATAGGGATCATTGAGCATAAAACTGTCGCCCTCACGCATCTGAGCCCCATTGTGTTCAATCACGGCTTGCACACTTTCTCCCATGGATCCGAGATGAACCGGCATGTGAGGCGCGTTGGCAACGAGTTGTCCTTGTCCATCAAATAATGCGCAAGAAAAATCTAATCGCTCCTTAATGTTCACCGACATCGCCGTATTGGCTAACCGCAATCCCATTTGCTCGGCAATTGACATGAAAACATTGTTAAACACTTCAAGATAGACCGGATCCATGATCGGGCTGAGCCTATCGGGTCTTCGAGCCGATTGAAGATTCAGGAGAATAAAGTCTCGATTTTCATTCACCTCGAGTTGCCAATCGGGATCTACCACGATGGTGGTGTGTTCTTCGCAAATCAACGCAGGTCCTAGAATACGATTACCGGGTTCCAGTAAACGCGCTTCATAAAGAGGGACCTCTTGCCATTGTTTACGATTATAGAGCGGATATTTTTTTACATACTTCGCGCTGGATATCGAGTACGGGGGGATAGCATCCGTTGTGCCAGGCAATAGGTGGAAAGGTAATGCGCTCTGAGGGAGAGCCTCGGTTTTAGCGGTGGCCTCGACCCATACGGCCTCAACAATCAGGGCTTTTTCTCGCATCAAAAAACCAAAATGTTGCTGATGCAGAGTTTCAAAGGCGAGTGAAATGGGCTCAAAACGGACAAAAGCAATATCTAAAACGCTGTCAGTGCCCTCATATTTTATTCGTAGATAGGCCTGAAATTCTGCCGGCTGAGACAATGGGTCTTGAGCTTGTATGGCCGCGTTGCATTCGAAAGAGAGCTCTTCAATGAGCTCTAACAAAGGTTTGAGTAACTGGGGTTCTAATTTCCTTTCGAATGATTTTTCTCGTACTACGGTTATGTCAGCAAGCCCAATACCGTAGGCTGATAAAACGCCGGAATGCGCGGGTATGAATACTTGTTTTACCCCAATGGTCTGGGCAACCTGGCAGACTTGTTGCCCGGCCGCTCCCCCAAAACCAACTAGAGTATAGGTGCTTAAATCAAAACCTCGAGCAATCGATATTTTTTTGATGGCGTTCGCCATATTCGTAATGGCGATATTTAAATATCCCTCTGCCACCTGTTCGATCGTGGTGTAGTGGCTATGGATTTTTTGAATATCTCGAAGTAAGCTTTTAAATTGTTGTTCACTTTGAATACGTGAGAGATGCTCTTTCCCAGAAACCCCAAAGCAAGAGGGGAAAAAGTCGGCTTGTATTCGTCCCAACAAAGCGTTGCAATCGGTCACGGTGAGGGGCCCGTTAAGTCCATAGCAGGCCGGTCCTGGTTGGGCGCCGGCTGATTCAGGTCCGACTTGCATTCTGAATCCGTCATATTTTAATAACGAGCCGCCCCCGGCTGCGACAGTGTGGATTTTCATCATAGGCGCTCGCAGGCGAACCCCACCGATGACATCATCAAAGGTTCGTTCGTAGCCTCCATTAAAGTGAGACACATCGGTAGAGGTGCCCCCCATGTCAAACCCAATCAGTTTTTCGAACCCAGCCTTCATGGCTGTTTTGACCATGCCGACGACTCCACCAGCGGGTCCCGATAAAAGGCTATTTTTACCTTGAAAACCACTTGCACCACTTAACCCGCCATTAGACTGCATAAAGTGGAGTCGTACGCCTTTTAACGCTTGGCTCAGGCCTTGAACGTAGCGGTGTAATAGGGGGGATAAATAGGCATCCGCCATCGTGGTGTCGCCACGGGCAATGAGTTTCATCAAGGCGCTGACTTGATGGGAAACGCAGATTTGGGTAAATCCAGCCTCTTGCGCTAGCTTTGCCAGTTTTAGCTCATGATCAGGATATCGATACCCATGCATTAGGACAATGGCACAGGAGGTGAGTCCTGATGCCCTGGCTTTTTCCAAGGATTGACGTGTTTTGTCTTCATCTAAAGGGATTAAGATTTTTCCCTCAGCGCTGATGCGCTCTTCTATTTCAACTGACAATGCATAGAGCATCTCTGGTAAAACGATATGGCGATCAAAAATATGAGGCCGGTTCTGATATCCGATGCGTAGCGCATCTTTAAACCCTTGGGTAATGAGCAGTGCCGTGGGCTCGCCCTTTCTTTCAAGTAGGGCATTGGTGGCCAGAGTGGTGCCGATTTTGACCTGAGCAATCCCATCGATGGGCAGTGGATCGTAAGTCGATAGCCCCATTAAGTGTCGGATACCCGCGATGGCTGCATCAGGGTAGTGCGAGGGATTTTCGGACAGCAGCTTATAGGTAAGGCGTTGTCCGTGGGGATTTTTGGCGACGATATCGGTAAATGTTCCCCCTCTGTCGATCCAGAATTGCCACTGTTTCATGGTTGACTTTTGATTGGGCTAAATCTAGGCAAACTGCCCGATGGCCAAAGCTAAAGGGCAGCATTTTTTTAGAGGGGTTGTCCGATGCATTGTTTGATTATTTTAACGCGATTATGTGATTTTAATTCGCCCTTTTGCCTATAAGAGCATCTTCCCATTGCCTCTGAGGATATAAAAGCTTCGTTTTTTTTAAAATAGTCTCGGTCTTTTCATTATGGCCCAGTGCAAAGCACCGCGATTTTGGTAAAGTAGTTCCACCATCGTGCCTTTATTTGAATCAAGCGGAGGCTGGGTTTTCCGAAATGAGCGTTCTTGTTAAGCCCATATTTTGATCATTGATCTTTCTTAGTCAAAAATGATGAGAATCAATTGTTGATCATTCCATTTAGCTTTAATAGCGGTATATGACAAATTGTTTGAAATCACACAATTTAGATTTTTTTATCTGAATATCTGTAAAAGTTCATTTTTAAAAATGAATGTAAGTATTTTTACTTAAAATGAATCGTATGTTTTATCGGCTTTAAATAGCATGGCAGCCTTTTTTATCGCTATAATTCAAGGCTTTGTAGCGGGCTTTGATGATTAATTTCATATTTGTTTCATCTCTTTGTAATACAATATCTGCTGAAAATTAAAACTAACCAAATTTAATTATTGGGAATGCATTGATTCAAACTGGAACTGCATTAGTTTTTATTCATGGACTGTGTAGCACCCATGATGAAATGCTCGTCTTGCAAAGTGCGGTCAAAAAAGCGGGTATAGCGGGTTATCCCCTGACTATACCTGGCTATACCTTTGACGAGAATTTGACCAAACAAGTGGCCAGTCCCTACGCATCTTGGATTCAAAGCGTGCTGGATCTGGTCAAGACACTTAAAAAAACCCATGAAAAGGTTTTTCTTGTCGGTTTGTCCTCCGGTGCTACCTTGGCCTTAGGGGCTTGTTTGACGGATCACGAGGGAATTGACGGCGTCATTGCGCTTTCGACCCCTTTGTTTTTGAGCGGATGGAATATTCCTTTTTACCATTTTTTATTACCGCTTGCCCTCTATACGCCTTTGGGACGTTTTTGGAAATATAAGGAATCCCCCCCCTACGGGGTTAAGGATGAGCGAGTCAGATCATGGATTGTGAAGGAATTAAACCAACGCCGCATTTCGTGTGCGGGTGCTAGCGTACTAGAAATACCTCATTTAAGAGAGCACGACCGGTTAAAGCGTTGGGTGAGAAAAAGTTTACTGACTCATCGTTGTCCCGTTAAGCTCTTAGCGATACATTCAAAAGAAGATGAGATGGCCGGTTTAGACAATGTGGAATATTTGCAGAAGTATTGGTCACATGATTTTTTTAACGCAATTTTTCTTAACAATAGCTACCATATGATCACAATCGATTACGAGCGGTTGGTGGTCAGTCAAGAAGTGGTTAAGTTTATAAACACCTAGACCGTGATAGGCATTCAATTTATAATGCTTATAATTAAACTAGACTCAATTTTTTAGTGAACACTGAAACCTACACCGTTCTGTCTTCTTTGCTCGTCGATAAATTCAGCGTTGATCCGACTAAGGTGAGCCGTGAGGCGACTTTTTTGGATTTGGGTTTAGATTCATTAACCCTGATGGAGTTTGTCTTCGCCGCCGAAGATGCTTTCTCAATTCGGATACCTGAAGATCAGATTGATCCTAATTTGGCTGGTTTGACCCTTGACGATATTTGTCAGGTCATAGACAAAATGAAACAATCTTAGTCGAATCGTTTTAATTCCCTATGGCAAACCGTGTTTTTATTACAGGATACGGCCAACTCTCTCCGTTGGGATCTCACTTATCTGATTTTGACCTTTCTTTAGCTCAAAGTCAGTCAAAAATTGTTGAGTATTCGCTCGACTTGCCGGGTATAGACCCGGCCATAATTCCCGTTTGTCCTGTTGTGTTTCCACTGGATAAGATTGTAGCCCCCTCGCGTCTACCATTGGATCGATGTACGGCAATGGCGCTTAAGGTGGCTCAGGATGCGGTGAGTCATGCAAAACTTGACCCACAACAAATTGATAATGAACGACTGGGGATCTATTGGGGTTCGGGAATGGCTGGGGCCGGTAGTTTTGATAAAACCTGTCAGGCCCTTTATGTGGAAAAAAAACGCGTCAGACCCACCAGTGTGGTGACGACCATGCCCAATGCCCCCGCAGCAGAAATTGCCTTACTTTTTAAAGCCAGGGGGGCGAGTTTAAGTTTCGCCTGTGCTTGCGCTTCATCTGCCGTCGCCATAGGGGAGGCCTTAAGAGCGCTACGTTCTGGACAATTAGATGTGGCAATTGTAGGGGGCAGTGAGGCGATGTTAACCCCTGGGGTCATTGCCAGTTGGCACGCTTTGAGGGTCTTGGCGAGTGTCAAATCTGACATGACGAAAACATTTTTCCCTTTTTCTGTAGGACGAAATGGGTTCGCCTTGGGGGAAGGGGCAGCGGCATTCGTTTTGGAAACTGAGGCCCATGCGCAGGCTCGCCAAGCGAATATTGGGTTGCAGCTTTCAGGTTATGCGACCAATTGTGACGGGCAACATATGACTAACCCTCACCCGCAAGGTCAAGTCAAGGCCATGAAATTAGCATTGCAAGATGCTCAACTAGAACCCCGTGACATAGGCTATTTGAATGCCCACGGTACGGCAACCGTGGCGGGTGACCTATGTGAAGCTGAATCGATAAGCACGGTTTTTACTGATTTTGGAGTGCCGGTGAGCT
>CAITMU010000140.1 GCA_903893565.1 uncultured beta proteobacterium | reverse complement strand
GTCTGGCCATGGGGGATAAACTGAATCGTACCCGGTAAAGACTGGAGTAATTCGAGCAACGGAGCGGGGAGTTCAAAGATAACGTGCTTAGCAAGAGTCAACAAACGTGGCACAAAGCGAGAAAATTGTAAGGTGTCCCCCAACCCTTGTTCACAGTGGATGAGCAACGTCTTGCCTTGAAGATTTTCCTCACCTAACCACAAGGGCTGGGAAAATTCACGGCATTGGGATTTTAAGGGTTGACGTCGCCATCGCCATTCATAAAGCGGCCAAGCGGTTGGATAGTCGCCTCGTAGCAGTAAAGTGAGCGATTTATTCCATTGAGCCTCAATGCAATCTGGCTGAAGTGAAAGGGCTTGATTGTAGTTTTGCAGAGCTTCATCTAATTGGTGGAGGCGCTCTAAGGCAAGACCTCGATTGATGAAGGCGTCAGTGTAATCAGCGTTTATTTTGAGCGCTTGATTAAAAGCGTCTATGGCCCAATCAATCTGATCGAGCCCTAGAAAACAAATGCCACGGTTGTAATGGGCCTCCGCAAAGGGGGTTTTACGTTCAAGGGCCCGCTCCAAGCTTTTTAGAGCAAGGGGTAATTGAGTTTGCTCGATTAGTACGGTGGCAAGATTAAGATGTGCTTCTGCCAAATGTGGATCCAATTGGATGGCTCGTTCACAGCTTAATTGGGCGGCCTCCAGTAAATGAAGCGCTCGTTCACTTTGACCGCGATTGGCATACGCGGGTGCCCAATGGGGCTTAAGTTGCAGGGCGCGAGAGCAACTGTCTAAGGCCAGTGTATGCTGACCCAGTGCGTTGAGCGCAAGACTGCGATTGGAGAAAATCTCGGCATTATCAGGCTCTAGCGCTAGCGCTACATTAAAGCGTGCCAAAGCTTCTGTGAATCTTTTTAAGCCCATGAGTATTAAGGCTTGGCTTACATAAATCGGGGGCTGGTCAGGCTCCAAAGTCGTGGCGCGCTCACATTGGATGAGCGCGAGGTCCCCGTGACCCTGCATCTGTAGCGCGTGGGCAAGATGACAGTAAGCAAAAACAAGACTCGGGTTGATTGCGATGGCCTGTTGATGGCTAGCAATAGCGTTTGCAGTCTGTCCCATTGTGGTCATTACGGCGCCACGATTCGTGTAGGCTTCTGCAAAATCGTTTTTGATCTGGAGCGCTTGGTTATAGCTATCAATGGCGCTAGTGAGTTGACCTAACTCACCCAAGCTTAAAGCGCGGTTAAAGTAGGTGTCTGCATCACCTTTTTGCTGTGAAATGGCTTTGTCATAGCTTATTAGGGCTTTTTGATGAAGGTTTATAGCCGCCAAAGCGATCCCACGCAGGGCATAGGCAGATCCATACAGCGGATCAATGCTTATAGCATGATCGTAGTCGAAAATGGCTTCGCGAAAACATTGCAATGCGCTCTGAAATTGCCCCCGCTGAGTGTAGAAGGCTGCATTGTGAGGCTCAATGAAAATGGCTAAGCTGATAAGATCAATGGCTTGGGCAAAGGCTTTTTTTTCGTGGGCAATGACGGCTAAAAGATGCCACGCTGGAAAATAATCCGGTTTAAGAACAATAATCTTTTGATATATTTTTTCCGCTAACTCGAAATGGCCTTCTTTATAAAAGGCGAGAGCCTGACTAAAGCTTTGATGTAAAAGGGGGAGATCCTGATTCGATGAAACAGGGACGGGCGTAGGAGAAGTCATCTCTCTGAGGCCTTAGCGATAAAGTGCGGGGCTTGGCACCTTCCTAGATCTCTGGGATTTGAAAAGAGGTCAACCTCGATCCAAAAGCTTAACAAGACATGAGCGGGTGCTTTAGGCAAAAGAAAAATAGAAACCCTCCCCGGTAAATTAAGCATTGAAAATGATTCAAGCTAGGATTCTACCGGTTTTTTGGGTTTTTCTTTGAAGTGAGTAGAGCCCATCCGTGCGAACGGGGTAAGACTGTGTTTGCCGCTCTTAAAGTAAAGCCCAATAACAAATGAAAATTATTTAGAGGTTTTCTTTTTTGCAGCCGCTTCAGGCACGGCCGTGGCTAGTTTTGATAACTGGCGATAAATCAGGGGTTTTTGTTTTTGCAACAGGTGCGCAATGGTCAAATCAAGGCCATTGGCCATTTCCAGTTTAACGTCTTGAATGTAGACTAAACGAATGAGTTCGCGCACTGGTTTGGGCAGGCTACGTCCGCTTTCGTACCGTGAACCACCGCTTTGGGTGACGCCAATACGTGACCAAAAGTCGGCTTGATTTAAATGCAGGCGCTTACGAAGTTTACGGATATTGGGGATTTGTGAGAAGGGCTTCATCTTTATGTCATAAAATTATAGTTCGGGATTGTTAGGACTGTTAATTTTAATTAAAGTTCTATTATTTGGTAAAGTTTTTCTTTCTACCCATTTATGAATCTCGCTCGTAGACAGAAGGTGGGTTATAAAATCGATATTTTTAATAAAATCAATTACAATATTATGATTTCCCGTAAGGGTCATTTTTAATAAAACGAGTTTCGTATGGCTTTAATTGTTCAAAAATACGGCGGTACCTCGGTCGGTAGCCCAGAGAGAATACAAAACGTCGCTAAACGGGTTGCTCGCTGGCATGGCCAGGGGCATCAAGTGGTGGTGGTGGTTTCGGCAATGTCCGGTGAAACCAATCGCTTGATTGCGTTGGCCAAGCAATTGCAGGATCAACCAGATCCCAGAGAGTTGGATGTGGTTATTTCCACCGGTGAGCAGGTGACGATTGGATTGCTTGCCATGGCCTTAAAGGAAGTGGGTTTGAAGGCACGCAGTTATACGGGTTCGCAAGTTCGAATTGTGACCGACAGTGCTTTTACCAAAGCAAGAATCTTAAAAATTGATGAGCAACTTCTACGAGCCGATTTGGATGAAGGCACTGTTGTCGTGGTGGCAGGATTTCAAGGGGTGGACGAATCAGGCAATATTACGACTTTAGGTCGTGGTGGCTCAGATACCACGGGGGTCGCACTGGCGGCTGCTTTAAAAGCCGATGAATGCCAGATTTATACGGATGTAGATGGCGTGTATACCACCGACCCCCGTATTGTTCCAGAAGCAAGACGTTTGAGCAGCATTACCTTTGAAGAGATGCTGGAATTGGCGAGCCTGGGCTCTAAGGTATTGCAAACTCGCTCTGTTGAATTTGCTGGTAAATACAAAGTACGATTACGTGTCCTATCCAGTTTTGAGGATGAAGGCGAAGGCACACTTATTACGTTTGAGGAAGATAGGAAAATGGAACAGGCGATTATTTCAGGCATAGCCTTTAGCCGTGATGAGGCGAAAATCACCATTCTCGGGGTTCCTGATAGGCCTGGGATTGCCTATCAAATCTTAGGCCCAGTGGGGGATGCGAATGTCGATGTGGATATGATTGTGCAAAACGTTGGGCACGATGGATTGACTGATTTTTCTTTTACCGTTCATAGAAATGACTATCAGAAGACCTTAAAGACGTTGGAGCCGGTTATTAAGCATATCCAAGCGCGGGGTATTGTGAGTGGGGACAAAATTGCTAAGGTATCTGTGGTCGGCGTAGGAATGCGTTCCCATGCCGGTATTGCCAGTACGGCTTTCAGGACATTGGCTGAAGAAGGGATCAACATCGAGATGATTTCTACTTCCGAAATCAAGATATCGATTGTTATTGATGAAAAATACACAGAATTGGCTGTCAGAGTTTTGCACAAGGCTTTTCACTTAGAACAACCGGTCTAGGACCAGTAGTTTTTAGTAAAAATAGTTTTTATGCTGTATCATTGCACCTTGTGATGTGATGTTTTTCTTTTTAGTGAAATATTCAGTTTTTGGTATCGGTTTTTCACTTAATTCGAAATAACGGAGAGATGGCCGAGTGGTCGAAGGCGCTCCCCTGCTAAGGGAGTATAGGCTCAAAACGCTTATCGAGGGTTCGAATCCCTCTCTCTCCGCCAAGTGTATAATGGTATCTTTAATTGATATGAGGTGTTTATGGTGGAATTCAAAGTAACCCGATCCAAGAAAAACC
>CAITMU010000139.1 GCA_903893565.1 uncultured beta proteobacterium | reverse complement strand
ATGAAAAGTCCTGAACCAATGCTTAATACTAACGTCTTTAAAGACACAAAGTTCTTATGCGTAAAAAAACTATTGATATTGCCTATCTTCTGCGATCAGTCTCAGGTTAACGGAAAAAAACTGCAAATTCTGCAGTTTGCTATTCCCAACAAGTCATTGATTGCTCGACTGGTCGGTCTGCTGCATAAGGAAGGCCGATCCGAAGCCAAGCTCATCAATGATCAGAATAACGGTTTGCCCATCATTGTGCGTAGGCTCATCTTATCTGCGAAGCTTGTTAATACGATCAAGTCCCGGGCGACGAATTGGTGCGAAGAAACTGCGGTATTGCGAAGATTTCTGATCTTCAATTGCTGGAATGCAAAATGATTACGAAAAAAAAATATATCAGTGGCCCGTTAATCGTCGTCGGTAACTCACTGACTGGGATCGGTTGTATTGGCTTGGTCCTTGCCTTCAGTGGTCTCATTCAAGCAGAAGTCTTTGCGGTCGGGATTTCGTCGGGAGTGCGAGTCATTGGGTCGGTAGCGGTATCCGGTTGTTTATTGAGTGCCATCGGTTATGGCATCGTTGAGTACTTTGAAAATTGTAAGAGTTAATACTTTAGGAGGGTTATATGTTTAGAAAATCTGATTATTTTATTCTGTTAGCGGTAATGATTTCTTTCTTTATTACTGCTTATTTGTGGTTCGTGGTGCGGGATCGTGAGCAGGCCATATTCACGGCGATTTGGGTTCCTTCCATTTTTGGCTTTGGAATCTACTTCAAAGTGGCCACATTAATGGGGGTGAGAAAGTGATAGCCACTGACTTGCTTACCTGTGGGATTATTGTCTTTGTATTGTTGCTTGTCGGTCTGGTGCTAACGGTAATGGAATTTCGTAAAATGAAATGAAAACTCAACCAGATCCACGAAATAAACTCTGAGGCTTTCCTTGAAAAATTACCGCTCACGTTTAAGTGCGAGTAGTTATTTGAATTCAAATTTGTCCAGAGCAGTAAGCTAGGAATAAAAACCGAGCCCCTTAGCCCATGTCCAAGGTATGAGAGCCAGTTCTAGATAGAGCGTGGCTACGCCTACGATGGCATGGGTTTGGGTTGCAACCGACTCAATGGCGATAAATCTTTAGATAGGTAGACCAAAGGTTGGTAGTTCACGATGAACTCGTAGATTTTTCGCTGATCATTTAATTCTTCCGGTGTCCAGGTTAGCCTCGCGATCTAGCACCAAGCTTGATTCGGAACTCTACCCTGCTTGTGGCAAATTTCGCTTCCACTTCTTCAGCTGATGCTAGGCCGCTAGCATTGGCTGAGTCTAGTCAAGGCTTTACTGGGCGAGGAATTGATTCTTCATCCAAGACGGCATCTTGTTGCTGTTTTACGAAATCAAGCATGTAATCACGTAGGAGCTACCTACCGGTAGGGTTAAGAGATTTCACTGCGGTGAAAAAAAACTCTTCTTTCAGTTCTTCATCGACCCGGAAGGTAGAGGTTGCATCACTCGCGACGTTTGCTTGTTTGCGTTAACTGTATAGATTTGTATAACACAACGATCAGCACTGGTCGCACTCTCACAAAGCTCTCTTGAAAAGTCCGGATATGTTTCGCATCGTTAAGGGAAAAATTTGAAGTCATTAGAATAAAATCTTATTTTCTGTGGTGAAAAATAAATCTAAAGTGCGATTATTAGTTACATAAAATCTCGGTAGTAGAGATTAAGTTGTGTATATCGCGAACATTGAGCCGCGGCATTTCAGGACCATGTTGCCCCCCCCGTTAGTTTTGCCACTAGCTTTTGCAGTTATCCTCTGCATACCCATAGTAAAAAAAAACCATTGTTAATCAGTCCGCGCGGAGGCATCGATTTATCGGGGGTGGCGCAGTACGCAGTGCTGAGAAAAAATTTATTTTTTGCTCAGCGACAATGGTTGAATAGGAAATTGCTTCTGGGATGGCTATGCGTACGAGCGCTTTTTCGAACGTCGCGCAAGCGTAGCCGCTTCATACAACCTTGAGTCATTGCCTTTGCTTTGATATCGATGGGTTGCCACTAACCTGTACGAACCAAAACCACGGCTGCCAGAACAATGTGCCCCAACGTAAGAAGAACAGAAAAGCCGTGTAACCACAGAAAGCGTTTTCTATAGCCCAAATCAGTGGCACGGTTGATCGCTGGCATCAACAATTGTCGAGCGGCCACTGTTGTCAACATCACAAAAGCCATCCAAGCTCCACTGAGGGAATCCAATCGCCAAGATAGCACCATGGCCAAACCCGACGAGACAATCACAAAAAGGTAAAACAGTGGGAATGCTTTTCGAATCAGCATACGAGCCTCTTGTGGGGGCAGGTGCCGGAACAGGAAGGCTGCAAAGCCTGCCGAAAATAGAAACATACCGCCAAACAACAAAGACACAACCAAAAGACTTGCCGTGCGCAAATAAGTATCTAACATTTTGCAATCCTTCCAATATCAATAGTTTTGAGAAATTACCTGACCCTCAGTGCGTAATGACTTTCTGGGGCTAGATTCAAGCCACCCTTGCTTGATCAAATCCGTTTACAAGGTGGTCTTGGTTTGATCAGGTCGAAGTGTATCGGTTGCGATTTCATCGAGTATCAGGCGAACGCCCAGCGATCCGCTGCCCGATCGCACGGGTAACTTTTTCAGGCTAATCTCCATGCGCTTGATGGCTGAGTGTGCTGCACAGGCACCTGCAATGCGGGTGATGAGCCGTTCTTGCGTTTCATATTGACCGTCCGCTGCGAGTCGGTCGATTTCCGTAATTAATGGGTCATAGTCAAACACATGCGCCATCCCATCCTTAGTAATCACCACCTGATCGAGCGCAACACCAAGAGTCAAATCGAGAAGGTGGGCGTCTGGCTTGGTGTCGTTGGGGCCGTAAGTTCCGATGTCTGTTTTGAGCTGTAGATCTCGCAACTCAATGACTGCTGAGCTAACTTGCTTCATATCAATGCCTTTTGAATTATGAATTTTATGAGGCCTTCAATGGCTTCCTCGATCAAATCCAATACATTTTCAAACCCCTGATCTATTGCGGCCAGCACGAAGTGCTGTGAGTGGATTGATTGGCATAACTGTCCCCACCTGCATGAGGCGACCTCCGACATGGGGACGCTGTTTGCAATCGCGCTTTATCCACCTGACCTGTGAGCGCAGTGGCCAATGGCCTCAAGGGGTTGAAAGTCATTTTTTAAATTTGGCATGGGCTATACGTGGCGGCGTGTGCGCCGGTTCTGGCATGGCATCAAGAACGATCGCTGGGGCAGGAGCGTGCCGCGCATGGCACATCTTCTGGCCGTCCCACAGCTGGCCGCACCAACAGCGGCCTTCGGTGTCGATTATGCAGGTGCCGCTGCCGCAACAGCGTAGGTCTTCGCTCATTCAGTACTCCTGGTGGTCACTTCGATCTGTTTCACGTCTATTTCACCCGAGGCAGCACGGTGGTGAAACCGCCGTCCACTGCGATCGTCTGTCCCGTCCTGCGTAAGTGGCCGCAGCGCTGTACACCAAGGCTTCTATGCCACCCTTAGCAGCGGCGATGGCTTCATGATTAGCCACCCCGATGCGCGCAACGACGGAACTTACGAATACGGCGGCGCTGGGGCCACCTTGAAGTGCTGTGAACCAAGTCTGCAGCATGTATTTTGCGCTATCGAGGTTGACGCGTATCACCTCGCGGTAGGCGTTTACACGAGTACGGTGCAGGGGTGCAATCAATGTATTGCCCACGCAGTGCGCCAGCAAAGACGGTGCAGCTCTTAGCGTTTCCTGGCCGGTGGCCACAGCCTGTGCAGCTCCCTCGGGCGCAGTCGTGTCCTCTGTAATTTGCACAGCTGCATCGACGGCAGCAAGACGGTCGGCGTCGCGTCCGACTACGGCAACTTGCAAGCCCTGAGTGTGGAGCTGATGTGCATGGGCTCTGCCAATGCCGCCGCTGACGTCGGTGATGAGAACAATGGATTTCATGGGATGCCTTGTGAATTTGGGGTAATTAAATAAGCAGTTGCTAAAGGACATGATGTTGGCTTTGCTTAAGCGGGTCAGTCCCAGCGCGCGGCCCAGCGCTGAAGCATCGGTCGCCACCTTAGAAACAGCCGGTACACCTGCTCCATCATCCAGCTTGCTCCCGGCAGGCGTCCGGCCAAGGCCAGCCAGCGCCAGCCGGGCAGGGCGGCCCACAAGGTCAAAAATGCCTGGGCACCGCTAAGCAGTTGACCGTCGCGGCCTTGCACATGAAACCTCGCCAGTAACTGTTCGCGTGTAGTACCAGGTGGCAGCGGCACTGCCGCGTTGCTGACATCGGCAAAGCACACCGGCGAGCCGGGCTGTAGCGGTTGCAGGTCGCGGTAGACAGCAATTTCGCGCCGGCACAGCGGGCAGGCACCGTCGTAGAGCACGGTCAGTGCCGTCGCGCACTGGCTTGTGTTGGTCTGGTTCGTGTCAGTCATATTTCGGTCCTATTAGGCTCACCACGCTGGGGCTTGTCGGGGAGCAAGCAAGTCAGATGCCAACGTAAGGCCTTGTGAGGCCCGTGTCCACCACTGGCTGAAGGAGTCGCAGCGCCTGTCGACCACCGGAAAAAGCCTGGGCGCTGCCTCGCAGGTCGCCGAGTGTGCTAGCCAGGGTGCAATATGCGGCTCGTCCACAGTGCGCACTTGGCGGGCGCCTTTAAGTGCCGCGGCCATGACGGAAGCATCACCCTGCCAGCGCAGTGCGGTAAGTTCAGCCATTCGGCTGGCGACAAAGCGCCAGCGCCGCTCGCTCCAAGGCCAGGCGCGGTGAAAGTCAGTGAGAAAGATGCCCACTACCACCGTGTTCGCAGGTAGCGATGTGGGCAGATCGCCCAAATTCCAGGGGTGTACCAGCCACACCTCGTGGCCTTCCACGGCAGCCGCGTCAGGCCTTGTCCCGCTCAGCTCGGGCGGTGGCTCTACCAGCAAAGGTGGCTCGATCAGCGCGGGGTCGGTGGCGAGCGCGTCGTGCTCGGCACGGGTGCGGTGCATAGGTTGGCGGGCAAGGCGGTCCAACGCTTCATAAGACTGATCAATCACGCTGCCCGTACTGTGCCAGAGGGCAGGCGCGTAGCGGGCGACGTTGTCTGCATTGAAAAGATAAGGCTTGCTACTGCCGGTACCGGCCACCCATTGCCAACTGAGGTGATTGCTTGCGAGGTCGCCGTCGAGCAGGTGGCTATAGAGCCAGTCCGCTGCGATCCGCCAGTGCACCTTGCGTACATGCACAACATAGCTGGCTAGCCACATGCGGGCATGGTTGTGCAAATAGCCCGTGGCGTACAAGGTGCGCACCGCCGTATCGATAACAGGCACACCGGTACTGGCTTGGCGAATATCGGCAGGCAGCAGCGCTGAGTAGCCTGCTTGCGGGAGCAGGCCCTCACGTAGGGATTCAAAAATCCCATCGCCTCGAAACGCCCAGACATGGCGAAAATATTCGCGCCAGCCCAGTTCGAACACGAACTTGTGTTGCACATCGAGCGGGTGCTTGGCGATCACGCCGGCGAGTACCTCGGGCAGGCTGAGTAGTCCGTGGGTGATGTAGGGTGAGAGGCCAGTGACCGCGCCCTCAATGGCGTTTCGGCTGCGCGCATAGTCACTGGGCCGTACGGCACTGACGCGATTCAGTGCAGCTTGACGTGTAGGCGGGAAAGTCTCTAATCGCATCATTGGGCCACTCCGACATCGCCTCGGCGGATCACATCGGCCCGCAGCTTCATGGCCTGTTTTTGGATGTCCGTCATACGCAACACGTTCTTGAGCAGCAAAGCCATGCGCGCGTTCTTGGCTATCAGCGTTTCGTGCC
The DNA here is from genome assembly GCA_903893565.1 of uncultured beta proteobacterium. GTDB lineage: Bacteria > Pseudomonadota > Gammaproteobacteria > Burkholderiales > SG8-41 > UBA5216. The sequence goes on along the minus strand of CAITMU010000139.1, from coordinate 18,127 downwards.
ACATCAAAAAATCCCAGTACATCGTGGCGTATGGGCAGGCGCGCTCACCCTCGAGCAGCGTTGGGTCAAAACGGCATCCCTTGCAAGGCCTGCCGCTTCGACTACCGCTTTTAATTGTTTTAAAACGCGCCAGTCACCCGGCGCTGTCATCACCTCGCGCTTAAGTACCAGCGTCATAAGTTCAGCCCGTAGCTTGGCGCCAAGGTTATCGAGAGCAGCCACAGGTCCGGGATCGTCGAGCCGGTGGTAGTATATCGGCCGGCCCGTTTCTCTTAATACCTGCGCGAAGTGACGCATAGCGCTCAAAAAGAGGGCAATACGCTGCTTGCTCGACCGGACGTGAGTGGACTCTTCCTGGGCTTTGGTCATCCAGACAGCATCTTGCTCGGTGTCAAAACCGGTAAAAACTGAAGCTTCCAACTCGAGCTGATCTCCAAGCACCAGAACCAAGTGTCTTAAATGTTTCATCGGGGCCTTCAAGTGGTGCGCCCGCTCGCGAGGTCATGAGTGTAGGTAGCGATGTAGTTGACTTTTGTATCCAAGCACCATGAGGCCCTGTGTAGTAGCGGCAAATAGCGCATGCCGCGAAGATCCCGGCGCCGCAACCCTTGAGAGGACAACGCGGCACTTAGTTCGAAGGGACGCACAAACATTGACCATTGATGAGTGCCTCGCGGTAGCACCTTTAGTAGATATTCGGCCCCAACGATGGCGAAAATAAAGCTCTTCCAGGTACGATCGATAGTAGAAGCGAAAAGAATACCGCCCGGGGCCAATCGGCTCGCGGTGTTGGCCATAAAGGCGGGCATATCGCTGACATGCTCAACCACCTCAAGGGCCATTACCACATCAAAGCGCTCATCTTGCAACAATACATCAGCCGGCTCGCCTAGCCGGTAGTCGACCGTCACGCCCCGCGATGAAGCATGAAGGCGTGCTGCAGCGACGTTACCCGGTGAAGCGTCGATACCGACAACTTCTGCCCCCTGTTGGGCTAAGGGCTCAGCGAGCAACCCTCCCCCGCAGCCCACATCCAGAATGCGCAGGCCAGACACCGCATTCTCGTGTTTGCGGCCAAGGTGCGAAGCGATTTGTGAGATGACGTAATCCATACGCAATGCGTTCACGACGTGCAAGGGCCGCATCGGTCCGCGGTTATTCCACCAAGTTGCGCTCAGACGATTGAAGCGTTCGATCTCGCCAACGATAGCGGTCATAGGATTACCAATCAAACGTAGCGGCATAAGGCCACTGCACCGCGAGATCCGGCCCCTACAAGCGCGCACCAAGCGCGCAGCGCAATACCGGGCCTACCAGGGCCGCGCGCGTCGTTCGCTTCGTCACGGTGAGCGACCTCATCTGCCTGACAATTCAATAAAGTCGCGCGCAGCTCATTCAATGCCGGCATGGTTGCCAACACGCGAATCTGCTCTTCATAGTGGTAGTCGACAAAGGTCTCGACTGCCTCGATTGTGGCGTACACCGCTCGAGGACCGAGCAAAGCGGGCAAGGCGCCGGTAAGGAATCCGGCAAGCCGCCAAACAGGCAGCAAGTGACTGTAGTGCTCTGGGGACAACCAAGTCTTAATCTGGCGCAGGTGATTTTGCTCAGTAGCGAGATGACGCTGGGCAAATGCGCGCAGCGCGGGGTCGCGCGCGATTCGCAAAATACCCTGATATATGCAGACCGCTCCGACTTCGCCGGCGTGGTCAGTTACCAGATCGGCTAACACTTGAGGATACTGGTGTGTACCCCAGTCAATACCGATTGATGCCCTACTCGTGCCAACATAGGCTATTGGCGGAGGATCCCAGTCAGCCATTATCAGCCTTTCTTAGTCCAGGCACTGCACCAGCCCTTACCAGCCACTTGCTTGCTTGCGAACAACGGGCAGCCACCCGATGCGGAACCGACGGCGCCTTGATACAGAGTGCAGCTGTTGCAGAACTGCCCGGCGGCATACTTGGGCTGCTTACTTTTATCCACTTTGCTCGCGTCGGTCTTGTAACCGAGCGCGGTCGCTTGTACATCGGTGTCGTCCACCATAGTTTGCGCCTGAGCTTGTGCGACTGAGCCCAGCGCTAGGCAGCCGCCTGCTACCTGCTGTAGAAATAGGCGACGGGTATTTTCGGGGCTTACGATCTTGCGGGTCATGGTGTCTTCCATTCGGATTCGTCGGAACATACCGGCGGTCATTGTTAAGCGTCAGGGTTGTTGCAGGTTTTCTTCTTCGTCGTCTTCGTGGAGATGAATAATGCGTTTGGGTGCTATGGTTTTGTCGTAGAGGACGGAGACTTTGAAGCCGAAGGTGTTCTCCAGTAAGACGTCTGAGCATTCTCGCTGGTTGATGCGTAGATTGGCCAGAGTCAATCGGTCTTCATGAGTTATCCGTTTCAGCCCTTCTAAGATCGATCTCATAAGCTTCTCGTCATCCACTTCGTGTATCCATTGCCATGCAGCGCCGATCGGCATGCTAAGGTCGTGGCCGGAGTGGTTAACTAACATGTAACTGATTTTCATTACTCACCTTCCGCGGCGGCCAGCCGCATGAAATTACATTGACCGAAAACAGGGGCGGATATTGTTAAATCTGTGTGGGGTAGTGGTTGCTGGATAAAAACAGTTATGGATAAATTTAGATTTTGGGCATTACCGGTTAATAATTGGTCGAGCAAATATAACACTCAAGTAGATAAAATCTTTCATTTAAGAAAAATAGTTTATAGTATCTACTCATAAATTACTCAGAAAGCTATTAATGCGTAAAAAATCTATTGGTGGTGCGGCGGCCTACAAGATTGGTGCCGTATCGAGCCTCAGCGGCGTGCCGACACCAACGCTCAGGGGTTGGGAGGTGCGTTACGCTACCTTTACGCCCTACAAGACCCAAAGCGGGCACCGTCTTTACTCTGATGACGACGTACTGAAGGCCACGCTGCTCAAGCGCCTTACCGATCAGGGGCATGCCATTAGCAATATCGCCCGTCTCGATACCCAAGCACTTAACGATCTTTTGCAACAGCAACAGGTTTCGAATCAGTCGAGGGCGCGAGAAAATGGCAAAGACAGCGCAGTGTTTATGGCCGTGGTCGGGCTAAACCTCGCTGGCCGTGTTGAGTCCGTGACTTTCACGAATGTCTTTCACGATCACGCCCTGCGCGTGACGGATATCTTCGACGATCTTGCCGAGGCGCTGGACTCGCCATTTCAGCACAAGCCCCAGATCCTGCTGGTACGGATCAACTCGCTGCATTCGGTGGCCCAGGTTGAAATTCACAAGCTGACCGAGAAGTGCCGCGCGCTGCAGGTGATCGTGCTCTACGGCTTCGGTCAGGAGAGCATCATTCAATCGATGAAACGCGCGGGCGTGATCGTCCGCCGCGAGCCTGTGTCCGACGCCGAACTGGCCGATCTGATTAATGCCGTGCTGATGGTGGATACCGGTAAAACCACCGCTGAGGCGGCCTCTGGAACCTTGATCCCGCCGCGCAAATACAGTGACGGGACGCTAGCGCGGGTGGCGCGTCTATCGACCAATGTGCTGTGCGAGTGTCCGCGGCATGTGGCGGAAATCATCACCCAGCTGGCAAGTTTTGAACAATACAGTTATGAATGTCTCAACAAGTCATCTGAGGACGCCCATCTGCATGCCCATCTTAGTTCGGTATCCGGGTCTGCGCGCGCGTTGTTCGAACGCGCCCTCGAGATGATTGCCCAACATGAGGGCATAGAACTGCAGGAGGCTGCGTCATGAACAAACCGATCCTAAAAATTCTTTTTGTTTGCATGGGCAATATCTGTCGCAGTCCGACGGCTGAAGCGGTTTTTCGGCAAAAACTCGTCAACAGCGGTTTCGCCGAGCACGTGCTGGTGGATTCTGCGGGCACGCACAACTATCACCCAGGTTCGCCACCAGATGAGCGCAGTCAGGCGCACGCTGCGCGCCGCGGTTACGATCTGTCGGCATTGAGGGCGCGTGCCGTTCATGACGGCGACTTTGAAACCTTTGATCTGCTATTGACCATGGACTGGGACAACCGCGCCTTGCTCGAAGAACGCTGCTTGAAACCCCTGCATCACAAGATCCGGGGCTTTGCTGAGTTTTTACAAAAAACGCCGGCAACAGTGATCCCCGACCCTTATTACGAGGGTGCGGAGGGCTTCGAACAAGTGCTCGATCTGGTGGAGGAGGCCTCGGATGGCCTGATACAACTGGTCAGGCATGCAGTTGATCGCGCGAGGTCGTCGCAATAGAGTCGCTTAATGGGAGTGACTTTCATCCGTTGCAGAGCCCGAAGGAAAAAAACAAACAACTAGTCCTAGATGAAATTCGCATTTAAAGGAAACAGGCACCGCCTGCACAGCAAACCCATACAAGGCATGCGGGAGCGAGATGAGTTGGCGCAATGCGTATTCCAGAGCACTGGAACACCCAATCCACTAATACTTGGATAGGTTTAAGAGGCGCCTTTTAATGAGCTATCGAGCAGGCAGGGATATGATCAGTCGGGTTGCGATGTTTTGAAAACTTGCCCAAGCCTCATCGAAGGAATATTTACCTTGCGCGTAGACCAATGACAGTAGTACGTTGTCGTATTCAGCGCGTGACTGATGATCGGACTTGATTTTCATCAGTGCTGAGTCCAGGACGGATTTTGTGTCCAAGGCGAATGACGCGTCCTAGTAGCCAAACTCTTCCACTTCACCTGCAATCAGTGCAGTAAAAGCGGCCACAGAGTCTTCGAGGACTTCTGGCCTGTTGGTGATGACGCAGTGGACGTCATAAATATGGCGCACCAGTGCCGTGTCCCGTTCTTGTTGCATTTGCCCTGATCGGTGTTGAGCAAACCGCCTGAGAAATCAAGGTACAGATTCTCTTCGTCGCTGGGAGGGCAGGGGAGTTCACGCAGGGATTGGAGGATGGTGATGAGTTGCATGGTCGCATCCATCACGATGCTCAGGTAGGATTAGTCAGCGGGCTTATATTAAAAGTGTCGAGTTAAATCCAGTAAATCGCGTTAGAATGTCAAAAAAGTTTATCGGACAATTACTCTCAAAAACACCGATCTCATGAGGAAAATATTTTACGGCTGGCGGATTGTTGGAGCAGGGGGTGCTTTGCAGTTTCTGCAGAGCATGCTGCTCAATCAGGCATTCGGCATTTACGTTGCTGTGCTGGTGGAAGAGCGCGGCTGGAGTAAGACATCCCTGTCTGCTGCAGCCGCCCTGAAATCGACAGAGGTTGCGCTTCTGGGTCCGATACTTGGCTGGCTGGTGGATCGCTTCGGCTCGCACGGTTTGGTGCGTATCGGCATTGTGATGTTCGGTATTGGATTCATGCTCTTGAGCCGTATCGAAACGCTGGTGGGTTTTTACGCCGCGTTTGTGGTGATTGCGCTTGGTTCCAGTATGTTCAGTAACCTGCTGGTGAGCGTGGCCATAATTCATTGGTTTGAAAAGCACCGGACGCGCGCGCTATCGGCGTTACAGTTTGGCGGAGCGATTGGCGGGCTGTTTGTGTTTTTGGTGGCGTGGTCGATACAAAGCTTTGGCTGGCGACCGACGGCGTTTGGCTCCGGTGTCATTGCTATAGTGCTGGGCTGGCCGCTGGCATCGATGATTCGTAGCCGCCCGGCAGATGTTGGTGAAACAGTTGACGGGCTGCCGCCCGTGACCAAGGACAGCGGACAAGCGGAAGCGCCCACCGGCCCCGCGTTTACGGCTCGGCAGGCCCTACGCACCAGTGCGTTCTGGATGCTCTCGCTCAGCCACGGTTTTTCTTTGCTGGTGGTGATGGCGATCAACGTGCACGCGATTACGCATATCAAGGAAGGACTGGGCTATTCGCTGTCCCAGGCTTCGCTATTTTTTACATTGGTGACATTCGGACAGTTTTTGGGGGTGATGCTCGGCTGGCTGCTCGGTGAAAAATTCATCAAGCGCAAAGTGGCGGCTACCTGCTTACTGATGCATGCTGCGGGCCTGTTACTGCTGACCTATGCGCCAGGCCCCGTCATTCTCGCGTTCGCGTTGTTGCTGCACGGCGTAGCGTGGGGATTGCGCGGCCCATTCATGCAGGCGATACGGGCAGATTATTTTGGTCGTCGCTCTATCGGTGTGATTCTTGGCCTGTCGACGATGGTTACCGTCATCGGCAACATTGTAGGCCCGGTGATGGCGGGCGCATTTGCCGATGCCTACGGCAATTACCGTCTGGGCTTTACAATTCTGGCGTTGCTTGCTGGCGCTGGGTCACTGTTTTTTCTGCTGGCTAAGCCACCGAAAATTCCAAACCCGACCTAGCGACTACTGGATGCTATTGCTAGCCGATCCTCATTGAAGCTTGACGCCGGTCTCTTTGATTAGCTTGGCCCAACGGTTCACTTCAAATTCAAGATATTTGCCCAGCTCTTCTGGTGTACTGCCCAGGGGCGCAACGCCGAGCACCTGAAAGCGCTCGCGCACCTCCGCGGTCTTTAACAGGCGATTGATTTCGACGTTAAGCTTGTCGATCACGGGGCGCGGCGTGCGCGCGGGTGTGAACACGTTGTACCAGGCGATCACTTCGTAGCCCGGTACACCCGATTCCAAAACGGTGGGAATTTCAGGCGCAATCTCAGCCCGCTTTGCGCTGCTAACGGCCAGGCCACGCAATTTACCACTGCGCACGTAGGGCAGGGTGCCGGTAATGACGTTAAAGGTACCCTGCACTTCTCCGCCAATCACGGCTGTCACCGCCGGATTACCGCCTTTGTAGGGGACATGCAATAATTCGATCTGACTCATATAGCGGAACATTTCCATTGCCAAATGCGCCGACGTACCCGCTCCTGAGGAGGAAAAAATCAGTTTCCCTGGTTGCGCTTTGGCAAGCGCCACCAATTCCTTGGCCGATGTGGCGGGGACGGCAGGATGTACCGCCAACAGATACGGTATTTGCGCCAGTAGAATCACCGGCGAGAGGTCCGTAATCGGGTTAAATGGCAACTTGTATAACGATACGTTGATTGCGATGCCTCCGGAGGTTGTCAACAAGGTGTAGCCATCGGGCGGCGCGTGTACGACAAGATCAATGCCGATGGTTGAGCCACCGCCGGGGCGATTGTCTATAATGACTGGTTGCCCCCACGTCTCTTGAAATTTTTGAGCTAGCACGCGGCCCACGAGATCGTTCGAACCGCCTGGCGTGAAGGGGACAACAATGCGTATCGGTTTGCTTGGATACTTGTCTGCAATGACAGCGGCACAAACAAGGCTCGATGAGGCCCACAGCACTGCCATGTAGCAGGCGCTGCTAAACGTAGTGAATGAGCTGCATTTTCCCATAGGGCGTATCCGAAGACTTGTCATAACCTTTTTACTATTTAATGTAATGATTAATGTACGGGGGGAATGATTTTTTCCCTACGCATGTCGTCCCACAGTCTGAAAAACATCTGCTCTGTATCGACATATTCATGAAAACCGAACTGTCGCAATTTACCCAAATTTGAAACAACATCATAGCCTGGCGTAAAAACAAAATCGCCGTAGGGCCACAACACGATGTCTTTGTAGGCAATCGGACGCAAACCGTGCTTCCTGACGATGTCTTCCCACACCGAGCCTTTATCCGCCATGGTTTTGACCAAACTGATATGCCGCCGTGCACCGGCCTCCATGTTGAAGTGTCTTGCGATTTTCGGCCACAGATTCTCCCAGCGAATCAAGTCGCCATTGGTGATATTAAAGGCCTGATTTGCGCAATGTGGTGTGGTAGCCATCCACACCATTGCTCGTGCCAACAGGCCTGAGTCGGTACATTGGTACAGCGCCTGATAATTTCCAGGCGTGCCAGGATGACAAAGTGGCAAGCCTAGTTCTTTGCTGATCGTGGCGTAAATCGCTAATACCATCGTCAGATTGCTGGGATTGCCAATGGCAAAGCCGCTAATGGCATGCGGACGTGCAGAGGAGTAGTTCCAGGATTTGCCTTTTTGCCGTTCGACCATGTAGTCCCACTGGTTGTAATAAAAATTAGGCGGCATATGCCTTGGATCGTCTTCCCTGGCGGGGGTTTTAAATGGACCAAGATGCGAGCCATACCACTTGGTGCCCTGCATGAAATGGATGTGCTGCAGGTCGGCAGCTATGGGCTCCATGGTTTCGACGACATTGCGCAACAGCGTGAGGTTCTTGCTGACCAGCGCAGGCGCCATGGCGAGCGCATCGGTGGTAACGGCAGCAAAGAAGATGTGGGTGACATCGGTTAGGTGCCCAAGCGAGGCCCTGCACTGAGACGCGTCCATCAGATCCACTGATATGTGTTCGTAAGCACCCTGCAAATCGGGTTTGCGGCGGGACAATGCGGTAATTTCCCAACCGCCGATATCCAGCAGATGCTTGAGCAGATTGCGGCCTACGACGCCTGTGGCACCGGCAATAAGCGCTTTTTGTTTGGGCATGAATTGTTTCTCAAATTCGCATGGATCAGCTACGGGTCTGATTGCAAGAATTGCAGTGCAGCCGGCCCACAAATATCGGGATAAGCGCCGGCCGGATGCCACGCATCGCCTTCGATTACCATCAGCTGCGCATTGCACATTTTCTCTTGCCAAGCCTTCACTGTCTCGACCGGACGCAGTGGGCTGCCGGTCGTGGTCATCACTAACGTAGGGCATGTGACATGCGCCAATTCTGGATGAATATTCACACTGGGCACCCATGGCAGATAACCCCGTAGCGTTGAAACCGGCGTATTGCCTTGTAGGTGCTTTGCCCAATAATCGACTTGCGCCTGAGGCGCGTTGCTGCCAAGTCTTCCCGCCATGGTAGTGCGTGCCCATGCCAGCACGCCCTCACTTTCAATTTGCCTCAGCCACTTTGACACATCAGGGGTGCCGGTGATCATCGGTGCAACAGCGACCACTGAATTGACGCGCGAGGGCAGTCGTGCGGCTAGCGTCAACGCAACTGAACCGCCACTTTGGGAGCCAATCAGGTGTGCGGATGCACAACCCACAAAATCCATCACAGCCTCGACATCCGCATGCAAGCGTTCCAACGACCAGTGCGCGGATTCTGCTATCGGTGTCGACTGTCCAAACCCACGCACGTCGTAGCGTACTACACGAAAATGCCGCGCCAGGTGCGGCACCCAGCCGCGCCACGCTTCAAGGTTCTGGCCCATGCTGTGGATCATCAACACTGTTTCGGCCTTGCGCCACGGATCGGTGAAGTCGTCGACGAGAATATGCAGTTTGATGCCGGGCTCTACTTCCAACCAGTGTTCAACGCTCATATCGGCGACCCCTTCATTCGGGTTTGATCCCCGACTGGCGCACAACCCTGGCCCATTTGGCCTGTTCTTCACGGATCAATGCGGCAAACGTTTCAGTTGAATCCGCATAGGTGATGACACCATCGTCTGCGAGTCGTGCTGCAGAGGCCGGCAACTTCATCACTTTGCCGGCCTCTGCGTTGAGGCTCGCAATAATCTCGCGGGGCAAGGCGGCAGGACCAAGCAATCCATACCAGCCAGTGACCTCATAGCCCTTTAATCCCGATTCGGAAACGGTTGGCACTTGCGGCAATATCGGTGTGCGCTGAAGCCCGGTGACACCCAGCGCCCGCATTTTGCCGGACTTTACATGCGGCACCGCATTGAGCATGTTATTGAAGATGATGGGCACCTGACCTGCCAGTGTATCAATGGTGGCCGGCGTGCCGCCCTTGTAGGGGATGTGATTCATTTTAACGCCCGACATAATTTGAAACAGTTCGCCTGCCAGATGCGGCAGGCTTGCCGTACCCGAAGACGCAAAATTCACCTGTCCGGGATTGGCCTTGGCCACGGCCATCAACTCACGTACGCTGCGTGCGGGAAAACTCGGATGCGCCACCAACAGATAGGGGGAACGTGCTGTCAACGCAATGGGTGAGAAATCACGCTGCGGGTCGTAAGCGACTTTTGCAAACACACTGGGGTTGATGGCAAATGTGGCTGCCGTCATCAATAAAGTATGGCCATCCGGCGCGCTCTTCGCCACCTGCTCAATACCAATCATTCCGCTGGCACCTGGCCGGTTATCGACGATGAATTGCTGTCCGAATGCTTCACTAAATCCGGGCGTCAGCAACCGCGCCAGAATGTCGATGGGGCCCCCTGCCGGATATCCCACAATGATGCGAACGATCCGTGTTGGATAGGCTTGGGCAGATGCATCTGCGCTATGCAGAACAACCAGAAATAGTCCAGGCAATAACTGTGAGTATTTGTTTTTAATAGCTATTTTCACTTCTTCTTTGGTGTATCAAAAAGGCATCCCGCTTGCTACTGCGTTAGCGGTCATATTACCATGAATCAACCGGCTCGCATTTCATCCCTACCCTTTGAAAAAAGCGTACATCCTCACACTCTGCGTCGGCTTTATTGATCTTGGCTTCAGGGGCAACCCGATGGCGCTGAACCTGCTAATCTGGTGATAGGTGGCGCAATTGAAAAGGCAAGAACCGCCACGCTGGCCGTGGCGACGGGCGAGGACGCGGTGGCTCTGGAGTAAGTCCGGCTGACCAGAAAGTTTGAATTCAATTCCGATACCCCAACGTTCAATTCACTGAGTCTGCAATCCTTTGTCAGTCATTGGTCAAACGAAAATGAATCAAGATGTGTCTTGGATTAAGTAGTCCTTTACAATACCGAGAAAGTCCTAGACTTGCAGCATAAATCAGTCCCCCTTTTTTGCCCCAGCGCTTTTAATATAACAATCTAAAAATACCGTATTTAAGAAATCCTACCTAAGGCTATTATTTAATCATCCGGAAATTGTCTGAAAGTATTTTTGCAATAGCCACTCCCAGCATAAGATGAATAGGCATTAGAGATGGCGTATTAGAAAAATATCGACCAAAACACCATTTTTGAATTGAAGCCTTTTTTAACGGCCGCAGACGTATGAAACGACTCATGATCTGGATGACTATGTTAATTGCAGTAGGCTGTTCGGGCCCGCCTCATTCATATTCAACGGTTGATCCATGGCAAGCCTCTGGTGGAATGGCAACTGGGTTTCATAATGCCAAATTGAACCCCGCTGGAGCAATGAAAGACCTGCCTCGACGAGCACCCATAGGAGAGGAGAAAAAGATCGTTGAAATGGCAGATCAGATGTTTAATGACAAGCCAACACTGAGTATTATTCTTGTGGATCACGGTGAAATCATTTACGAAAACTATGCAAGGCCCTCTGGGCCTGATAAGCCGAATTTTTCCTGGTCAATGAGTAAAAGTCTAACTGCCTACACCATTGGCCATATGATGTGTGACGGTAAAATTAAAAGCCTTGACGACCGAGTCAGTCAATATACAAAAGACTTGGATGGAACAGTTTATGGCGAAGCAACCATTCGTAACTTGTTGACCATGAGCAGTGGTGTCAGTACGCCTGAGCATAGTGGTAATAATAAACCCCATTCCACCGCTATGAACAATGAGTGGATGGAGCTTCGGGCAAACACGACAACAACCAAAGCAGTATTGCAGGCGTATGGTGCTCGTGGTAAAGATAAAGAGGGTCATGCGATCGTTACGGGTACAATCTTTAATTACAATGCAGGCGATGCACTGGCTGCTGGTAATATTGCAGATAATCACGGTGGGATGGTTGAGAACTTTCGACACTATATTTGGAATCACATTGGCGCCGAATCCCCAGGTTACTGGTTAGTCGATCCTAATGGTTCAGCCATGTCAATGGCCGGATTTAGTGCAACGACCCGAGATTGGGCTAGACTGGCTATGTATTTCATTCAGCAAATGAAAGTAGGTAGTCCCTGTATGCAAGGCTTTATGAGGCAAGCGACAACGCACCAAATTCAAAATGTCTCCAAGAGGGTAGGGGAGCAGTATGCTTACTATGGTTTCTTTACTTGGATTCTTAATAAAGGTGCTCGAGACTCATACTGGTGGGCCGGATATGGGGGGCAACGGGTGGGTGTGGATCCTGTTAAAGAACGAATTATTGTGGTAACAAGCTCACGAGAAAGTTATATGGGTACAATCTCTAAGGTTTTTAATGCATGGCAAGAGATGTAGTCAATCCCCGCTCCCTAAAGGTTTCCTAAAGGTTTCCTGAAGGTTTCCTAAAGGGGTGGTTTGGATTTAATGTTAGGAATTATTTTCATGAAAATAGGCATCATACAAACTCGGGGTATCGGAGACATTATCATTGCCGCTCCTATTGCGATGTACTATATTGCTAAAGGTCATGATGTGTATTGGCCCGTTGATGAACGGTTTATCAAGCCTTTTTCGCTTGCCTTTCCATCGATCAATTTTATAGGAATCCCCATTTCGATTCCCCTTCATTCAGCTGACTATTTTTATCTTGAACCCAAACGAATACTGGAAAAAATCGGATGTGATAAAACGTTTTGTTTGTATTCGTTTCTAAGTGCTAATTTTGATTTTGGTCAAACGGCTTTAGAGAAACGTCTTTTTGAATCATTACCGTTTGACTGCTATAAATACGCTATTGCTAACGTTCCTTTTTCTGAAAAATGGAACTTAAAAATAAACCGAGACATCCAAAGAGAAAATGCGCTTTATGAAAAACTCAATATTTCGCCCTCTGAAGATTACGTCGTGATTCATCAAGAATCTGCAGGTTTTAAGGCCCCGATTAGTCAGTTACTGAAAAACTATCCTAAAGTGATCACGATCGAACCCATTACTGATAATTTTTTTGATTGGATTGACGTTCTTGAAAACTGTAAGGCTGCTTTTTTAATTGATAGCCTCTATGCTAATCTGGTCGAGCAGTTGAATCTACCGATTACCAAAACCTTATATTTGAGATCGCCTCACCCTTTTACCCCCATTTTTAAAAATGATTGGCGGTATATATAAACTGTCCTCATACTAGGAATCGTTAGCGATTGATTTAGGACTTTACTGAAAATTTTGTCCATGAGATGGATGCTGATGTAGGGATATGCGTTTGTTGATTAAAGGGTAGGGTTATGGAGTATGGGGTTCATTTAACTACAGCATGAAAGGTGAGGGTCTGTATAATTAATTCTCAATTCTTAATTTCAAGTACGATGATTTTTTCTTATAACTTTTTATTGAATATTTACAATGACAAATGAATTGCGTGTGATGACTTCTGGGGCTTTTACTGCCGCACATTTTAAATTAATAGCAGAAGTGGAAGAATTGACATCCAAGAAAATCATTACAGTGACCACTTCTATCGGGACCGGTGAGAGTTCTATTCCTAATCGATTACGAAGAGGGGAGGTGGCTGACGTGGTGATCGTTGCAGATACTCTTTTGAAAGAGTTTATGAAGGAGCAATGGGTGCTTAATGAGGGATTTCAAGTGGTGGCGAGCTCTGTGATTGGCATTGCCGTGCGGGAGGGGGCGCCTAAGCCTGATTTGAGTAGTGTTGAATCATTTAAACAATTTTTATTGGCCGCCCAATCCGTAGCCTATTCGGCTAGCGTCAGTGGTCAGTATTTGTTGAATGAAATTTATCCTCGGTTGGGAATTGAAAGTCAAATGCTCCCCAAAAGTCGTTTAATTACTGGGGGCGAGAGAACCGGAACCATTGTGGCACGTGGTGAGGCGGAGGTTTGTTGTCAGCAGATTAGTGAAATGTTGCCGATTCAAGGGATTGCCCACATCACGACTTTGCCCGAAGCATTACAAAAAAAATCTTTTTTTGCTGCAGGCATAGGAAGTCATTGCACGGATAAGAGGGCGGCTCTTCAAATGATTCAATTTTTGACCTCTGCGCAAGCCGCCCCAACCATTCGTCAAACGGGATTAGAGCCGATTTAAGGTTTCTGAAGAACGGGTCCGTTTTAGTTCTTCTTGGTGTTACAGATACACGGTTGATTTATCGTATTTTAATAGCGGTTCAATTTTTGGATTTTCAATATGTTCTTAAAATGCTTTTTTCTTTTTATTTTACTTTTTTATTTTCCCGTTAAAGCGCAAGATTATCCAGTCAAGCCGATTCGTGCGGTGGTCGGTTTTGCCCCAGGGGGGCCTGCAGATTTGGTGGTTCGTCCGGTTGCTGATAAATTGTATGAACTCTTAGGGCAACCGATAGTGGTTGACTATCGGCCTGGGGCGAATATGGCCATTGCCAGTGAATTGGTGGCTAAGGCTGCAGCCGATGGTTATACCTTGTTGGCAACGACTTCTGCTTTTACTATGAATCCGGTGACGCACGCTAAATTATCATTCGATACATTGCGAGATTTTATCCCGATCAGTCAAACGGCCAATAGTGACTTTACGTTAGTCATCAATCCGGGAGTCCCGGCTTTGACGTTGGTGCAGTTCATACAGGTGGCTAAATCCAGTCCGAATAAACTAACTTACGGCTCTTCTGGGAATGGAGGCTCTTTGCACATGGCAGGGGAAATGTTGAAGCTAGCCGCTGGTATTAAAATGTTACATGTGCCGTATAAAGGGGCATCGCTAGCAATGGCCGATGTATTGGGTGGGCATGTGGATTTGATGTTTATTTCAGTCCCACCGGCTATTGTGATGATTCAAGCGGGAAAACTACGAGCCCTTGCGACCGCGAGTCTTAAGCGTGCCCGAGGACTTCCTCAAGTGCCTACTTTTATTGAATCGGGCTATGCTGATTTTACAGTGGATGCCAGTTACGGTCTTGCGGCGCCCGTGAATACTCCCAAAGAGATAGTGATGAAATTAAGCCATGCAGTGGCTCAGGCAGTGCAATCTTCTGACCTAAAACTTCGTTACGCCAATTTGGGCTTAGAGCCTATTTCTAGTACGCCAGAACAATATGCTGATTTTGTTCGTCGTGATATTGCGAAATGGCGAAAAGTGGTGAGTTCTGCTCGATTGGACCTTCAGTAAAGGCAATCTTGCATTTGATCGGTTTGGGTTTGGATGTTGTTTAAGATCTTTATATAACTACTAGGAGAGAGGATGAGCTTCGATAAAATCAGTAATGATTACGGATTAATTGACAAAGTGGCCATTGTTTCAGGGGCTGGAGGACCCATTGGTCAGGGTTTAGAAGAAGGGGTTACGAATGGTCGTGCGACGGCTATTTTATTGGCTCGTGCGGGGGCCAAAGTGTGTGTCGTTGGTAGAACCTTAGAGCTTGCTCAGCATACGGTGAACTTGATTAAAAACGAGGGTGGAGAGGCTTTTGCTCATGTGGCGGATGTGACGAAGGAGGCCGATTGTCGCAATGTAGTGGATGTGACGTTAAATCGCTATGGGCGCTTAGATTGCTTAGATAATAATGTGGGACGTAGTGCACCAGGAGATGTGACAGAAATTAGTTTAGACAATTGGCGTTCTATGTTTGCCTTAAATGTCGATAGTATGATGCTGATGTGCAAATACGCGATTCCGGCCATGGTGGCTAATGGCGGTGGGACTATTGTGAATATTGGTTCTTTACGTAGCATTAGGCCCCTTCATTCAACGGTTTACTCTGTAACAAAAGGGGCGGTGATTGCGTTGACATCGACCTTGGCAGTCGATCACGGTGCGCAGGGCATTAGAGCGAATTGTATTATTCTTGGACCCGTATTTACGCCGAACATTAATCGAAACCTCACCCCAGAGCGTCGTCATTTAAGGGCTCAGGCCTCGCTGATGAAAAAAGAAGGTAGCGGTTGGGATACTGGACAACTGGCCCGTTTTTTGTTGTCTGAACAGTCAAAATTTTTAACTGGTCAAAGCATTTGTTTGGATGGTGGCGCTTCGATGGTCGGGCCTTCGCGATAATTGAGATAGTTGCGATAGTCTCAAGGGAGCGCAAAGCCGACAGCGGTATTGGGGTGCGCTCCCCCTTTGTATGACTTTTCTTAGTGTTGATGGTTCGAGGTGCCTTCCATGAGGCAGCTTCCACCACTCCAGAGCTTCAAGTCTTGATATTCAGTGATCAGTGTTTTGTCCTCGGGATACAGTCTTAGGGCTTTTTCAGCGACCTGTAGCGCTTCGCGAGGTTCACAATTACAGCGTAAGGATCGTATCCAATGATGCCAAGTGGTCGGGGGGGAGAGTTCTTTCTGTACGGCCACTAGGGTGCTTAAATGATCTATCGCACTAGCCCAGTCTTGGCGTACTTCGGCTAATAACGCCACAATGGCTAAAACGTCTTCACTTTCTGGGTAAAGACTCAAGCCGGCCTCCCCTAGGGCCTCGGCTAACGCCATGTTGTCTAATCGCACTTGCTCGGCGATCGTCAGGCGAAAGTCCGCAGGAGTAAAGGAAGAAACGTCTGGCATGCCAGCCGGTTTTTTTTGCTCTGTGTGTTGAATTGAATCTATAGAACGGGGTTTCATTGATTAATACTCCGGGGGTCAGGTGTCAAAATAATGTCTGAAAACTATCTTTGAAAGTGCCATGACCTCTTTAAAGCAAACTTTGTGCCATAACTTATATTCAATGAAAAGGCGTTTTTTTTATATAATAATCATGCACTAACGTAAAAACGATAGGGGGAGTGTTTTTTGCTAGCGGTTGGTATGGTGATCGATCATCGAGGTGTAGATGAAAAAAAGCCCAAACTACCCCATTAAGGGCGTTTGGGCTTTTTTAATGACTCTTGAATTTATAGGTGATTTAATACCGCTTCAGCAGAAGAGACTTCAAATTTACCCGGGCCTTCTACGAACACGCCTTTGACCACACCATTATCAACAATCATCGCGTAGCGGTTAGAACGCACTCCCATGCCACGAGCGGTTAAATCGAGTTCGAGCCCTAATGCTTTGACATAATGAGCACTACCATCGGCTAACATACGCACGGTGCCATTGACCTTGAGGTGTTTGCCCCAAGCGGCCATAACGAATGCGTCATTGGTGGTGACACACCATACTTCGTTTACCCCTTTGGCTTTCAGTGCTGCAGCATGAGCGACAAAACCAGGCACATGTTTAGCCGAGCACGTCGGGGTATAAGCACCCGGCAGACCAAAAATGACCACTTTTTTTCCACTCAACGCGGCATTGATATCCACCTCTTGTGGGCCTAAGGGGCATCCCGTTTGATCATCAAAGCTAGTGGATTCCATGAGTTTGCCTGCGGGTAGTGCTTGACCAGCTGAAATCATTTTTCTCTCCTAAGTAGTTAAGTCTTTTAAAATTAATTGAAGCGGAAGTTTGAAATGACGAACTTTCAATATCATTTTTCAAATAAGTCGTTTGAAGTCAATTCTGCACCCAACAAATTATATTAAGAAGGGTGCCCGTGCTAGAAAGGGCACTTAGGCCTTATTCTATCAGAAGGTGGATAGGCCATGATGCGCCCCGTGAAGCCAGCATCGAGTTCACATTAAAAATGAATCTTCAAAAAATAACCCTAAAAGAATAAAGGTCTTTTGCGGCAACCGGCTTTTTACTGGGTGATTCTTGACTTGGAATGGGCTGAGTTTTCTCTATGCAGGGCTTAATGAGTCAAAATAGTCCTCAATGGAGAGCTATTTTGTGATTTATTATGTATTGGGCTTTCAAAAATGAAACATGTGCAATTTTCCTGTGGTAATTTTGCAGGAGCGAGTGCCTAATGTTTTTGTTTTAAGGATTTTAATGTTAGGCCATTGAACTATCCGTTGCTATCTGTTGCTGTCTGTTGTTTAACCCCTCAATCGATGTTCTTTCACAATATGACTACAATTATCACTAAATACGCCTTTGCTTTCGTGCTTTGTCTCATCACCATGATGCTGCTGGACGCCATATGGTTAGGCTTTGTCGCGCGTGATTTTTACGGCAAGGCGATCGGCCACTTGATGGCGGAGCAGCCTAATTTTGTAGCGGCACTGATTTTTTACCTTCTTTACATAATTGGGATATTTATTTTTTCGATTTATCCGGCAGCGCAGCATCACAGTCGAAAACGAGCCGCTATTTTAGGGGCCTTGTTTGGCTTCATGGGCTACATGACCTATGACCTCACTAATTTGGCGATCATGCGCGATTGGCCCATTTCGATTGTGTTTGTCGACGTGGCTTGGGGTGTAGTGATTACTTCAATTGTGGCTATTGTCGGTTTTCAGGTGGTTAAAAAAAATCCAACATAAAATGGATGTATCTCATGCCGCTTACCTATTAGCTTGCTTGCGGTTTATAGACTCGGTGCATT
>CAITMU010000138.1 GCA_903893565.1 uncultured beta proteobacterium | reverse complement strand
GACAATTCTTCATTTTAGTCATTCTCACACAATAACGGCCGTCCTCAATACACGGCCGTTATCCACAAAGAAAGAACTCGATTAAAAAGTCCTCAAAGGGTCGAGTGACTTCCACCCAATCGTTGCAAAATGTGAACGTCCTATACCGACTCTCATTGGCTGACGTGCGGCCTCGGCTTTGTGGTTTAAGAATTCATCATAGTTGCGAATTTCTCGTTGCCGCTGAACAAATTCGCGCATGGGATCTCTAAGAACTTGTGACGCTGGCCTGTGTAAAGCCTCTGCTTCTGCCATGAAATCAGCACGCAATTCTGATTCTCATTTCATCGTAAAAATGGCTTCTTTATTCATCATAGGACTCATGTATTTAGTAATCATTAAGCCAAACAAAAAATAAGTCGTTATAACCTGTAAAAATAGAATGTAAAATGGTCTCGATGAAATAAATACCATATAAATCAATACCTTAATAAAATTACCCCAACTCCATGGAATCAATGGGCTATCACCCCGTTTAACTAGGCTCATCTAGCCAAGGATCTGCCCCTAAATCCCGTAACAATCGCCACAGACTCGACGTATGAATTCTATTGAAAACCCAAGCCGCATCCACTTTACTTTCCTACACTGAGCAAAAACTTTCCTGTGCGATCCGTTCGCGAGTTCCTTTAACCCTTCCTAGCCGCCCCATCACCCTTAGACTTTCAAAAATAGCACTTTATCCTTTACAGTCATATGGTTAGGTGTTATAAATAAGCTATGAAAATGAAATTTCTCAGCCTTTGTCTCGCTCTTAGTCTGATGGTGACGCCAGTCGCACTCACCTACGCTGACGATGATATTCAATCCGTGGTCAGTGCTAAGGTCGATGAACTTCTAACGCGCACCCAGGATCTGATCTTTGGGGCAATGGCCTTTATCAGTATTCCCTACAAGTTTGGCGGCACTTCCCCCGAAATGGGCTTTGACTGCAGTGGTTTTGTGCAATACGTTTTCCGTCAAGCCACAGGACTACTCTTGCCACGAACTTCTTACGAGCAATTCAGCAAAGGCATTTCAGTTGCGGTCAACGATTTACAACCTGGGGACCTCGTCTTTTTCAATACCACTCAAGCCAAATTCTCCCATGTCGGAATTTATATCGGTGGCAACCGTTTTATCCATGCCCCACGATTCGGCAAGTCAGTGGAAATTGATAACATGACCGATGCCTATTGGAAAAAACGATTTAATGGTGCTCGCCGGATCCCGATCTAATCGGCTATTGCCCCCTCCATCACGAAACGGCAGCCTCTACACTGAGGTCCTTAGCATACGGGTCAGATGGGTAATGAAAATGTACGGGGCCATGGGCTTGACCATGGATAAATTGGCGCACGAACGGATCGCTTGAAACCTTAATGTCAGCCGTTTTACCCTGGGCTGCGATCACCCCATCGGCAATAAAATAAACGTAGTCCACGATCTTTAAGGATTCCTGAGCATCATAAGAAACCACAATAGAAGTGACCCCCAAAGCATCATTTAATCTACGAATTAAATTAGCCACAACGTTGCATGAGATAGGATCTAGGCCCGCAAAAGGCTCGTCATAGATGACCAACTCCGGGTCTAGTGCGATGGCGCGAGCCAAGGCAACCCGACGAATCATCCCACCTGAGAGCTCCGAGGGCATCAGACGGGAAGCCCCTCTTAAACCCACTGCATTTAACTTTAACAACACCAAGTCCTCAATCACCGATTCCGACAGATTAGTTTTCTCACGGATGGGAAAGGCAATATTGTCAAAGACCGATAAATCGGTAAATAGGCCATTTTGTTGAAACTGCATACCAATACGACGCCGCAAACGGTAGAGGGCATCGTTACCTATACGACTCACATCCTCTCCCATCACCCGACACACCCCCCGAGAGGCTCGCAACTGCCCACCGATCAACCTTAAGAGCGTGGACTTACCACAGCCGCTGCTACCCATAATTCCCACCACTTGCCCTTGGGTAATGTCTAAAGTCACATTCTTAAAAATTTCCCGCGTGGGATAAGAAAATGCGAGGCCATCCATTTGCACGATAGGGGGCATATTAATAAAGCCTGAGATATTCATTAAAACAGGAGTTTAACTGAATTTTAATCTTTTCATTAATCTGCCGAAGACTTTTGTAGTTCCGTAATGTGAATGAAACGATCTTATTTAATGATTTCAGAGTGCAAAAATTGGCAGAACGCTTGAGCACTACTGCCTACAGGATCCAAACCATCATGCTTTAACCGGTCGACTATCAGCGAGCACTGAAATAAGTCACGCTTGATTCATTTTTTGGGCAATGACCCACAGCTATAATGTCATCGCTGCCCCTCGGTGGGTAGGCCACCAAAATCTGCAGACTTCGGTTCGGAAAACTTTGCCCCACCACCACAAACACTACACGTTCAGCCAAGCGATCCCAATACCTCGCCAATCATCAAGATGAGCAAAAAAACGATTATTTCTCATCTTTTTACAGGCCCTCGGACTACTTAAAAAAATCGATTCACACATAAACAAAAAAAATCTTGACGCACCAGCCATTCTACCGTGTACTACTTAACCGTTCACAATAAAACCCACCCCCCCTATCATGAGTGAAGACAAAAAATTGGTGTTTGAATTTAGCCTGCCGGTGCGCTGGGCCGATATGGATATTAACGGACACGTGAATAATGTACGGTTTTTCACCTACTTTGAGGCCGCTCGTTTAGCTTGGTTTCAATCCATTCGCGACCGCCATCAACGCAACGGTCAAGGCCCTGTCGTTCTCAAATCCAGCTGCCACTACCAGCGCTCGATTACTTACCCAGAAACCGTTCAAATCAAACTGTTTGCGGGGCAGCCTGGGCGCTCGAGTTTTACCACCTTTTATGAGCTTTACTGTAAGAGCACCCCTGGCCAACGCTACGCCGAGGGCAGTGCGCTCATGGTGTGGGTGGATCGCGCGAGCAGCCAATCTCAGCCCTTGCCTGATTACATGTTAAGCGCTCTGGCTAAAACCATTACCACCTCATTCGAAAACTAACCCCCCCTCATGCTGATCGTCGACTCTCAGGTGCATATTTGGGCTGCGAACAGTCTAGAGCGACCTTGGCTCACTGGCGCAAAAGCACACTGCGAACCGCCGTTAAGCGCACAATTATTATTGCAAAAAATGGATGAAGCGCACGTCAGTCGCGCCTTACTCGTGCCACCGTCTTGGGATCAGGACCGCAATGATTTAGTCCTTAAAGCCGCGCACGATTACCCAGACCGATTTGCTGCGATGGGTCGATTCGACCTGTATGCTACCGATGCGCAGTCACAATTAGCGCACTGGCTCGAGCAACCCGGCATGCGGGGTATGCGATTAAGCTTCACTCTGCCCGCTTACAGCAAGCCCTACCAAGAAGGCCAGCTCAATCATTTATTTTCAGAACTAGAACGACTTTGCATTCCTTTAATGGCACTCATTGATTACGACGGCACGCAGCGCATGGCACAAGTGGCGCAAGATTTTCCTCAACTAAAAATCGCCCTGTGTCATCTAGGACTACCTACCGGGGCAAAAGATGAGGCGGCTTTCGCTCACTTTAAGCGCATACTGCCCTTAGCGCGATATCCAAACATCATGATGAAAGCGAGCGCCCTACCCGCCTATACCCGTGAACCATACCCCTTTTATTTTCTGCATCCCTACCTCAAAGCGTTGTTTGAAACCTTTGGCCCCCAAAGAATTTTTTGGGGTTCTGACCTAGGCCGACTCCCGTGCACTTATAAAGAGGTGATTGAATTATTCACCCAAGAACTCCAATGGCTCAGTCAAAGTGACTTAGAAGGGATAATGGGTAAAAACGTCTGTGATTGGCTCGGGTGGTCGTACGAGAACCCCGATCAGGCCTAGTGCAGAGACTTCACCGGCTCACTAAAGGGGTTGACAGTGCATCGTAGGCATAGACCCACGTAGGGTCCGTTTCCCCTTTCAACCAAGTATTGCGGCTCGACTGAGTTTGAATTTGAGTGGTGCGAGGTTTTCTTGTCGCCTCATATCGCATTAAGTTGGCTTCAAGGGTTTGCACGCTCGCATTTTGAAGGCATCGGCTTAACACCATCGCATCCTCCAACGCACAGGCAGCGCCCTGCGCCATATACGGAGGCATGGGGTGACAAGCATCCCCCAACAATGTGACAGCCCCCCGACTCCATTGGGACAGTGGCGCCCGCTCAAACAAAGCCCATTTATGCACTTGAGGTGCGGCGTGCAATATCGCTTGCAGGTCTGGATGAAAACCAACAAAGCTTTTCTTAAGCGCTTCGATATCGCCTTTCGCTGACCAAGACTCAGCGGTTAACCAGTGCGCTTCCTCGGGTTGGCTCGTCACAAAATAAATTTCATCTCGCTTGGCTGTCACCGGATAAACCACGACGTGCCGATCAGGGCCCCACCACTTTGTACGCTCTTTCGGCACTTGATCCGCTGGCAAAAGACTCGCTGGAAAGGTCGTCCGATAAGCCACTTTGCCAGTAAATTGTGCAGGCTGCGCTCCTAGCATCCATTCTCTAACCCAGGAATGCACGCCATCAGCCCCCACAACGCAATCAGCCACCACCCGTCGTCCATTGGCAAAGCTTAATGCGACCCCTTTACTGAGTAACTCCATCGCCTGTAATTTGTGCCGCATCTGAATCACCCCTGAGGGCACTCGTGAAGCAATGGCTGTGTGTAAATCAGCTCGATGCAAAAATAAATAAGGCGCCCCATACTGTTTCTCAACCGCAGCCCCCAAGGGTAATTCACTACTGAGTGCTGCACTATCCCATACACGACTTAAGGCCCGAGGAGAACAAAATCCCAAGGTTTTTAATTCAGACTCTAGTCCCAAGGCTCGCAACACTTTCATCGCATTCGGTGCCATCTGTATGCCTGCACCCACACGCGCAAAAGCCTCGGCCTGCTCATAGACCTGGACTTCAAGGCCTTGCTCTTTTAACAAGACTGCCAAAGCCAACCCACCTATCCCGGCGCCAATAATGGCCACTGAAAAGTTAGACTGATTCATATCAACCCCTTTTTCTATTCAAAAACAATATGGGCCTCTTGAATCACCCGTCGCCATTTGGGAATTTCAGATCTTATATACTCAGCAAAGGCCTCCGGCGTACCCCCCACCCGATTCACAAAGCCGACTCGCTGCTTTAATCGCGATTCTCCTAATGCCTGATTAAAGGCTTTGGACAAAATACGGATAACCGCCTCGTCTGTTTTTGCAGGGGCTAGAACACCAAACCAAATCGTGGATTCATAGCCAGGCACACCGGACTCATTCATTGTTGGTAGCTCAGGGGCCTCCATCGAGCGACTCAGCGAAGTAATCGCTAATACCCTTAAACGGCTGTCTTTCAAATAATGAAGACCCGAGCCCTCAAACATCATGTCGACTTGTCCTGCCGCCACATCAATCATCGCAGGGCCCGCCCCTTTATAAGGAACATGCACTAATTCAATACCGGCCATCGAACGAAACAATTCACCCGCTAACTGATTCGAGGAGCCTCGCCCTCCTGAGGCGAAACTTAACTTGTTGGGTTGTTCTTTGGCCAAGTTAATCAATTGCCTCACCGACTTGACCGGCAAACCCGCGTGAATCAACAGATACAAAGGAGTGGAAAAACAAAGCGTGATGGGAACAAAATCTTTTAAAGGATCGTAGCCTAATGTGCGATGGGCAGATACATTAATTGCCATACTCGTCACACTACCAAAGAGTAAGGTGTAGCCATCTGCAGTCGATCGGGCCACGAGTTGTGTGCCGATCATTTGACTGGCTCCAGGACGATTATCCACCAAAAAAGTCTGGCCCAATTGCTCGGTAAGTGAACCGGCTAGCGCACGCGGCAACAAGTCACCTAAGCCGCCCGCGCTATAAGGCGAGATCAAACGCACGGGCTTTGTGGGATAAGATTGGGCCACTGAAACCACACTCATTCCCGATAAAAAAAGAGCCGCTATAGCGTAACCCTTCCACGGCCTTAAGGCATTAGCACGCAGCCGAGCAAAGGTTGGCCTCGCTATCCGAAACAAAATCAATGCGAAGCTCCCGCGACCGATGGGCTACCGAGCGCCAGTAGTTGATCCCAGATTCTTGCGTCTAAGCCAATACCAGCGCCTTCTGCTACTCGCTTCGCACGCAGAGCAAAAGCGCGCTCAGAAGGTAGGCGAATCTCATCGACACCCGGTTGCCGGGGGGTATTTTTAATCTGGCTCATCAGTTGAGTCACATAGTTCATCAAATCCTGCTTTGGCATTAATAAATGAGGATCGAAGACAATAAACAAAAAACCAAAGTCCTGCAATTGGCCTCGGGTCAACATCGTTCCCGCCATCAACCCCATTGCCTGTGACATGACGGATAAGCCAAAACCTTTGTGGCCACCAAAGGGCAATATTGCCCCCGACAGCGCTGCCCACGGATCTTGGGTTGGATGTCCCTCTTTGTCGATGGCGACCCCTTCGGGCAACAAGGTTTTCAGTCGGGTCGCTAACACCACATCGCCGTTATTCGTGGCGGATGTTCCGATATCCAAAATAAGAGGATGGGGCTCTGCCGGCACACCGAAAGCAATCGGATTAGTTCCTAATGCGGGAACCCGCCCCCCCAAGGGAGCCACCACGGGCGCACTACAAGCAAAATGAATACCCGCCAATCCCGCGCGAGTAATCAATTCCATGTAGTAGGCACTGCGACCACTTAACCAACTGTTATGCATACTCACCAAAGAAAAACCGTGCAGGCGAGCTTTTTCGATCGCCAATTGGGTTGCTCGATACACGGCGTAAAATCCCGGATAATTCCCCCCATCCATGCGAGCTGAAACTGGGGTTTCAAACTCAATGGCTAGGGCTGTACGGGGGTGCGCAAAGTAAGGGTGTTCTTTAATAGTCAAAATACGAGCAAGCCCTAAAGCCGGATAGCCGCATAACTCGGCATCCAGTAAATTAGCGCTGATGATGGCGGATTCTTCATTCGAAAATCCTAACGCGCTCAAAGCACGCACGGCACAGTCCGTGGCATCGGATAAGGATAAATCAACACTCACGGATTCATCAGTCATAAAAAAAACTCATCTCGCATACCCATTAATGGCAATCGACAGTAGCGCCTAAGAACGTCATCAACCCCTAGCCCGCCTTATTCTTCACATGGAGTCGAGTTTTATTTTTGATTCCCGAACGATGCGATCGTAAAGCTTAACATCCTTCTCGGTAAAGGCTTGAAATTGCTCCATAGTCGTATCGGCAAGATCGAAACCGGCACTCACCATACGCTCTTGCATCTCTTTTTGATTTAAAATTTTTCGGATATCCGTGTTAATTTGTAAGGCTAATGATTGGGGGGTCTTGGCCGGCACACTCACCCCATTCCAACCCACAATTTCCACATCAGCATAACCTGACTCAGATAGCGTGGGCACCTCGGGGACGGCTAACAGACGTTTTGCACTGGTCACCGCTAGTGCTCTTAACTTGCCATTTAAGATCGAGGGGACAGCACTTTGGGCGATAGCAAACATCAAAGGCACTTGACCGCCTATAACATCAATAATGGCTGGCGCAACCCCCTTGTAGGGCACATGAATTAGATTAACTTTCGCTGACAGTTTAAATAATTCAGCCGCCAACTGAGTGGTGGTCCCGGTACCGGCCGAAGCAAAATTAATCTGCCCTGGTTTGGCCTTGGCCAACTGCACCAATTCCGCAATGGATTTAGGACCAAAGGTAGGATTTACCACCATAATAAAGGGCACGGTGGCCATTAATGTGACGGATTTAAAATCTTTTGTCATATTGTATTGCAAGTTTTTATCCAGTGCATCAATCACATAATAGGAACCTGCGGACATTAACCACGTGTAGCCATCTGGGGCTGACTTCGCCACCACATTGGCGGCGACAATTCCACCGGCGGCAGGACGCTGATCGATCACGACTTGATGCCCCCACGCTTCCGATAAACGCTGACTCACGAGACGAGGCAAAAAATCAGGCGCAGGTCCCAACACGAATCGCACAGGCTTTTGCGGAAAAGCCTGTGCTGCCACCCCGCTTTCCGATAGGGTTGCCACGCCGAGCCATAAAAAAATCCCATATCGCCAAACAAAGGGGGGCTTTTTATCTTTGCTCTTGAATGCGACCTTCCCCCTATACGTGGCTTTAACGCCCTCACACTCATCGAGCGCAGGCTGCTCTTTTAACGGGATCATCGATACATTCTTCAACATGAATACCCTTTTTTCGCTTCGAGGATCGAACGCAGTCTCATTCATCCTGAATTTTGGCCTCTTTAATAATACGAGACCATTTATTAATTTCCTGACGCATGTACTCAGAAAACTCATGCGGTGTCGACGGCTCTGCATCCACACCAATAGCGGCTAATTTTTCTCGGATTTC
Organism: uncultured beta proteobacterium; assembly: GCA_903893565.1. Taxonomy (GTDB): domain Bacteria; phylum Pseudomonadota; class Gammaproteobacteria; order Burkholderiales; family SG8-41; genus UBA5216. The sequence goes on along the minus strand of CAITMU010000138.1, from coordinate 14,044 downwards.
AGGTTTTTTTAAAGCCACTGTCATTTGTTTATTTAATTCATTAATAGCACTGACGGGGGTTGCCGAGGGCGAGGTTAGCCCATACCAAGTGGCCGATTCGTAACCCGCAACTCCCGATTCAGCAATGGTAGGAAGCTCCGGTGCAAAAGCCGTACGTTTGATACTACTAACCCCCAAAGCCTTTAATTTACCAGCACGAACCTGTCCCCATACTCCACTAATATTAGGCATCCCCACAGCCACTTCACCCGCAGCCAACGCAGTCACCAAGGGCCCCGTGCCTTTATAAGGTATGTGAATGGATTTGATACCAGCCATGCTATTGAATAATTCATGGGTCAAGTGCCCCGCCCCTCCCGTGCCCGTAGAACCATAATTAAAAACCTTAGTCTTTGACAGCGCAATCCATTCTTTTACACTATTAATGCCTAAATTCGGATTCACCACCAACACGAATGGCTGTGAACCAATAAAGCCGACCGAATCAAAATCTTTTACCGAATCATAGGGCAGTTTTTTATTAAAAGCCGCTGTCATAGCAAAGGAGGCTGTAGCAAATAATACCGTATAGCCATCCGGGGCTGCCTTTGCCACTAGATTAGCCCCAATCACGCCAGCCGCCCCAGGCCGATTATCAATCACAAATGTCTGGCCCGTTTGATCACTCATTTTTTGTGCAACAATTCGGGCCACCGTATCAGAGCCCCCGGGAGGAAACTGAATCACAATTCTCACCGGTCGAACAGGATAAGTGGCCGACCCCGTGCTATCAGCTGCATTGGCGAGCCCGCCAAAAATCAATAAGACAAGACCTATTGTCAAGGCCCACATCACACTCACGACTGAGACGAAACAAGAATCATGTCGAGCCTTTTTACGATCACTGGCAAAGATTACTTTTGGCATTTTTATTGTTCTCTTTTCTGAGCCAAGCATTCGAGCGAGAAAAACTACTTTTCAACCGTATCCATTTCCACCTTGTACATCTCATCAAGACCAATCAACGTCTCACACTCTTTACGCCAAGCAATCATTTCTTTTTTCGGCAATAAACTTTCACCATGGGTCATGATATTCGTGACAACACGTTTAATTTCCTGTGTCACCGGACAAAGCAACGCGGTAGGGTTGGTCGAAGACTTATAACCCATTTCATTAAACTCTTTGACAGTAAACAAGGGACGATCAAAACGATTGCCTTCACTGTTGACATAAAAAATAGGCCCTTTGATCTCTTTTGGAGCTCGCCGGCACTCCTCTAAAGTATTGGGAAATATTTGCACCGCATCGGCCCCAGCCTCGAGCATCATGTTGGCGCGAATCACCCCTTCCTCAAAGCCTTCAGTCTTCATCGCATCCGTGCGTCCCATGATGAGGAAATCTGGATCCGTACGCGCCGCCAGCGCATACTTAATTTTTGTCACCAATTCCTCGCGACTGATTGTGTGCTCAATGCCTTGGTGGTAATGAACTCTTTTGGGATAAATTTGATCTTCAATATGTAGGCCCGCAGCTCCGGCTTGTTCAATCTCACGCACCGTACGCATCACGTGTAACGGTTCTCCATAGCCTGCACCACAGTCGACAATCACAGGGATCTTGACCGCATTACTCACCATACGCGTGGCGTAGGCCAGTTCGGTCAGAGTGATCAGTGGCTCACTGGTACAGTTACCAATGCCCAGTTGATACCCCCCGATATGCACGCACTCAATGCCAAGCGCCTCACTCACCCGTGCGGTATACGGATCCCAAACACCCAATGAATAAAAAAAACCAGGGCGCTTCATCAATGTACGCAATTTTTTCAAAGCAGGATTTATCGGCATAGACCCAATTCCTTGTTATTGTAAAAGTTCACCAAACGGACTGAGCGCTAGACCCAGAAAACTCCATCAATGATCTATGAATTAGCACTTAAATTCAACTATCTCACTCATCCAATTTGCCCCAGAGACTGAGCAACAAACGGTTGTACTGCCCTCTTTTCATCCTTATACCTTATACTTCCACTTCAAACCGTACAATTTAAAAAGAATCACGCAATGAAAAAAACTGCAATCATCGCCGGCGCCTCTGGCCTGGTGGGACGCGTCATCATCAAACAACTGCGTCGCTCCAATCAATGGCATATCATCGGTTTAGGTCGACAACCCCATACCATGGATGTTGATGAATGGGTCAGTGTAGACTTAACTGACCTCAAAGACTGCGAAAAAAAACTCTCTACCTTAAAAGCCGTGACTCATATTTTTTATGCCGGTCGTTATGATCACCCTGAGGGCATTCCCGAATCGGTACAAATTAATACCGCCATGATGGTTAATTTGATCAACACCTTGGATCAAGTGGCCCGACTCGAACATGTCCATGCCGTCCACGGTAGCAAATATTACGGCCACCAACTCGGCCCCGTTACCATCCCTATGGTGGAAGATCAATCGCGCGCACCCAATCAAAATTTTTATTTTAACCAAGAAGACTTTTTAATTGAGCGGACTCGTCACGTCAAATGGAGCTACTCGACGTCTAGACCCCACGCCTTTTGTGATCCGGAAATTGATCGGCCTCGCTCAATTGGTCTTGTGATTGCCGTCTACGCAATCATTCAAAAGGCGCTGGGGCTACCGCTTCATTTTCCCGGTAGCGAAAAAGGATTTCATACACTAACGCAATTTACCGACCTGGGCCTTTTAGCACGTAGCATTGAGTGGATGGCCACTGACAAGGGGTGTGCGAACCAGTGTTTTAACGTCGTTAATGGCGACACCCCCCGGTGGTCACAATTGTGGCCCTCCTTTGCACAATACTTTGACATGCCTTTGGGAGAAGCCAAAAATATTCGGCTCGTTGATTGGGTTAAGGATAAGGACCGTGCATGGGAGAGCGTGCTTAAAAAAAATAATTTACTCACAACTAGCGCACAAAATGTCGCACTATGGGCCTATGGGGATTATCAATTTAGGCCCGAATGGGATGTGACCTCCAGCATGCAAAAAGCGCAGCAATTAGGCTTTAGCGAAACCATCGACTCTTTTGCCATGTTTAAAAACCAATTTGATAACTACCGATTTCAACACTTAATCCCATGATCAAACCTTGGCTTCAATTATGGATAGGCTTCGGGCTTGCGACCACCGGATTTAATGGCTATTCCCAAGGATTTCCCACCAAACCCATACGACTCGTATTAGGCCCCAGTGGAGAACTCGTCCCTCGCATGCTCGCCCAAAAGCTTTCTCAAATGTGGGGCAAGCAAGTCATAGTCGACCCCCGAAGCGGGGGTGGTGGGGCGATCTCTGCAGATGTGGTCTCCAAGGCCCCACCCGATGGCTACACGTGGCTTTTTACCTCGGCCGCCTACACCATCAGCGCGAGCCTTCTGAGCAAACCGCCTTTTGACTTAGTACGTGATTTCTCCCCTGTGAGCCTAGTGACAAGCGCTCCTTTTTTCTTAGTCGCTCATCCCTCCGTGCCGGTCAATACCCTAAAAGAAGTCATTGCTCTGGCTAAGGCTCAGCCCGGGGCCTTAAACTTTAGCTCCTCAGGCCTTGGCACCCCACCCCATATGGCCGGTGAAATGTTAAAAAGTATGGCCCACGTCAACTTAGTCCATGTGCCCTATAAAAATGCCGCCGCGGCCATCACCGATAATATAGCGGGCCAGATTCAATTGTCGTTCCAATACAGTCCCTCTAGCCTGCCACAAATACAATCCAAAAAACTTCGCGCCATTGCGGTCACTAGCCTGACTCGCTCTCGTTACCTACCAGAGCTTCCTACCATGGACGAATCGGGTGTTCGTGGCTTTGAAATCACCGGTTGGAATGGCATTCATGTGCCGGCTAAAACCCCATCGGACCTCATCAAGAAAATTAACGTGGATATTCATCAAGCCTTGCAATCACCCGAAGTGCAAGAACGCTTAATGGAGGCCGGACTCGATGTCTTCGGAAACACCGTGGCTGAGTTTGATACATTCGTCAATAATGATCGAGCTCGCTGGTTAAAAGTGGTTAAAGAAGCTCACCTACAAACTGAATAACGAACGAAAAGAACTAACATCTTGGAAAAGACTCGCGGATTCATCACAATCAACACTCTCGGAAAAGCGCTTTGTTGCTTTAGTCTATTCACTTTGAGTCTTAACACGGTAAAGGCCGAAGGACGGCCAGACTACCCCATGAAGCCTATTCGTCTACTCACAGCGGAAATTGGTGGGGGTAGCGACTACACTGCCCGATTAATCGCTCAACCCATGAGCGAATCGTTGGGTCAATCTATTGTCATCGACAATCGCCCTGGGGGAGTCATCATTGGAGAATTAGCGGCTAAAGCCAACAATGATGGCTACACTCTCCTACTCTATAGTGGAAGTCTATGGCAAATGCCCTACATGCGCGAGCGCGTGCAATACAACATTAAACAATTCACGCCTATTATCTTTGTCTCCGCCTCCCCCTTGATCGCGGTGGTTCACCCCTCTGTGCCAGTTAAATCGATCCCTGAGCTTATCAACTTGGCCAAAACAAAACCTGGGATTCTTAACTATGCCTCAGGCCCCCTGGGAGCAGCACCGCATTTGGCGGGGGAGTTATTCAAGTATTTAGCGCGTGTGGATATTGTTCACATTCCCTTTAAAGGGGTGGGTCTAGCCGTCAACGAGGTCATTTCAGGACGCGTTCAACTCATGTTTACCTCTGTGGGCGCAGGAGTGCCTCAAATCAAAAATGGTCGACTACGCGCTCTGGCGGTCACCTCCCCTGAGCCGTCTAAGCTCCTACCCGAACTACCCACTGTAGCGTCTGCCGGTTTACCCGGCTTTGAGGCGGGCTCTAATAATGGTTTTTTTGCTCCAGCCGGCACGGCTCGATCTATTATCTTGCGATTAAATCAAATAGCTAATAAAGCCATGGAAAAAAATGAAATCCAAGATAAATTTTTCAATGTCGGTATGGAACTCATAGGCGGCCCTCCCGAGCGTTTTACAAAACTGATTCAAGAAGACTCTGCTCGCACGGGCAAACTCATCCAAGCCGCGCGTATTCGAGCTGAATAATCCGACAAGCACTGTATTGCGCTGATAACCAAAAACTCAAACCCCACCATAAAGCGAACCCCGTTTCGCTAGGATCTCACCTTGCCAAAAAAGTGTCTTTTTAATTTACGTCATCACCACTAAGCATGTCAGATAACAAGGATCGGGAAACACTGGCTACACTAGGAGCGGGGCTTTTTACCAACAGTGTGTGGGATATGCTCTCTGTTGTGGTGCCCTTGTACGGTGTTGCTGTAGGACTGAATGCTGCACAAATTGGTCTCATTGTTGCCGCTCGCTCGGTGCTACCCACCGCACTTTCGATTCACGGTGGCATTGTGATGGATCAACTGGGAACACGAACGGTTTTGTTGTGGCTTTCTTTTTTCAGTATCTTGCTCCCCGTGATCTACCCTATTTGCGGTTGGTTTAGCGTACTCGTTGCACTGCAACTCATCTTGGGGCTCGTTTCAAGCCTTGGTATGACAGCCTCCCAAACGTGGAGCCTGCACAGTAGTCTTGGTGATACCGCAACGCTCGCCCGTTTTAGTATTGCGACCCGAATCGGGACTTTTTTAGGTCCCGTGATTGTCGGATTGGCCTGGGATTTATATGGCGCATGGGTGGCCTTTACGTGTATCTCGGTGTGTGGGGCTGGCACCTTAGGCTGCCTAGCTTATTGCCATCCCCGGGGCAGCGCTTCCCCCATCCGTTTTGACAAGAACCCTTCTCTGAGGCAAAAACCGAAAGCACTACTCAAAACCCTATGGCCTCAATGGCCCGCACACAAACAAGCCCTGCTCTTATCCCTTATTCCAGCAGTAGCGTTTATTTTAGCGTCCAGTTTTTTAAGAAACTCGGCAGCAGCAATTCAAAGCTCCCTTTATATCGTCTATTTAGAAAGCTGTGGAATGAACGGCACGTTAATCGGCACTTTGGTGGCTCTGGCCGAACTGGCTGGCGTGATCGGTTCATTGATGGCTGCACCGATTGAAAAAAAAATACGCGCAGAAACTTTAATCATTGGTTGCGTGGGGTTGTCTATTATCACCATCGCCATCACTCCCTTAATTGCCCCATGGTTAATCGTGATGATTTTTGCCTGTATTATCCGAGGCATTGCACAAGGGATTAGTCAACCACTGATGTATTCCGTGTTAAGCCACGAAGCGCAAGGCAAACACCAAGGCGCTAGCGTTGGTTTACGCAATGCGGTGGTGCGATTAGGCTCTATCATCACGCCGGCTGGCATGGGATTTGTTGCGCAAATCTGGGGCATAGAAAAAAGCTTTTACATTATGGGGGGCGTCTTTTTATTCGCGACCGCCCTATTAGCACTGGTTTATCAACAGTATCAAAAACGCCACCCTCAAAGCACTACGGATTGATGCTCAAGATTATTTTTCCTACATGCTCGCTCGTCTCCATGCGCTGATGCGCTTGACTAGCCTTGATTAACGCAAACTCTGAATCAATCACAGGCAACACCGAACGCCCTAAGTGCGAGCCCACTTTTTGCTCAATGTCTGCGATGAGCTTTATTTTAGTCTCTAGGGAGGAGGCGCGCAGTTGGGAGCCGCCAATCAAAACCCGTTTGGCCATGATCGCGGCAAGTGGCACACTGTATTGATCTGAGTCACCTGAACTTAAGTGCATGACCCGTCCATCCATCGCCAAAGCCTCGATGTTGCGCTTGGCATAGGCACCTCCCACCATATCCAAAATAACATTCACTCCCTTGCCTTGCGTTATGTCATGTACCCGTTTTACAAAATCCTCGTTTCGGTAGTTAATCGCCTCTGAAGCACCGATAGAAAGACAAAATGCACGCTTGGCTTCATTGCCCACAGTGGCAATGACTTTCGAATGCAGCAAAACAGCCAGCTTGATAGCAAGGCTTCCCACTCCACTGGAGCCCCCATGCACCAATAACCATTGATGGGGTTCCAATCGACCAATATAAAACACGTTAAACCAAGCGGTTAATAACGCTTCTGGTAATGCGGCGGCTAACTGAAGAGTAAATCCCTCCGGAATCGCAAGACACAACGCTTCCTGTGCGAGGCAATACTCGGCGTACCCCCCACCATTGACTAATGCACACAGAGCGTCCCCCACCTTCCATCGCTTCACCCCCTGGCCTAATGCGGCCACTTCCCCAGACACTTCCAGACCTGGAATATCGGTCGCACCGACTGGGCCAAACCCTCGTTTTCGTTGACCACAATCATGACGATTAACCCCAGCATAACGCACTCGGATCAATACTTGCCCTGGTCCGGGTACAGGGGTTGGGCGAGTGGTCGCTTGCAGTACTTCGGGTCCACCAGCAGCGCGAATTTCTATCGCTAACATCGTTTGAGCTATCATGGGTGAGTGCCTTTAAAAGGAGGACTATAAAAAAGGGGCGACATTTGCGTAGCCCAATGCGTATCAATGCTTATCATTTCGTTCCAGCCATCGTTCCAATTCATTCATATCAGACACACTCACCACAGCCCCCTGCCCAGACCAGCTTAAGCCCTGACGATTCATCCAAGCCGATTTAAGCCCCGCCGCTTGAGCGGCCTCTACATCTAACAAAGTGTCATCACCGACGTGTAACACCTCTTCCGGCTGACAATCCAAGGCCTTACAAGCAATATGAAATAAACGGGGGTCAGGTTTTGACATGCCATGCTCGTGCGCGGCAACCGTAGCATAGAATAAGTGTCCCAAACCAATACGCTCTACATTCGCGTTGCCATTGGATAGCGAAGCCAAACGATAACGCGTCGATAATCGCTCCAGGCTGGCCAACACCTCCGGATACAGCTGCACTTGATTGCGCCCTGTCATAAACACTTGTAAGGATTGATCAATCAACTGCGCTTTATCTTCTTCAGCACAATCTAACTGCGCGAAAGCAGCCTGCAACGCCATGCGACGGATTAACAATAGATCGTGACGTAGATCGGGGCGCGCTTTATAAATACGCATGCGCTCCTCTCTTAAGCGCTCCATCGGCCATAGATCCACCATGGACTTCGCATGCGTATTGAGCCACTGATAACTCAAGTGCTCTGCTTTTTCTATGGCTGGCCCAACAGGCCACAATGTGTCATCTAAATCCAGGGTAATGGCTCGAATACCAGAAGCGGTCGTCACGGAAAATTACTCAAAAAAACATTGATGAACAGTTTCAGAGGCAGATTGACGTAAAAAAAACCTCAAAACCAATACTCTATAGGCTCAGCCCATAAAAGGATCAAATTTTATACTCCTTGGATCGACTTGAGGGGAAGAAAAAAATATTTATCTAATAATTTATGGGGTCATAAATATTTTTTAAAAATTGGAATGCCCCTGCCCTTTAAAATGCCTTTTTCATAAAAACACTAATTAGCCGGCCCAATGACAGTCGATCCAGTCCTAGTGGCACCAGAGCATAAAGAAGAAATTAAAAGCACGACCTGTTACATGTGTGCCTGTCGCTGTGGCATCGACGTCACGATTCGTGATGGACAGGTTCGCTATATCGAGGGCAATCCGAATCACCCGCTGAATCAGGGCGTGATTTGCGCCAAGGGGGCCGCGGGCATTATGAAGCAATATTCCCCGGCCCGACTCACCCAGCCCCTACGTCGCCGTAAGGACAGTGAACGAGGCCAAGCGCACTTTGAGCCCATTAGTTGGGAAGAGACTTACGACATACTCGAAAAGCGCTTGTCTCATATCCGCGCCACAGATCCTAAAAAATTTGCTCTTTTTACCGGGCGAGACCAAATGCAAGCACTAACGGGTCTATTTGCCCGTCAATTTGGTACACCCAATTATGCGGCGCACGGAGGATTTTGTTCGGTCAATATGGCCGCGGGTATGATCTACACCATTGGCGGGTCCTTCTGGGAATTTGGTGGTCCTGATTTAGAACAAGCAAAGCTTTTTGTCATGATTGGCACTGCCGAGGACCATCACTCTAATCCCATGAAAGTGGCGCTATCCAAATTTAAGCGCCGAGGGGGACGTTTTATCTCCATTAATCCCGTACGCACGGGATACTCGGCCATTGCCGATGAGTGGATTCCCATAAAACCCGGAACGGATGGGGCCTTACTGCTAGCCCTTTGCCATGTTTTACTTCGAGACAAATTATTTGATGAGTCCTTTGTTCGGGAATATACCAATGGCGGCTATCTTGTCAATGATGACCCACAAAGCCCTCAATTTGGATTAGTGATCCATAACGGCATTGTGCCTGCGGTCAACCCTCATCGGAGTCATAGCCAGTTGTGGTGGGACCTCACCCTTAATGCGGCTATCAGCAATCATGCTCCAGGATGCGAGCCCGCTCTTAGCGGTCGCTACCATCTACCCGACGGCACTCCGGTACGTCCGGCCTTTGCGCTGCTCCAAGAGCGTCTCGAATCCTATACGCCGGCATGGGCAGAAAGTATCACCGGCATCAGCGCCCAACGGATCGAAGCCTTAGCCATAGAAATGGGCACCGTTGCGTTAAAGCAAAAAATTACCCTCCCGATAAAGTGGACCGATAGCTGGGGTAAAAAACACGACTCCATCACGGGAAATCCTGTTGCATTTCATGCCATGCGCGGTCTGGCGGCGCACTCTAATGGCTTTCAAAGCATACGCAGCTTATCGATACTAATGTCCTTACTCGGCACCATTGATCGACCGGGGGGCTTTCGTCACAAAGCCCCTTATCCCCGAGGCACCCCACCCGTTTATGCTCGTAACCCGATGGGGCCTGAGGCAATCAAACCCAATACGCCGCTGGCGGGTGCGCCGTTGGGTTTTCCGTCAGGGCCGGATGAATTGTTTATCGATAAAGAGGGACAACCCCTACGTCTTGATAAAGCCTTTTCTTGGGAATATCCGCTCGCGATACATGGCATGATGCACAACGTCATCACCAATGCTTGTCGAGGCGACCCCTACACGATCGACACGCTCATGATCTTCATGGCCAATATGGCATGGAACTCCTCCATGAATACGACCGATGCGAGGCAACTCTTATGTGAGCGAGATGAAAAAGGCGAATATAAAATCCCTTTCTTAGTCGTCTGCGATGCCTTCGAGTCAGAAATGACGGCCTTTGCCGATTTGATTTTGCCCGACACGACCTATCTTGAACGCCATGACGTAATGTCCATGCTCGATCGACCGATTTCCGAGTTTGATGGACCCGTCGATTCGGTTCGTGTTCCGATTCTACCGCCTAGCGCAGAGTGTCGCCCCTTTCAGGAAGTGCTCATTGAATTAGCCGGAAGACTGAAGTTTCCCGCCTTTGTGAACGACCAGGGAGAACGGAAATTTAAAAATTACCCTGATTTTATTGTCAATTTTCAAACCGAACCGAACTCCGGTCAAGGCTTTTTGATCGGCTGGCGTGGCAAAGACGCCGATCAGTCGATGGTCGGTGCACCCAACCCAGATCAATGGGCACAGTATGAAAAAAACAACTGTTTTTACCAGCATCGCCTGCCGCTCGAACAACAATATATGCGTAACTGGAACCAAGGCTACAACCAGTGGGCGGTAACCGCCAAGTTGCGACGTTATCCCGATCCAGTGATGATTCAATTGTATGCGGAAGTTTTACAACGCTTTCGTTTGGCGGCTCGAGGACACGGCGAGCGACAACCCCCCGAGTCTCTTCGAGAACGGATTGAAACTTATTTCGATCCCCTGCCCTTTTACTACGAACCGCTTGAGTCCGCTACGAGCGATAAGCAACGCTATCCGCTGTCCGCCATCACGCAACGCCCGATGGCGATGTACCACTCCTGGGATTCTCAAAACGCTTGGCTTCGTCAAATTCACGCCCATAACTTTCTCTTCGTAAACACACAAACAGCACTGGCCGCTGGCATTGCCGATGGTCAATGGATGTGGGTTGAATCCGCGCACGGCAAAGTGCGTTGCCTATGTCGCCACAGTCAGTCAGTCGAACCCGGAACCGTCTGGACTTGGAATGCCATTGGTAAGGCTCAAGGGGCTTGGCACTTGGCAGAAAATGCTAACGAATCACAGAAGGGGTTTTTATTGAATCATCTACTAAAAGATGAAATCCTCGACTCGCGCGGAAGACTGATGTCTAACTCCGACCCCATCACCGGACAAGCGGGTTGGTATGACGTCAAAGTCAGTATCCGACCGGCAAAAGCCGATGAAAAAGAGCAAAGTTTTCCACAATTTAAAAGTATGGCGCCCTTACCAGGTAGGCCACGAATCGATATCCCCTCGCAAGCCTATGTGGCTGGAAAGGTCCATAAAAAATGAGTCAACTCGCCTTAGTGATCGATTTGAATGTATGCGTAGGCTGTCAGGCCTGCGTGACCAGTTGCAAACAGTGGAATACGTCCGGGCAAGCTGTCGCATTAAGTGATCAAAATCCCTATGGCGCGGACCCGAGCGGCACTTTTTTTAATCGAGTTCAAACCTATGAGGTTGGCACCTTTCCCGAGACCGACACCATTCATTTTCCCAAATCATGCCTACACTGCGAAGAACCACCCTGCGTACCGGTATGCCCTACGGGAGCCAGCTACAAACGAAAAGACAACGGCTTAGTGCTCATTGACTACGATAAATGTATCGGTTGTAACTACTGCGCTTGGGCCTGTCCTTATGGGGTGAGGGAATTGGATGAAAAAGAAAAGGTCATGACAAAGTGCACGCTGTGTGTCGACCGAATCGAAGATCTCAGTCTAGATGAAACACAACGAAAACCGGCTTGCGTGCTCGCCTGCCCCACCAATGCTCGGTTATTTGGTGATATTCATGATCCCGAATCTCTCGTTTCACAAGCCATTGCACAAAATGAAGGCTATGCGCTCATGCCCGAATGGGGCACTCGACCGGCAAATCACTATTTACCCCGACGTCAAGCCTCTGCCATTGACCGATTGCTCTCTGAAACCACAGAGCAACAACGTCGCGTTAAAACCCCTAGCGATTCTGAGGGGCAGGGCTCATGAATCCTGCGTTTTCCGTCATTTTACTCACGACCTTGATTGGCGTGGGTCAGGGCCTATTTATGGCGATGGTGGGTTTTGAGCAGCACTGGATTGGAGCTCAGACTGTGATGGATCATGGGTTTTATATCCGCATGGACTTCATCTGCCTTGGTTTTTTAATCTGTGGGCTCGGCGCCTCTTTCTTTCATCTCGGTCACCCGGAGCGCGCTTGGCGAGCGGTGGCGATGTGGCGAACCTCTTGGTTATCGCGTGAAGTCATTGTGCTGCCGCTGACCATGGTTTGTATCGCACTACATGCTCTCACCCACATGCTGGCCCCTGAGGCCAGTGGCCTCATGGGTCTGGTCGGTTTGGTGTGTTGTTTAGCGCTTTATTTTGTGACTGCCATGAACTACATTTGCCTAAAATTTTTACAAGAGTGGGCCAGTCCTTTAACTTTTTTCAACTTCACCTTGCTGGGCTTAGCTTCAGGCTTTACCCTGGCCAATGCGTTGTGTGTCGGGATGGGGACGCCGATGGATCATCTTTACAGTCGCTGGGCCATCGTTCTGACGGTCTTGGCAGCGATCAGCCGCAGCCTATCCTTATACCGTAACGCGAGCCTTCGTCCGCGCTCTACCCTTCAAACCGCCATAGGCATCAAAAACCCATCGATTCGACAAATCTCTCAAGGCTTTATGGGCTCGTCATTTAATACGCGTGAATTTTTTCATGCAAAAAATCGTCTTTTTGTGCAATCGGTGAAATGGGGATTCATTCTTTTAACTTTTATTCTACCCTGTCTTTTTTTAACCTTGGACCTCGATCCCACACAGGCCTCAAGCCCAGGATGGGCGTGGGGCAGTTTTATTATTCAGTATGTTGGATTAATAGGAGAGCGATGGTTTTTTTTCGCCCAAGCGCGCCACCCTCAAAACCTCTATTACCAATCGACTGCCTGAGAGCATTGGAATAACGGTCTAAAAGCTTCAGAAACGAGCCGATGGCGCGGGCAAAACCCTCATCTAGGGGGAAGTCGTCAACAAGTGAAAATCAATACCGGTGAGCTTCACCAAAGCCTCATAGCTAATGGGAGGTCTCATGGGCGCCCTATCGGTATTTTCGATCCAATAAGCCCACGCTCTTTTTTGCTCCGCGTCATAAACGAGCTTAAACAGATGGGCGGGTATCACCACATGGTTTCTACCAATCGTACCCAGACTACCCGTAGAACCCGTATACACAAACACATCCCCGCGCGCGCGCATCGCGTATTGACGCGTAGGAGCCTCGACAGATTTAGCCCAGATACCTCGGTTATTTTCTTTCGCCTGAGGCATCATATTGGCGAGGGAAAAAGACTGCGCCATCGAATTGACTGTGCTCATATCGCCGGCCGGTGCATTATGTCCCCGATCCAAACCACTGCCACGATAATCGAGCAATAAAGAACGCTCTTTAAAAGGAAGCCGCGCCTCTTCGTAAAACTCATTGCTGCGTTTCGGATGAGGACCTTTTAATCGATCACGATTTAATTTCTCAACGGTATAAATGGGTTTTTTATTTTGCGGGGAGTAATACACCGCAAACCCATCAAAACACAAATCCCGACCCAATTCAGAGGTTTGAGGAATTTGCTTAGCGGGGAAATAATCTAAACAAGCATCAAAAGCCGCGCAAATAGGAAAAGACATCGCGAGCATCGCGAAGGCCAAGAGGCACATTCTTACATTACGGTAGTCAAGCAAAGGGAGGGTATCCATAGATTGTAAAAACAATCCCATTCTAACCGGTTCCCCTTAAAAAAAAGAATTTCAATCCATTTCGTCAACGCAAAAAAATCTTTTTTTCTCTTGTTACCACGGCTCTACATAAAAGCAGTCAAAAACATTCGTTACTGATTGGGCGATCAATGAATCCAAAAACCACTGTTTGTGGCGGCGTTTGCAAAACGACTGGTATACCGACGCGTCACCACCATCGAACGGGCCACTGTCGCTTGAGGTTGAATGTTTAATTCGCTCATACCCATGCCTGAACGTCT
>CAITMU010000137.1 GCA_903893565.1 uncultured beta proteobacterium | reverse complement strand
CATCCATCAATGTATATACCTCTTCTTTTCAAGGGATCAAACCCCCATTACATCAGGCGTATGTTAGAATGTTTGGTTGCCCTAAAGACTATGACTATTTCTGTAGATTTATTATTTTCGAGCCCTTCGTTGTCCACTCAAAAACTGATCCACCGGGTTAAATCTTCGACTTTAATAGCCACCCTTCCACGGGCGCCTTCTTGGATCATCGTAGAAACAGCCATAAAAAATGGGTTGTAATGCACTTGATCTGAGATGGGCTTTATCTTTTTTCGAAATTCACAAACATTAGCCCTATAATGCACGGTTGGATGTTTTATCCGTTCGAATTTCATTGGTTAATTTAGTCACTCTCCCCTTTTTTGCGCTGCGACTCTCCCTTGCCTTCCTGCTTCCCATGAACTCCCCCTCTCATCGTTCCCATCTGTGGTTTAAGCCCCAGTCCCTCGTTTCTCGGGTGAAATACGATACCTGGTGTCGTGGGATGCTGTTATATCGCAATACTAAATCAATCTTAAAAATCGATTTATTCGCCTTTGAAAATGGTTGGGTCGCTCTGGGCAAGGTCAAAGATACCCGATTAGAACCTTATGATGTCTCGATTGAATTTAGTCTATCCCCCAATTTTGAAGTCAACTCTTGGGTGAGTGAATGCACCTGTTTTGCAGGTAATCGTTGAAAACACAGTGTGGTTATCATGCTTGAGGCTGCCTACAAGGGCGATATGCTTCTCAAAAAGCCCAATGATAACGATCAGTCCCACCTTGCGATCATGGAAAGATTGCAAGAGGAAAAAGAAGCGACAAGATTACGCCTTATAGAAATAGAAAAGCAAAAAGCAGAAAATGAGCTCTTAAATTGGCTAAAAGATATTGAAAAAAGCCAGACCTCAACCCAGGTTGACAAAAAACTAACGCTCACGGATGGCGTAGTTAAAGTTAAGCACACCAAGGTCGAGCAGTATTTATTTTTAATGAGCTGGGGAATGGATTCACAATCCAACGAAGTCATTCGTCTCAACGCAACAAGCGCCTATCGAAAATTAAATGGTCAATGGTCAAAACCTAAACCGATCCGTCAATACCCTTCTAACGGGCTCATGGTCTACGAGCAAGCCAAGCCGCAAGATCACGAGGTCATGGAGCTCATTAAAAATCTTAGCCATCAAAGTAGTTATCTTAACTATTTTCATGAAGGATTATGTTGCACCATAAAGGGAAAGACCGGCTTAATGGCGCTCGAAGGGGCAGCCGCTACTGAAAGACTTTTTCTTAAAGACGAAGAAGGCTATCCCGATACCCCCATTCAATGGGGCGCACCCATCCCCCTCGATTGGTCTTGGCAACAAAAAATCGATAGCGCCGACAGCGAGGAACCTGAATATTATCTCAAAGCCAGTATTAATGACCCCGCCTGTGTTTTATACCTGAACACCCCCCCTCTTTACATCAATTACCATACGGGCCACTGTGGTCCGGTGAAAGTCGATGGGATCAATGATGCACAATTACAGGTCTTACTAAAGGCACCGGCCTTAAAATTACAGGCTTTAAAGAAATATCGACTTCAACTCCTCAAGTGCCTAGGCTCGCTCCCCCCGCCGCCAGGGATCGAAAACCACAAAATTGTCAAAGGCGTTACACCCGATATCCAGCTCACGCTAAAAGCCGTCGACCAATACGCCGTCGTTCACCAAGGGCTTATCAAAGCACAATTAAGATTTAATTACCAAGGCTACGAAACACAGTGTAATGAGCAAGGCGAAGTGAGAGTCGTTGAGGATTCCCAAGGGGACACGCTTATCTTTCGTGACCTAGACGCGGAGAGGGCTCAAGTTACGAAACTAGAAGGTCTAGGACTGATTCACGACGGTGAAGGCGACTTCATCCTACCGGGCCTCACGGGGCAACAACTCTGGCCACGCTGGGCCGATGAAGAATTTCAGGTCTTTAATCAAGCGGGCTTTAATCCGATCATCGACGCCT
>CAITMU010000136.1 GCA_903893565.1 uncultured beta proteobacterium | reverse complement strand
GCTGATTGGCTTAAAAAATGAGGGCCTTCATTCTGAGACATCAAAAAGTCTGGGCAGCCCGCGGGATAACAAAGAAACCGACCTTTTCGTACCCATCGATCTGGGTCCTCGTAATGGGGATCAATTAACGATCGGGCTAAACGTAACATTAATATTTCAAAACTAGAACCGGAGTCTGGATTGACGGTGTGAAGCGGTCGCCAAAGTCTCACTAAACCCGGAAATTGCCGTATCGCCAGCGCTTCAACCCGCGCATCTTCTAGCACCCCCACCAACGCTCTGACCACAGGCCCTAAACCCTTACCCTCAAAACGAGACGGAGAATAGACCCGGTGGGCTGCTGCATGCGCTACCCGTGCCGCTTGCAATAACAAAGAGCCTGAAGCCGGTAAAAAAATATTATCTTCTCTTATGGCTGTTTTTTCACCTGAGACGATTAATTGAGGCGCAATGTTCCACAGCAACAATAACCATGGACTCAATGCAGGGTGAGCGCTATGAATAGAGTCGGTATGGGGATAATCAAACAATTTTCATTATCACCAAACCCACTCTTCAGAAGGCTGCGTCTAAAGAGAGCATCAGTGCCTGATGGATAGGGATGACATCGGTTAATGCATCCACAATCGCCATGCGGCAAGCCGAATGTAAGCTCAACCCTTGTACCACCAAAGAAGCTGCCCCCACTAACATTCGTGTCGAAGCCCCCTCTTCGAGTCCTAGGCCTTGCAAGCGTCTTGTTGACACACCAAAATGGGTCACCTGATGAGCGCGTACTGTATCTAATCCTGATTCTTCGGCTACTATTTTTGTTTCAATCTCTAACGTTGGGTAAGAAAAATTTAACGCGCAAAACCGCTGGCGGGTTGCGGGTCTTATTTCTTCAGACAATACGCTGGGGTTATAAGAGACGACCAACTGAAAATCGGGATGGGCCGAAACAGTCTGATTACAGGCCGTCAGCACTAACTGGCGACGGGTATCCGTTAAAGAGTGGATGGCGACCGTCGTATTGGCTCGGGCTTCAACAAATTCATCTAAGTAGCAGATTGCCCCATATCTTGCCGCTTGCGATAAAGGGCCATCCTGCCACTGGGTTGCGTTAGCATCCAATAGCCAACGACCGACTAAGTCAGCCACGCTGAGATCTTCATAGCAAACAACCGTCACCAACGGACGTTTTAATCGCCACGCCATATATTGCACAAAACGCGTTTTACCGCAGCCTGTAGGGCCTTTGATCAAAATCGGTAGACGACGCGCAAAAGCCGATTCAAATAACTCAATCTCGTTATGAATAGATTGATAAAAGGGTTCTTGCGTTAAGCGAAAATCTATTAAAGAATCTGGCACACACTTAGCTGACAAAGAGAAATTTAATATCTATAAGAGCGTAAAAAAAACACGCCCCCCTTTAATGACATTTTTTTACTTTAGACATATTACTTACCGATGCTCAATTGACGCGGGATTAGGAATGCCATCAATTGGGCACTCTTCCGTGCCTACCGTCGTGCGGGTAAAAGACTCCACTTGTTTTTTAGCTGCCTCGGGGTCCTTGATCCATTGGCCATAAAACTCGTAAGGACACGCTGCCACCCCTTCATCACCTTCTCTTGAATTGATAAGGCCGGTGTAGCCGCGATGCAAAAGCTTAAATAGATGGTTTTCGCTTTGCGCATTCTTACGAAAATCTCGTATTAAATGCTTAGACAGAGCCGCATATTGCACCCCCATCTCCTCTTCCCCGCATTCCCCCAACGTGCGACCATCAAAACCAATAATCGCTGAATGGCCAAAGTAAGAATACACCCCATCAAAACCGGCCGCATTAGACACCGCCACATAAGTGTTGTTGGCAAATGCCATCGCCTTAGAAATGAGTATCTGCTGTTCTTTTGCCGGATACATATAACCTTGACAACGAATAATGAGCTCCGCCCCTTTCATCGCACAATCACGCCAGATTTCAGGGTAATTACCATCGTCACAGATAATCAAACTCACCTTCATGCCCTTCGGCCCATCGCTCACATACGTACAATTTCCAGGATACCATCCCTCGATTGGCACCCAGGGCATAATCTTGCGGTACTTTTGTACGATCTGCCCCTGGTCATTCATTAAAATCAGAGTGTTATAAGGCGCTTTTAGGGGATGCTCTTCGTGACGCTCACCGGTTAAAGAAAAAACCCCCCACACCTTTGATTTGCGACATGCCGCAGCAAAAATTTCCGTTTCCTCTCCAGGAACACTGGCAGCGGTGTCATACATTTCTTTAGAGTCATACATGATCCCTTGGGTACTGTACTCCGGGAAAATCACCAAATCCATACCCGGTAACCCTAATTTCATCCCTTCGATCATTTGAGCGATCTTGCGGGCATTTTCTAATACCTCGGCTTTGGTATGTAAACGAGGCATTTTATAATTCACCACCGCAACGCCGACAGTATCTTTGCTGCTAGAAATATCGCCGTGATACATATTAAACTCCTAAGTGATCAGATAAAAATGAATTCATTCGACAAAATTAGTGACTAATCATCCACGGGCGCTTGTTAGGGAAAGCTTTTGGCAGACTTGAACCATCGGGGGCTTTTTTTGATTTTGCCCCACTACAACATCCACACCCCTTACCATGTTGTTTGCTCGACTTAGGCTCATGTGCTGCTCGTTCATTCGTCGCATGCGCCACACGACTTAAAGCGGGCATCCCAGCAAATGCCGGGGCCGTCAACATCACCCGGGAGGCTTCTTGCTCACAATGAGGGCATGATTGGGAATTATTACGTTCCGCCATTTTTCTTTGCACGGAAAAACTCCCGCAATCTTTACATTCATATTCATAAATGGGCATCAAAGCACTCCAGGGTATTTAGGATCAAACCATTGAAATTATTTATCGGCGGACAAAGGCATCGACACTGAACCGTCTAAAAACTTCGTCGGTCCTTGCGCACCGGGATTAATATCAAAATCAAAGATCTGAGTCGGCAACCACAAGGTCGCACAAGCGTTCGGCACGTCTACTACACCACTGATATGCCCCTGCACCGGCGCTGTGCCCAGAATAGAATAAGCTTGGGCCCCCGAGTAGCCAAATTTTTTCAAATACTCGATGGCATTCAAGCAAGCCTGACGGTAAGCTACTTGCACGTCTAGATAATATTGCTTGCCCGCCTCATCAACAGAAATACCCTCGAAAATCAAATAATCATTGTAATGAGGGGTAATTGGGCTTGGTTTAAAAATCGGGTTCTTGATACCATATTTAGCCATTCCCCCCTTAATGAGGCTGACTTTCATATGCACCCAGCCCGCCATCTCAATGGCACCACAAAACGTAATCTCGCCGTCACCTTGACTAAAATGCAAATCACCCACACTCAACCCAGCCCCTTCCACATAGACGGGGAAAAATACCTTTGAGCCTCGTGACAAATCCTTAATGTCACAGTTACCCCCATGCTCGCGGGGCGGCACAGTACGAGCGGCCTCAGCGGCGGCCCGTGCTTTATCTTCTCCGGTCATCTTCCCCATATGCGCTGTGCCCGCCGAAGGGGGATTTGCTAACCCGGGCACCCGATTCGGATCGGTAGCGATTAGAGCGCGTTCACGTGCATTCCACATTTCCAACATCGGTTTATCCGGCAAACAACCGATCAATCCCGGATGGATTAATCCCGCATATTGAACCCCCGGTACGTGACGGGAGCTGGTGAACATGCCGTGAAAATCCCAAATTGATTTTTGCGCTAAAGGAAAATGTTCGGTTAAAAATCCGCCACCATTTTTTTTAGAGAAAAATCCGTTAAATCCCCACAAACTATCGGGTTTTGCACCAATATCCAGTAGATCCACGACCAAAAGATCTCCCGGTTCTGCTCCTTTAACTCCCACTGGACCAGACAGATAATGTACGGTAGACAAATCGATGTCACGAACATCGTCAGCACTGTCATTATTTTTAATAAACCCACCGGTCCAATCGAACGTTTCAAGAATAAAATCATCCCCAGGCTTAACCCAACACGCCATGGGGATATCAGGATGCCAACGATTGTGAATGTTCTCATTTTCGGTCGGTGATTTGGTGAGATCAACCTTGATCAGGGTATCAGTCATGCGATTTCTCCATTGAGTTGGTATTAAAAAAATTACACAGATAAATATTGCTTAATTTTGTCGGCATCTGTATTAGCACGAGTGGTTTCCATCACTAGACGGCCTCCTTCAATCACAAAGAGCCGATCGGCCACATCCATTGCGAAACTTAAGACCTGCTCAGAAACGATGATTGAAATTTTTCGCAACTGACGAATCTCATTCAAAGCTTTTGCAATATCTTTGATAATAGAAGGCTGAATCCCTTCGGTGGGTTCATCTAACAACAATACTTTTGGCTCAGTCACTAAAGCCCGCGCAATGGCTAATTGTTGTTGCTGTCCTCCAGACAAGTTGCCCCCCTTTCTTTTTTTCATTTCAAACAAAACAGGAAAAAGGGCATAAATTTCATCAGGAATACGACGGGTCTTTGAGTTTTCCAAACCCGTTTGGATATTTTCTTCTACAGTCAAAGTGGGGAAAATCATTCGGCCTTGTGGAACGTAAGCAATGCCTTTAGCAACTCTTTTAAAACTCTCATCGTGAGTCACTTCACGACCATCGATCTGAATGCTCCCGCTTTTGGTGGGTAGTATCCCCATCAGACTTTTGAATAGCGTTGTTTTTCCCATCCCATTACGTCCCATAATGGCAACGGTTTCGTTAGGATTTCCCACAAACGAAATTCCATGCAAGGCTTCACTTTGTCCGTAAGCAACAAAAAGATCAGTGACAGTCAACATAAACGCATACTCCTTAAAAAGAACCCAAGGTAGAAAACAACGGGTTTGTGGTATGTTGTGGTGATAAGGGTTAATGCCCTAGATACACTTCAATGACCCTAGGATCAGACTGGATTTTCGACATGGGGCCTTCAGCAAGAATTTTTCCTTGATGCATGACAGTGACCTTTGAAGCGATTCGTTTCACAAAATCCATATCATGTTCAATCACGATCACGGAACGGTTATTACAAATCCTCTTTAATAACTCAGCGGTTTGATCACGTTCTTTAGCGCTCATTCCTGCAATCGGCTCATCTAACAACAAAAGTTCTGGTTCTTGCATAAGCAACATACCGATTTCAAGCCACTGCTTTTGCCCATGACTCAACAACCCGGCTTGTAATTGCAAACGATCACCTAGCAATACATCAGAGGCTACGGTATGCACTCTTTGTTGAACTTCTTCATCGCAAACAAAGGCCAAGGCCCCTAACACCGATCGACCTTTGGGGAAAGAGACTTCTAAATTTTGAAAGACTGTCAGATTTTCGTAAATCGAGGGGGTCTGAAATTTACGACCGATTCCTAAACGAACCCGTTTAAATTCAGCCATCTTGGTTAATTCAATATTCTTAAATTTAATACTGCCGGCCGCCGCGCGGGTTTTGCCGCAGATCAGATCAAGCAACGTTGTTTTGCCGGCCCCGTTAGGACCGATAATCACCCGAAGCTCATTTCGATCGATATAAAGGTTGACCTGATCGATCGCTTTAAATCCATCAAAGGAGACGGTCAAATCCTCTATCGCAAGAGAGAAATCAGTATTACTCATTGGAGACCTCCGGCTAGAGCGGCTTTATCACTTTGAGAACCTTTGGCTTTAGAACGGTATTTTTCCCAGCGCGTCACTACAAAAGACTCCCACAACCCGGCCAAGCCCATTGGAAAAGCCATGGTGACGCCAATAAAAAGACCCGCCATTAAGAAAAGCCATAAATCTGGGAAGCTTTCAGAGAAAAAAGATTTACCGGCATTGACAATCAAAGTGCCATACACCGCACCGATTAAACTCATGCGCCCTCCCACCGCTGCAAAAATCACCATCTCGACTGAAGGGACAATACCGACGAAGCTTGGCGACATGAAACCTACTTGCAAGGTAAATAATGCGCCACCAATGCCGGACAAAGCCGCCGCTAGACAGAAGGTGAAAATTCTAAAGTCCGCCACATCGTACCCAGAAAAGCGGACCCGATCTTCCTTGTCTCGCATCGCTAGGAGCAAAGTACCCGCCTTGCTGGTTTGAATCCATCGACACAACAAAATACTACCGATTAACAATGCCACACACACGTAATAAAGAATGTATTTGGCACCATTAGTACGAGTATCCCAACCCAGAAGCGTTTTAAGATCAGTCATACCATTGACTCCGCCGGTGTAGCCTTGTTGACCAATAATTAAAACCGTCAAAATCAAAGCGACCGCCTGCGTAATGATGGCAAAGTAGACGCCACCCACCCGACGTTTAAACATGGCGAAACTCACAATCCAAGCTAATAACGTGGGCACAGCCACCACTGCAAACAAAGAAAAACTAAATGATTTAAATGGGTGCCACATTAAGGGCAAAGCGGTAATCTGATTCCAATCCATAAAATCTGGAATCCCTGGGGTTGATTGAATTTTAGTGGTAATAGGGTCTGAGGCTTCGAGCTTTAAAAACATCGCCATGGCATAACCTCCCAAGCCAAAGAAAACCCCCTGCCCCAAGCTCAATACCCCGCCATAGCCCCAAACCATGACCAAACCAACTGCCACAAAAGCATAAGATAAATACTTGCCTATCAAATTCAAGCGAAAAATATCAAGCAAAAGTGGCAAAACGACCACTAACAATATTGCCAGTATAAATAGGCTTATCAGCTGATAACGCTTATTCAGGGCTTGAAACATAGACATCTTGGCAGGCTCCGTCATGTAAATGAATTTCGGTTGGATATAAGAAAACAAACAAAATGGGAGTTTGCTAGGCGTTAGAGGATCAACGTCGCACCTTACTGGCAAATAAACCTTGCGGACGCATCATTAAAATCACCACAATCAGAGACAAAGTCAGCACTTTGGCCATAGAGCCGTGCAGGAAAAATTCGGCCAGTGATTGGGTCTGGGCAATACCAAAGGCTGAAACCACCGTACCCAGTAAACTCGCAGCACCACCGAAGGTGACCACTAGGAAAGAATCCACGATATACAATTGACCTGAAGTCGGACCCGTAGACCCTATCGTAGTAAAGGCAGCACCAGCCATGCCCGCAATACCGCATCCAATGGCGAAGGTCAGTCGATCTGTCTTACTGGTATCAATTCCAATGGCATTAGCCATCATGCGGTTACTCACTGTGGCTCTAACGCGAAGACCCCAGCGACTTTTACTCAAGGCGAGTAAAACTGCCCCCGTCACAAACAAAGTTAAAGCGAGCACAAATAAACCATTACGCGGAATATCAAGGCCTGGCACCGGAGCCCATGCATCGAGTAGCCAATCAGGCAAATTGGGGCTTACTTCTTTAGGGCCGATAAAAGTTCTAAAACACTGCTGCATAGCCAAGCTAATCCCCCAAGTCGCCAGCAAAGTGTCAAGCGCACGCTTATAGAGGTGGCGTATCAATACCCACTCCACCAACCAACCCAGTAAGAAAGCGAAAAAGAAGGCTAAAACGACCGCGAAGGGGAAGTAAATCTGTTTTAAACCAGGCGCGTATAACTCCGTCAGATGAGAGCTCAGATAAATCGTATAAGCCCCAATCGTCATGAACTCGCCATGGGCCATATTAATGACGCCCATTTGACCAAAAATAATCGCTAACCCTAGTCCCATCAGCAGTAACACCGCAAAAAGACTAAGGCCCGCAAACCCTTGCATCAAACCGATATTTAAGAGTTCAGAAAAATTCATTCGACGGCTCCGAGTTAATGTGCGGCTTTACTCCGATTGGAGAAAAAGCCGCACGTACCATGTTCAATCTATGTTTACTGATAACCCTTGGGGAAGGGGTCTGGCTTGATTAAACTCGGTGACTCAGAAACGATCTTAAAAGTCCCATCGGGCATACCCATTGCAATACGTGATTTACTCCACAAATGATGATTCTCATCGAGTTTTACGTATCCTTCCGGAGCCATTTTCAATTCAATACCGGGTGAGGCTGCCACGACCTTATCGACATCAAAGCTATTGGCTTTCTCACAAGCGGCCTTCCATAACCATGGACCGAGATATCCGGCTTGTGTGACGTCACCAATGACCGAATTTTTTCCATACTTGGCCTTAAATGCGGCAACGAACTTCTTATTGTTGTCGTTAGTTAAGGATTGGAAGTACTTCATTGAGGAATAAAAACCAGCAAAGTTATCCCCACCCACACCGGTCATTTCATCTTCAGTCACCGCTAAAGTCACAAGCAACTGCTTTGCTCCGGTAATACCAGCTGCCTTCAGGGCCTTATAGAAAGCCACATTCGACCCTCCCACCACTGCCGCATAGATACAATCCGGTTTTTGTAACTTGATTTTGTTCATCAAGGATCCGAAGTTTGTGCTGCCGAGGGGGTAATACTCTTCTCCAACAATGGTTCCCTTTTGGAAATTTTCAACGTGCTTACGTGCGATTTTCATCGAAGTACGAGGCCAAATGTAATCAGACCCTATTAAGAAAAAAGTCTTGGCTTTTTTCTCTTTTTTCGCCCAATCTAAACTGTATATAATTTGTTGGGTGGCTTCTTGGCCCGTGTAAAACACATTTTTTGATTGCTCCAGTCCTTCATAAAAAGTGGGATAGTAGAGCAGACCATTTTCTTTTTCAAAAACCGGCAATACCGCTTTACGGGAAGCCGAAGTCCAACATCCAAACACGGCGGCACAATGGTCATTAATTAAGAGTTTTTTTGCTTTTTCAGCAAACGTTGGCCAATCAGAAGCTCCGTCTTCTTTAATCACTTTGATCTTACGACCCAAAATACCGCCCATCGCGTTGATCTGATCGATCGCAAGTTGCTCGGCTTGAATGGAACCGGTTTCAGAAATAGCCATCGTGCCTGTGGAAGAATGCAACTGACCCACAATCACTTCCGTATCGGTGACCGCCAATTTTGTGGTGTTGACCTTATCAGTAGGCAATTTATCGGCTGAGAAAGACAATCCAGGCATCGCTAAAATAGATAAGGCAGACATTCCCTGCAAAAACCGTCTACGATTATTAGCGTGAAGATCAAATGAGGAAACGAACAATTCGTCTGCAGAATTGATCGCAGACTTTTCTTTAAGATCCTTGGGGTTTTTAGGCTCGGACATGCAATTCTCCTAGGGTTAGATCACAACAATGGCGGATAAAAATTCATCAATATGGGGGACTTCAATTCTGTCTGACGATTCAACAGTAACGGTAGAGTGCCTAATAAAAAATACGCAAAATCGCGTATCAACGAAAAGCATGAAGCATGGAAACATGAAGTCCATCAGAGCCAGACAAGATATATTTGTTGGATCTCATCTCATGCATTGAAGAGTGGCTTAAATCTTGCTCAACTCTTTGTTATGTAGAAAAGCGCTTTCAAGCAATGGTAGTAGCCACATTTCAGTGCACTAAATACTCTTAGCTTTTATTTTCCGCATGAATTAAGTGCATCAAAAAGAATCATCGATTTATTTTTAAAGCGATCTGGCTATTTTCATGGTTCAACAAATCACACCCATTCGAAGAAATTACAACCGCTGGGTTGCCAACCAAACGATGGAGGACTACGCATTACGTTTTACAGCACAAAGTGCACGACGCTGGTCGAGTGCAAAAGTAGCCAATACAGCACTGGGGGCCATATCCTTTCTTGCTCTAGAGGCTATCGGTGGTGCGATTACCTTAAGTTTTGGTTTCACCAATGCGATCTACGCCATTGCAACCATTGCCTTTCTCATCTTCATGACCGGCCTGCCCATTAGTTACTACGCCGCTAAGTATGGACTCGACATGGATTTACTCACCCGTGGAGCAGGATTTGGCTACCTCGGTTCAACTATCACTTCGCTCATTTATGCTTCTTTTACTTTTATTTTTTTTGCGATAGAAGCCGCCATCATGGCCCAAGCACTGCAATTATGCTTCGGCCTGCCTCTGACCTTTGGCTACATCTTGAGTGCCATTGCCATCATTCCCTTAGTCACTCATGGCATTACGGTTATCAGTCGTTTTCAAACCTGGACCCAACCCCTGTGGTTACTCATGCATTTCATGACCTTCGCTTTCATCGCGATGCAATCTCCCGCCTTTTTTTCCGAATGGACACTTTTTAATGGCTACCCAGAGGGGGCAACGAGTGGATTTAATCTGATCCAGTATGGTTCCGCTTGCGCCGTCGTCATGTCACTGGTCGTGCAAATAGGCGAGCAGGTAGATTTTTTACGGTTTTTACCCAAAAAAACCGCGAAAAATCGTCGGGGATGGTGGATTGCGCTTGTGACAGCAGGCCCTGGTTGGATCATTCCAGGCACGATTAAGCTTCTCGCAGGCTCTTTTTTAGCTTTTCTGGCCCTCAAAAATAACGTCCCTGCTGAAATCGCGGCAGATCCGCCTCATATGTACCTCACTGTATTCCAAAACATCTTTCATTCAGATGCGGTGGGTCTTTATGCAATGGCATTATTTGTTGTTATTTCTCAACTCAAGATCAATTTAACTAACGCCTACGCTGGTTCTATTGCGTGGTCTAATTTTTTCTCTCGCCTAACTCAAAATCATCCAGGGCGCGTCGTTTGGCTAGTGTTTAACGTCATTATTGCTTTCATGCTGACTGAACTCGGCATCTTCAAAGCGCTCGAGACTATTCTGGGCATTTACGCCAACCTAGCCATTGCCTGGATTGGTGCCCTGGTAGCCGATTTAGTGGTAAATAAACCCCTAGGATTAAGTCCTCCTTCGATTGAATTTAAGCGAGCCCATCTTTACGATATCAATCCCGTGGGGATTGGCTCAATGTTTATCTCTACCCTCTTGTCAATGATCGCCTACAGTGGCGCTCTTGGCGAAACCTGTAAAGCACTGGCTACCTTCATTGCTTTTGGAGTCGCCTTTGCTTCAGCCCCCGTGATTGCAAAACTCACCAATGGTAAGTTTTACCTTGCGCGTCAACCCAAAACCGATTGGCCTGTCGATGCATTGCAAAAATGCTGTATTTGTGAGCATCAGTTCGAACCTCAAGACGTTGCACATTGCCCAGCCTATGGAGGCACGATCTGCTCACTGTGCTGCTCGTTAGATGCACGTTGCGAAGATATCTGTAAACCTCACGCGCAGTTTAAACAGCAAATTTTTGGTTTATTAAAAAAATGGTTGCCGCCTGGGCTCATCGCACAACTGGACTCTCAACTGGCACAGTTTTTCACCCATTTCGTATTAATCATTAGCCTCATTGCGACAGTCCTGGGCCTCGTCTATTTTCAAGAGGTTATAGCTAATCCCAACCATTATGAATTATTGCAATTACCTTTATTGAAGGTGTTTCTTTGTTTGTCACTCATTGCTGGCGTTACTTCATGGCTCTCGGTTCTGGCAAAAGAAAGCCGATCCATGGCCCGGGAAGAATCAATGCGACAAAATTTACTGCTTCATCAAGAGATTGCAGCCCATAAAAAAACAGATGCTGCACTAAAACGTGCCAAAGAAGTGGCTGAAGCGGCTAATTTAGCCAAGAGCCGTTATCTTTCCGGTATTAGTCATGAGTTACGGACTCCCTTAAACGCTATTTTGGGCTACGCCCAACTGATCGAAAAAGACAAATCCTCACAACACGCCTCGTCAATGCAAAAACGGGGCATCCAAGTCATCAAACGTAGCAGCGAACATTTATCAGTACTGATTGATGGGCTACTGGACATGGCAAAAATTGAAGCGGGGAAACTGGTTTTACGAAGGGATAGTTTTGACTTTCCAAAATTTATCGAACAATTGGTTCAGATGTTTGAACTTCAAACCGAAGCCAAAGGCCTTCAATTAAATCTACAACTTGATACCCCCTTGCCTGCCGTGGTGATCAACGACGAAAAAAGATTAAAACAAATTCTAATCAATCTTATTTCCAATGCCATTAAATATACCCATGAAGGTAGCATTACCCTGCGACTGGCATTTCGTCGTCAAATCATGCAATTTGAGGTCATGGATACCGGTATTGGCATTGCTCAAGAAGAGATCCAACGTATTTTCGAGCCCTTTGAACGCGGTAGCACGGCTACGGGCTTTGCTGGTACTGGTTTAGGTCTGACCATCAGCGATCTTCTAGCACAAGTCATGGGGGGGGATATTACCGTCACGAGTACTCTTGGAAAAGGTAGCTGCTTTCGACTTCGTATGATGCTAACTACAGGCACTGTGACGAAAGAATTGTTGCAACAAGAAACACAGATTAAAGGTTATCAAGGTAGTCGAAAAAAAATCCTTGTCGTTGATGACGACCCCGATCACCAAAAGCTCATGAACGATGCACTATCGCCCATCGGTTTCACGGTGTTTAGCGCAAACGATGGCGCACAGTGCCTTCTGATGCTGGCGCAATGCGAGCCTGATCTGATGTTATTAGATATTTCGATGCCACACATTAATGGCTGGAGCGTGTTAAAGCAAATTCAAGAAAAAAATTTGACTTCAATCCCTATTATCATCGTTTCAGCGAATGTCTTTGAAAATCAATTACTCAACGAACCTCCCATCAAACCGATTGAATATTTACTCAAACCTACTAACGTTTCTGAGCTTTTAAAACGTATCCAATCCAACCTTCAATTAGAGTGGGTTTTCGTCGAACATACGTCCGACTCGTCACTGTTGCTTCAAACTACACCAAAAACAACAGAAACCTCTTTGCTCCGGATTCAGGACATTGAAGAATTAATTGCTTTAGGGAAAATAGGCTATTTACGGGGCATTGAAAGAAAACTCACCGCACTCGAAGTATCCGATGCGCCACAAAATCCCGTCTTAGAACAATTACGACAGTCCATTAAATCTTTTGATTTTAAACGCTACATCAATATTTTAGAGGCTTTGCACCATCGTGACCCCTGACGTACTAGAAAACAGCCTTGCATTAGTGGTCGATGACCATCCTGATAGCATACAATTCTTACTCGATGCTTTGGAGAGTGTTGGTATGCGCGTTCTTGTTGCCACTAGCGGTAATCAAGCCCTACAACAAATCGAGCATCTGATTCCTGATGTAATCCTTTTAGACGCTATCATGCCGGGCTTGGATGGTTTTGAGACATGTCGCAGTTTAAAAAAAGGGCTTGCCGCTGAAGTGCCTGTTATTTTTATGACCGGACTGGGTGAGGTAGAACACATCGTTAAAGGACTAGAAGTCGGTGGTGTCGATTACCTAACAAAACCGATCAACACAGAAGAATTAATTGCACGCATCCGCACGCATTTAAATCGGGCACGGCAAGCCAAAGGCGTCAGAGATGCTCTTGATGTGAGTGGCCGCACTATGTTGGCCACCGACATCGATGGCAACGTAAACTGGGCTACGCCACAAGCGGAGAAAATACTCTTAAAACTATCTCCTGCCCCGCCCTTGGCAACGCAAAGACCCTACACGCATGAAACCTCAGTCCCAACGCACAACATTCTAAAACTCCCCCCCAGCGTATTCCAGTGGCTAAACCAGCCCCCTAAGCCTAAAACCGATAAATCCATTCATCAAGATCACCTCACCCTTTCACTCAACCACTTAAAAATTCGCTTTCGGGTCTTAAGTCGAGTCTCGGATAACGAAATACTATTGGTCATTCAAGAAGTGCAATCTGAAACAGTGGAACGAAATGGTATCGCTAAATTACAGAGCCGCTTAAATCTGACTAGCCGTGAGGCTGAGGTTTTATATTGGTTATGTATGGGCAAAGCTAATCGCGATATTGCCGATATTCTAGGCATCAGTTACCGCACCGTTGACAAGCACCTTGAACATCTTTTTGTCAAAATCAACGTGGAATCACGGGCCAGTGCTGTGGCGAGCTCGGTGCGCATATTAGAAGATTGAACTTCACATTGAATCTATTGATTTTTTCGCCAACACTTCACAAGGCAGAAGGTTCGATTGGGTTCGATTGGG
>CAITMU010000135.1 GCA_903893565.1 uncultured beta proteobacterium | reverse complement strand
TACCTGTAGAACATGAGGAGACACAAACAAGTAGTATGCAGGTAACCAAAACTCTTCTAAGGCTCACCCGTAAATCCATTGGAAACACTTTTTATAACGATCGTTTAACAATGAGCGGAGTCTGAATCTTTATTTCTAAACATGAGAGCTACCCTAAATTAATCCCTCACCTTGTAAAATAGGCAAGGGATTCAAAAGGTGCTTTGATTATTTCGTGCTAGTACTAGTGCTAGTGCTAGTACTAGTCGAAGTGGCCGTCGCTGTAGTCGATATTGCGTTGTTATTATTGGATACTAAAGCAGCAGCTCCGGCGGCAACTGCTGCTGCCACACCGGCTGCCAATGCACCGGCACTAAGGCCTGCTAAACCCGCCGTCGCAGCGCTCGCTCCCGCGGCACCGGCTGCACCCGCTGCTCCAGCTGCACCCGCTTCTCCAGCTGCACCGGCAGCACCCGCTTCACCCGCTGCCCCCGCTTCACCGGCCGCTCCTGCTCCACCGGCGGATCCAGCACCACCGGCTTCTCCAGGCGCTTTAGTACCACCCACTTGCGAATAAGAAGGCAATGAAAGCGATAGTTGAGCCAAAATTAATGCGTATTTAAATATATTTTTCATGGGCCGCCTCGATAATTAAAATGAATTTTTAAAAATATTAAATATAATGGCTAAGGGGACGCTTTTAAGCCATCTTCTTGCTACTCCATGTTAGGAGATTGTATGTTATCACATATATTATAACATATGAAAGAAAAGCACCGATCATCACCGGCATCGATTTAAAAAAATTCACTCCTAAAACAGCAAAAATCAACCCCCACAACCAAAAATAAGGGGCCACCTTGGCATTATTCCAATAATCGCCGTTTTTCGATCTCGAATCTTCTACTGTGGCGCTAGTGGGTGCGCGTTGACAAACCCATTGATATAACAGTTGATGCAAATGA
Organism: uncultured beta proteobacterium; assembly: GCA_903893565.1. Lineage (GTDB taxonomy): Bacteria > Pseudomonadota > Gammaproteobacteria > Burkholderiales > SG8-41 > UBA5216. Next base: position 3,106 of record CAITMU010000135.1, on the reverse strand, counting down.
TATGCATCTGGCTCGCCAGGACTCATTCCCTTTTTAAGAGCCCGACGAAACATAGAATATACTGTTTCTACAATGGGGTGGGCTAAAATTAAAACAGGAAACCAGGCGGAAACCTCAGGATGACGCACGACTAAAATGATAGAAAGCTCAGCCAAGATAAACCCCACTAAATAGGCACCCCCATCCCCCAAAAACAAGCCTCCACGGGGCCAATTCCAAATTAAAAAACCGATCAAAGCTGCTCCCGTCAGCAAAGAAATTTCAAAAACCAAAATATCTGCAACATAAAAAGACACCCAAGCCATCGCCGTCAAAGCAATAATCGCATATCCGGCCGATAGGCCATTAAATCCATCGATAATATTGATGGCATTAGAAATACCCGCTACCGCAAAAATAGTTAGCAAAATCGCGACTGGCAACCACACTAAGAGTAAATCCAAGATAGGCACATCCAGACGATTCAAAATCAGGCCTAACAACCATGCCGCAATGGCCCCTGAAAGCATCGTAATCAATAGTCGCTCAATAACACCCACCCGCTTGGTCAGGTCTTCAATAAAACCTCCAAAAAATGTAGGTAGCGCAGACAAGATCAATAGATTCATCTCGCGGTTACTCGGCGCCGCCATCCAATTATTCAAAACACCATCGCCCACAAATAAGCCCACAATAATAGCCACACCACCAATTCTAGGCGTTGGATGAAAATGCATTTTTTGCGGTCCCGAATCACTCAAATCATGTGATAAGTGCGAATGTAAATGTTCGTAGCGAATAATCAACCAACAACAAAATACCGAACAAAGCAGTGCAATCCAAAAGGACCAAAACGGTAATTGCATCTGATCCCACGTCAAGGGTAATCGCTCCAATTTATTACGCGTAGCTTGTGGTGGATAACAAACGAAGCGCTGCGACTGCGCGCGCGCTTGTATTTGAGCCTGTTGGCAAGCTAACAGTGACACTCCTGACTCTGAGGAAGAAAATGCAACGACCCCATTATCCATTCTGCCTACGGGGTCCTTTAGCGGTGCATCTGAAAGCAGCCTTTGCTGATCCGGCCCCAATTGAGTCGCGCATTGCATATGACGAACGGAACAAATAGTGCATTGATTCAACGTCATTTGGGATAACTTTGCGACAGTATTTTCGCAAGCATCCTTCGAGTTTTGTGGCTCAAATACAAATTGCATCGCTAGCATTGGTTGCGATACTTTTTTCTCTAACGGATTTAACGTGACTCTCGGCACCTCGTCAGGCGTGACATCAATTGACACCAAAGGAAAATAAACGTTTGTTTTGTGATGCATGGCTAAAAAAACACAAAGGCCAATTAACAAAACGATCAATATAAAAAAAATTTGTTTTTTCACAGGAAATGAAAAGTCACAGTTGTTGTTTTATTCATTGCACGAAAAGGATCGAAATCCAATGTCAATGTTATTAGTAGAAATCTCGATAGCGTGTAAAGAATTTTGTGCAATCATTCGTTTCAAGGCTCTTCATTCAGATCATCCCAACCACCAACCCCTTCAAATTTCAATTCTTTCGCCAACGTAAATGTTTCTTTAAAACTCCCATACGCTCACTTTGAATGGGATCATTTTTTAATTTTTCTTGCGCCTCCCGAATAAATGCCCACAAAACTGCTAGAAAACCCGTAGCCAAGGCGGTTACAATCACGATAAGACTTCGCTTCGGCTTTGATTTTGTTTCTGGCTCCACGGCTTTGTCTAACACTTGAATCAAGGAGGCTTCTTTCGCTTCATCCATCTTAGCCATCTCAAATTGCTTGGCTAACAATTCAAAAATCGTTTCGTGGTATTTGACATCTCTTAATCGATACAGATTCTCCATTCCCTTAGCACCCGAAGAATCTGTTTTGCCGGTTACCTTCCCATCGCCTTCAATTTTCACCAATTCCCGTTTCAACGATTCCAACTGTTGAAGCGCTAATCTCAAATCTGGATTCGCTTCCCCTGCAAAAGCCCTCATAGCGCCAATCCTCACACCTTGTACGGCAATTTCTCCCCGAAGACGGGCGGTGGCCTCCACTAAAGCTTTCCCCTGTGCATCCACCATTACGAGCCCACCTTCCTGCAAACCACTACGCGCAGCTATCTCAGCTTTGACTAAGTTATCCTTGGCTTGAACAAATTGTCTTTCAAAAAATAACCGCTTTTGTGAGGCTTCGGTCACGGCCAAAGTTTGTGTCAACCGATACAATTCCTCAACATAGCCATTGGCTAATACCATCGCAAGCTTAGGGTCTTTATCATCCACTTCGATCGTGATTAACCCTTCCTTGCCAGCCGCGATGGTGGTCACTCCCCCCAAACGCTTTCTGGCTCCCCCTAATGTTTTAGATTCATAGATACGCATCAAATCAAAACGCCGAATCATGTTGTCTTGCACCACTCGGCTTTTAAGCATGGACATGTAAAGATCGTTGGGGTTTTTAATTCCCAACCCCCCGGCCATCCCCCCTAGTGCGCCTAACTGTCCTAGCATGGCTGAAGCCGCGGATTGTCCTTGCTGAGGCGGCAAAATTTTAGTTTCTGCGGTGTAGATATTGGGTAGTGACAGGCTATATAGGGTTGCTAAAATCGCTGCGATCAAGGGTAAACCGAGTATCAGTTTTTTATGCTTAGCCAATACCACCAAAAGATCAATTAAACTGATTTCATCTTGGTCTACCTCATCCGTGACAGAAGACTTTGGTATTGGCTCAACACTATGATTAGAAATTTCAGTCATAAAAGAAAAAACCCTTAATTCATCTAGTTAGACCCGCTTAGAACACAAAAACATAACGAAGCACTCGTCCGCCAACCCTGTTGAACGCCTATTGAACCCCACTCATTTTGAGAGAGTTTTCTAGAAAATCTAAACGTGATTCAATGGATCCATAGCCACAGATTTAAAAAGCCCCTTTATTAATGGATTATACACGGTGTCCTCATTGGCTTTCGTGACGCTTACACTTCCTTATTTGTTTTCGTTCATAAAACCAGATACTTTCATATTGCAGTCACAGGCGCTCCATTTTGAGGCGACCTTAAAATCTCGATACAATAGCTTCAATATTTCCTAGCATGAACGG
>CAITMU010000134.1 GCA_903893565.1 uncultured beta proteobacterium | reverse complement strand
CCTGGTCAGCATCATGTCTTTGTAACGTTGGGTAGATAAATTCTTGTCCTTTTGACTGGTCTTTTGCGTTTTCTTTTTGAAGCAATGCAACACATAAATGGCATCCTCGAACTTGGCCACATACATCACTCGAAAGGCACCGTCCGACTGTTTGATGTGAATCTCTTTTGTACCCGCTCCCACATCCATCAAAAGGCTTCCAGTCATCTGGGTCGTCGCCGCGCTGTACTTTGCGCAGTTGATATCCAGCGACCCGTCGCGCATCTTCGGGAAAAATTTCGTCATCGCACAGGTCTTTGAACGATGACCCGATCCAGTCAATAGGTTTATTTCTTGGCATAGACATCACTTTTATTGTATCAGTACTTGTACATAAATGGAAGCCTCTGCCAAATTAGAGAGATGTCAATTGACGGACCCGCGCCCCCTGGATGACCGCTTTGGGCCTGAGCACGGGTTGATACCACAACAGCATCGTCCGCTTATGGCCGACTGCTGTCTGTTGGCGCTGCTGACCCGATGACGGCAACCGCGACACTGCGGGTCTTTGATAAAGAAAAAATCGAAAGTAGCCCCGAACGGGTTTGGATGCCATTAGAAAATGTAGGCCCAGGCTTTATTCAGGCTTTATTTATGGGAATGGAGGGGAGGGGTTAAACGGAAAAAATAATGAAATCAATCACTTAAATGCCCCCTGAGCCCCCTGTGTACCATCTTGACCTAGGTTCGAGCCCCATCAGCCACCCCATATAAATCAAGCACTTAGCCCGATATAGCCGGGCTTATTGTTGACCTTGTCAATTCCTAGTGCTCGCTCTGACTCTTTAGCTCCAAATATTTTAATTATTTCACTATCCGCAAAATTTATTATTAGGCGGATTCAAGTATGAACTGCAAATAAAGAAGCTAGCACCCGAAAATGTAGTCGTGCGGCCTTTGTAAGGGGCCCACTTGACCGCCTTCGACATGCTATATACAATTACTATATACATATTTTTGGGAGTTAGCCATGTCCATCGGAACTGTTTTCGTCAACAACCGTACTCAAGCTGTCCGCCTTCCATTGGACGTGCGTTTACCCGAGGGTGTCCAAAAGGTAGAAATACGCGTCAAAGGCAATGAGCGCATCATCGCCCCACTTGGCAAAACCTGGGACAGCTTCTTTTTGGATGGACCCATGGTCAGCAACGACTTCCTCCCCGAGCGTGCCACCCAGCACCAGTCTGAGAGGGAAGCGCTCTAATGCTGCGTTACCTGCTAGACACCAACATCGTCATCTACGTGTTGAGGCAGCGCCCTATCGAAGTGCTTTCCACCTTCAACACCAACGCCAGCCGCATGGCAATTTCCTCCATCACCCTGGCCGAACTCATGCACGGCGCTGAGAAAAGCAGCCGTATGAGCGAGAACCTTGCCACTGTCGAGGACTTTTGTAGCCGCCTACAGGTTCTGCCCTATGGCGCCAAGGCTGCGCAACATTACGGAGCCATTCGCGCCGCTTTAGAGAAAATCGGCCAGCCCATCGGCGTAAACGATTTGCACATTGCAGCGCACGCCCGTAGCGAAGGCCTGGTTCTGGTGACGAACAACATGGGGGAATTCGCCAGGGTGCCTGGACTGGAGCTGGAGAACTGGGTCTACACGGCGAAGTAAATCACGCGTTGTCGACCATCAGCGCATCGACTGTTAAGAAAAGTTGGCCGTGATCGCTCTAGCAAGTCGGAGCCAAAAGCGGAAATGGCTCTCATGCCCGCTTTGTGAGCGCTAGAGACAGAGCTGGAACTTGCGCGATGGGCTCGGAAGGAGGGACGTGGGGCAACCTAACAGGTTCGAACTCCTGATCCCTCAAAAACAAAGGTTCAGAAATCTCTGATCACGAGAAGATGTCTCAACATTTGGAAAGAAAAAGCGAACACCCAGTGCTTGATTTGCTTACTCATTAAAATATTAGGCGGTTTGTGATGAAGTATGTTCTGCCCTCCTAGTACCTAGTTCTCAAACCCGCGCACTAGCGGCGTTGAAGCCCTGCTTCCTGTGGGGCTTAACGCGACAAGCTCCTGACTGCGACCGCGGGGGTTGATGGAGCGGGAATGCCGACCACCTCGCCGCAATTGTCGTAAGCGGAAACGAGAATGTCGCGAGCCGTTTCCACGCCGTCGGAAAACAGAACATCCTTGCGTTCGAAGGTCGTCGCAACGATTTTTTCGCAATGCCGGCAGATTGCCTGCCCCTTGTCGCCTTCCTGATACAGCTTCATGACTTCTCCTCTTTCCCTTTCTCGCTCACTGATGGACGCTGATGAACCAAGTGTCGGGGTCGATGAAATAAAACTTGATATACCAGCCGTCCTTTTTCAGGACATGAACCGTAATGCTCTCCATTATGTCGTGTGCGGGCGTTTCATGATCCTTGCCATTGCATTTTCGTATCAAGCCCTCTGACGAACTCGGCGGATACATGACCCACCGCCAACAGGTTCTTTACGTCGATGCCTTTTCTCGATTCGTGCTGAAAAGTTCCTGTCGATAACGCTTCAAGAACCTTTTATTTCGCCTCCTTGAACCCCCCCTTCCTCCCTACTATACGAATCTCTTCGTAAAAAGTAAGCTCGTCTGTCAAGCATGAACGCGGTATTCGCCGGGTGCGAATCCCCCACTTTTTAATTAGTGTTTAGGTTAAGCCCCAATTAAAAATTAAAATCCTGAAGACGGATTGCGACACAAAAGCCCGCAACGTTTTTTCTCGTATTCTAAGGAGACTGGTTTCGCATCCAGTCTGCGGTGCCAGAAAAAGACTCGAGTAAAACTTGTTGTAATGTGGGTTCTACATGGGTATCGATGAGAGCTTGCCGCATACAGGCGAGCCAAGCATCCCGTTCGGGGATGCCGATGGCAAAGGGCAAATGCCGAGCACGTAGCATAGGATGACCAAACTCTTGGATATATAAATTAGGTCCACCCATCCAACCTGAAAAAAACTTAAATAATTTTTCTTTCGATTGGGTTAAATCGGGTGGGTGCAATCGACGAATAACGTCAAAGGAGGCCTCTTCTTCCATGAGATCATAGAACCGATCAACGAGCGCTTTCACCGGGACTTCTCCCCCGATTATTTCATAGAGGGATAGTCCCGTTTCTTCGCTCATGTTGAGGGTAGATGTAGAGGTAGAGGTAAGCGCTTAGCGATTAAGGACCAAGCTTGGGGGCAGTCAGTGTCTAAGCGGCCGCACGTGAGGCTTTTTTGCGTTCGTGTTCTTGTAAAAAACGTTTGCGAATACGGATTGATTTAGGAGTGATCTCAACCAGTTCATCATCAGCAATAAATTCGATGGCCGATTCGAGCGTGACTTGAACGGGAGGCACTAAGCGCACTGCCTCATCCGTGCCGGAAGCGCGCACGTTGGTTAATTGTTTGCCTTTAATGGGATTGACCACTAGGTCGTTATCACGGCTATGAATGCCAATGACAATCCCCTCATACAAGGGGTCACCAGGGCTCACAAACATGCGGCCTCGTTCTTGTAATTTCCAAAGGGCGTAGGCTACGGCGGGTCCTGTTTCGGCTGAAATTAATACCCCGTTACGCCGCTCTTCCATATCAGGTTTAACAGGACCATAGTCATCAAACACGTGACTGATTAAGCCCGTGCCCCGAGTCATAGTGAGAAAATCAGATTGAAATCCAATTAAACCACGAGCAGGGATCCGGTAGTCTAGGCGAACCCGACCCTTGCCATCGGATTGCATATCTTGAAGGTCGCCACGGCGAACCCCGATGGCTTCCATGACGGCACCTTGATTGGTGTCTTCACAGTCGACGGTGAGCATTTCATAGGGTTCTAGTTTTTCACCGTCCACTTCTTTAAACACCACGCGAGGCTTACCGACGGCGAGCTCATAGCCCTCACGGCGCATGTTTTCTAGCAAGATGGTTAGATGTAATTCGCCGCGACCGGATACTTCAAAAATATCAGCATCAGCGGTTTCAACGACTTTTAATGCCACGTTGCTTAGTAGTTCACGCTTGAGTCTCTCGCGAATCTGACGACTGGTCACAAACTTACCTTCTTTGCCGGCTAAAGGAGAAGTGTTGACTTGGAAATTCATAGTTAATGTGGGTTCATCGACCTTTAAAAGCGGCAGAGCATCAGGTTTGTCGACGCTACACAATGTGACGCCAATTCCCACGTCCTCGATGCCATTGATGAGTACGATATCGCCAGCCTGGGCTTCTTCAGCTTGTGTTCTATCCAATCCCTTGAACACTTGAACTTGGCCCACTTTGACGGTTTTGGGGTTGGTATCTTCTGGCCCATTCATGAGCAATACGGGTTGTCCAGGGCGAATCCGTCCACGGGAGACGCGACCGATTCCAATGCGTCCGACATAACTGGAGTAATCCAAAGAGCAAATCTGTAATTGCAGGGGGCCATCCGGATCGTCTGAGCGGACAGGAACATTTTTGATGATGGCTTCGAACAGCGGATCGAGTGTGCCTTCGCGGGTTTGGTTGTCATCACTAGCGTAACCATTCAGTGCAGAGGCATAGACCACCGGGAAATCCAGTTGTTCTTCACTGGCACCGAGTTTATCGAATAGATCGAAGGTCTGGTTCACGACCCAGTCTGGACGAGCGCCAGGACGGTCAATCTTATTCACCACTACGATGGGTTTAAGACCTAAGGCCAGTGCTTTACGCGTCACAAAACGGGTTTGTGGCATAGGCCCTTCAACGGCATCGACCAACAATAAAACGCCATCGACCATGGACAGAACGCGTTCGACTTCGCCCCCAAAATCCGCATGCCCTGGGGTGTCGACGATATTAATATGGGTGCCATTCCACATCACGGCACAATTCTTAGCCAAGATGGTGATCCCACGTTCTTTCTCCAGATCATTGCTATCCATCACGCGTTCTTCAACATGCTGATGTGCAGCAAAAGTGCCTGATTGGCGAAGTAACTTGTCGACCAGGGTGGTTTTGCCGTGATCAACGTGAGCGATAATGGCGATGTTTCTAATAGCGCGGGACATGGGTAGTTAACCTTGAAAAAAACCGAATGATGGTGAGATGGGAATAGCGAATAAAAAAGAAAATGGTTTTATAAGAAGAAGCGCGTTTTTGACGCGAGATTTTTAGGGCAGTGACAGTGGTGAATAACCTTACGAAATCCTGTTTCCCTCACTTTTTATCGGTCGTATCTTTTTGAAGGACCTCGCCAATGGCAATAGGAGAAAGGAGGGGAGTCGGTGAGCGAGATCGAATGTAAATCCTGTGAATAGATTGAAGGCCAAGCCTTTGAATAACCAACGATAATAACACAATTAAAGGTATCGTTGATGAATATTGCGTGCTTTTTGGCAATTTAAGGGGCTCTTGATGGGGCTTTTCAAACATGCGAAAGTCGTGTTTTTGTTGATAGTCGACCCTCTTATGGTAAGATTTCTGATGCAATGCACCAAATAATGCTAGCCAAGCTCTTAATTAATCTGTATAGTTCGCCCACCTTCACTATCGCTTAACCGAATATCTTTTTACTGCGGTGGTTAAGATGCATCTGTCCCTGACCCATCCGTTTCAGCTTCCTTTAGGTTGATAAATAACCTCTGATGCTGCTTCAGCCACGGTTAGCGACGATACCCGTGCGCTGGCCTAGCTCGCCTGTCATTGCAGTAGATCGATTGCTCGACAGCTGATCCCATTTGTCTGCGCTTTTTTATAACTTCTGTACCTGTTTTTACAGGTTGGCAGGGGTTCGTATTATCTATTGGAAAATATCATGTCATTTGAATCTTTAAATCTGAACGCTGCGATTGCTCAAGCGGTTGCGGCAGCTGGCTACACAGAGCCCACCGCCGTACAGGCGCAGTCCATTCCCGATGCCATTTTGGGTCGTGATTTGATGGTCTCGGCTCCCACGGGTACTGGTAAGACGGCTGCGTTTGTATTGCCTTCTCTTCAACGTCTTTGCAGCGGACCGGCTAAGCCCGGTCATGGCCCTCGGGTTTTGGTGCTCACACCGACCCGTGAATTGGCTTTGCAAGTGACTTCGGCCGTTTCCAAATACAGTAAAGGTATGCGTCATGTGCGCACCGGAACAGTATTGGGCGGGATGCCTTATCCGAAACAACGTAAGCTGCTGGATAGTCCCCTAGATATTTTGGTGGCGACCCCAGGGCGTTTGATCGACTTTATGGAGCAGGGCAAGGTCGATTTTTCTCGTTTGGAATTGTTGATACTGGATGAGGCGGATCGTATGTTGGATATGGGTTTTATCAAGCCCGTAGAAAGCATTGCGGCGGCTACCCCCTCTAATCGTCAAACCCTTTTGTTTTCAGCAACGCTGGATGGGGGTATTGGGCAATTAGGCAGGCGCTTATTGAAAAATCCTAAATTAATTGAAGTGGCTGCGGCTAAATCCCAGCATGAGAATATTGAGCAACGTTTGCATTATGTCGATGATGGAAGCCACAAAGGTCGTTTGTTGGACCACTTCCTTCGTGACGCTGGAGTGGATCAGGCCATCGTGTTTACCGCGACCAAACGGGGTGCAGATCGTCTTGCCAGCAAGCTCTTTGAAGAAGGGCATGCTGCAGCAGCCTTACATGGCGATATGAACCAATCGCAGCGCAATCGCACCTTGACTAAGCTGCGTAGTGGCAATGTGCGTGTGCTAGTAGCAACCGATGTGGCTGCGCGTGGAATCGATGTGCGAAGTATTTCTCACGTGATTAACTACGACTTACCCAAATCGGCTGAAGATTATGTGCATCGTATTGGCCGCACTGGGCGTGCTGGCGTCAATGGCGTAGCGATTTCTTTTGCAGCACCGGAAGATGGTTGGCAAGTGCGGCAGATTGAGCGTTATACAGGGCATACGATTTCACCGCATGTCGTGGCTGGTCTGGAACCTAAAGTCATACAGCGCAGTACCCATAAACCACCAAGCAACCGTTTTGGTAAGGGCAAGCCTTCAGGAAATGGGGGGCATGCGCCGCGAGGGGGTGGCAATAAGCTGGGTGCCGGTGGCGCGCCGGGTGCAGGGGCTAAGCGTTGGAGTGGCGCTCCTCCAGCGGCCCCAGGTGGCGGCAGGGGTAAACCGGAGCGTTCTTACTCTAGTTTTAGGCCTCGTTAATAGGTCTAGAAGGGATCTTTATTTAACTTTATACTCATTAAAATCAGGATTTCATTGATTTAAAGTAAAAAATGATTTTTTCTCATCAAACCCAATCTTGATATTTTTAAGGTTGGGTTTTTTTTATTGACTTAGGTTAAAGTGTTACAAGATGAAGCGACTATATTGTTAGCTGAACTGGATGGATCCAAAAAGGAGACAATGATGAAAATGCGTTTTTGGGCTTTACTGGTAGCAAGTGGCTTGGTGATATTTTCTGCGGGGGCGCAAGACTACCCTACCCGCCAAATTGATTTGGCAGTGCCTTTTGCTGCCGGTGGTCCGACCGACACGTTGGCGCGAGGTCTGGCCCAGGTGATGAGTGCTCAGTTAAAGCAAACGGTGGTGGTAGAAAATGTGCCCGGGGCAGGGGGAACCATTGCTGCGAATCGGGTCGTAAAAGCGAAGCCGGATGGTTATAGCTTATTGATTACTCACATTGGCTTAGCCACGGCCCCTTCCTTATATCGAAAATTACCCTTTAATCCTTTGAAGGATTTTGAGTATGTAGGGCAGGTTGCGGATGTGCCGATGACATTGATTGCAAAGACAAGTTTGCCACCGGATAATTTGACGCAATTGATCGCTTATATCAAAAAAAATAATGCCAAACTTAATTTGGGGCATGCGGGTCTGGGAGCGGCCTCGCAGTTATGTGGTTTGTTATTTACTTCACGAATCCAAACAGAAATTACCACGATTCCGTATAACGGCACTGCCCCAGCGATGACTGCGTTGATAGGCGGCGAGATTGATTTAATGTGCGATCAGACGACCAACACCACCAATCCCATTCGCTCGGGTATGGTGAAGGTCTATGGAACCACAACCAGTAAACGCATTGCCGTGTTGCCTATGGTGCCAACGTTGGCCGAACAGGGCTTGAAAGATTTTGAAGTGGCAGTTTGGCATGGGGTTTATGCACCGAAGGGAACGCCACCGGCGGTGATCAACCGTTTGGTCACAGCCTTACAAGCCTCAGTGCAGGATAAACAATTTAAAAAGCGTCTTTCCGATTTGGGGGCAGAGGTGGTGACGCCAGATAAAGCTACGCCGGCTTCTTTAGAGAAAAAATTGAATGCTGAAGTGGAAAAATGGGCGGCTATTATTAAAAAGGCTGGGGTTTACGCTGACTAAAAGACCGATGGTAATGAGATCCTCCTGAAGGATGAAAGCCCCCGATTAGATGCTTAACGGGGGCTTTTTGTTGGCCTTGATGGTGCTTGATGGTGCTTGAGACTTGGGAAGGGGGCTCTAAGACGCGCTTTGCCGATGGAGTTTGCTTTTCTGAGCTTATGACTCTACAGTAGTCGTCATGTTCATTAAATAATTAAAAAAATATGAAATTCGAGGGGCAAATCACAGTGAACGCGCCGCGGGCTGAGGTTTACGCGGTTTTAAGTGATATTGACGGTTTTGCCGCTTTGGTGGACGGGTTAGGTGAAGTGGTGCACGGTAGTGATGGGCAGGTCGAGGCAACCTTTACGACCAAAGTGGCCTACATGAGTTTTACATTCAAGGTCAGTATTGTTTTCACTCATCTGGAAGCCCCTGAAACGTTAACCGCTAGAATCGAAGGCAAGCCCCTTGGCATCATAGGGCAATTCAGTGCGGTGAGCACTTCGGTATTAAGTGACTTGGGAGGCTCAACTTTGATTGCCTACCACATTAACGCTAGCCTTATGGGCAAGTTAGGCAGTGTAGGACAACCCGTTTTACAATCTAAAGCCCGCGACATGGAAAAACAATTCGAAAAAAATTTACTGCGTCGTTTTAACACTAAGACCCCCGCTTTATGAAAGCCTTTGAATGGGAGCAACCCCGAGACTGGGGGGAAGCTATATCGATGCTGGATCCACGGGACTTGACGGTGAGGGTGATGGCCGGTGGCACGGCGTTAATGTTGATGATGAAGTCGGGTGTATTTCAGCCAACGCGTTTGATTAGCCTTCAGGGCTTGGGCCAGGAGGCGGGAGCCATTGTTCAAGAAGCGCAGGGGGGCATTCGTATCGGTGCCCTCTGTAGCTTAACCGCTCTAGGTCAATCGTCAGCGGTGGCGACAACAGCCCCGGTCATTATTCGCACGCTAAAAACTTTATCTAATGTACGGGTGCGCAATGTGGCAACGTTGGGGGGGCATTTAGCGCATGCGGATCCGCATATGGATTTACCCCCAGTGATGATGGCATTAGGGGCGACGGTTAAAACCGTGGGAGCCCGCTCTAGCCGAACGTTAACGATGAGCGAGCTTTACCGCGGCTATTATGAAACGGCTCTCGAGCCCGATGAGTTGATTTGTGAGATTGTGATTCCTTCGCAAGTCGGGCGATCGGCGGTTTATCTTAAATGCTCGACTCGAGCGGCCGATGATTGGCCTACGCTAGGCGTTGCCGTTAACGTAAAGTGTGATGGCGATGTCATAGAAAAGGCGCGAATCGTGGTCAGTGCTGCCACAGAAAAACCCATTGAGCTGGTGGCAGCCCAAACCTTGCTTGAAGGTCATTCAATCAGTCCGTCGCGGTTAAACGATTGTGCTGAGCTGGCTCTCGCGCAGGCGCCTTTGGTGAGCGATGCGAGAGGCACTGCCTCTTACAAAAAGGAATTGCTGCGAGTGTATCTGAAGCGCGCTATTCAGATCGCGCTGAAGGGGACAATCTCATGAAATCGATATCAAATTCGAGGGTTGGGGCGAGTCCCCTGAGAGTAGAAAGTCGTGACAAGGTCACCGGGCGCACGCACTACGTGCACAATATGAGGCTCCCAGGGATGTTGGTCGCCAAGGTGTTTCGAAGCACGATGGCGCATGCCGTGATTCGTGCAATCGATGTGAGTCGGGCCCGAGCGCAGCCCGGAGTGTATGCGGTGTATACGGCCGAAGATATCGTTGGCTTGATTGCTAAGCCTTTCTATGGCCCGGCGTTTCATGATCAGCCGATCCTAGCGCTGGGCAAAGTGCATCATGTTGGCGAGCCGGTCGCGGTGGTCTTGGCTGAAGATCCGCATGTTGCAGAAAACGCTCTGGCCAGTATTGAGGTGGAGTACGAGCCCTTGCCCGCGGTCTTTGATGAAATCGAGGCGATGAACTCTAAGGCTGTGGTGCATGAAGTGTTAAAACCGGCGGGGACTTTCCCGGATTTAAAGCACTTATCCGGCAAAAAAAATACCAATATAGCACTTGATTTTCATCTGCTTCGCGGGGATCCGCAAAAGGCTTTTAAGCAAGCGGATCATGTGTTTGAACATTACTTTAAAACGCAACCCGTGTTGCATCTGCCGTTAGAGCCCTTTGCCACGGTGGCCGTACCCACACACACGGGATTGACTTTGCATACGGCCTCGCAAAGTCCTTCTTTTGTGCGGATTGAAATCGCGCGCCTCTTAGGCTGGCCAGAAAATCGAGTGCAGGTCAAAGTGCCCTATTTAGGCGGCGGCTTTGGGGCCAAACTTTATATCAAAACAGAGGCCTTGGCCTCGGCTTGTGCCTTACTGGCCCAGCGAGCGGTGAAGTTGGCGCTATCGATGGAGGAGCAGTTTTATGTCATTACCAAACATGCCACGACGCTACGGATCAAAAGTGCTGTGACCAAAGAAGGTCAGATAACAGCCCGTGAATGCGAGGTGTGGTGGAATGGCGGGGCCTTTGCGGATATCGGACCTCGGGTGACGCAAAAATCGGGATTTACAGCTGCTGGTCCCTATGACATTGAGAATGTTCAAATTGATTCCTATGCGTTATACACCAACCTGCCACCGGCAGGGGCATTGCGTGGGTTTGGAATTCCTCAGCTCGTTTGGGCCTACGAAAGTCATACCGATATGATGGCGCGGGCACTGAAGATAGACCCATTGCAAATGCGTCGTAAAAATGTGTTACGTGAAGGGCGCCCGCAAGCCACAGGCACACTGATGCGGGATGCCGCCTTAGTGCCCGTATTGGAGCGATTAGCGCAGTTGATGCATTGGGATGAGCCTTTTGATCATGGCAGCGGCACTTGGCGCCGAGGTCGGGGAATGGCCATAGGTTTTAAAGCGAGTATTGCGCCGACCACTTCGATGGCCATCGTCGTGATCAACGCCGATGGCAGTTGTCAGTTGCAGTCCAGCACGGTGGATATGGGGCAAGGCTCAGATACTGCGATGGCGCAAATTGTTTGCGAAGTGTTGGATATCGATATGGGCGTCATTAAAGTGGTGCATCCGGATACCGATGTCACACCCTACGATATGGCCACTTTGGGTTCCCGCTCGACCTATCATATGGGGCATGCCGTCAAGCGTGCTGCAGAGCACGCGCGAGATCAACTTGCGGCTATGGCTGTAGAATTCAAATTAACTTTGAATGAAGTTTCGATCGCGGATCTTTTTAAAAGAAAATACGGCATGCAAGCGGGCAATGTGGTGGGTGTGGGCAGTTTTATCCCTGCCTATACGTCTCCGGATGCTCAGGGACAGACTCTTCAAGCCACCCCCTTTTGGATGATCGGGGCCACGGGTGTAGAGCTTGAGGTGGATACGGAGACAGGTCAGTTTCGTATCACCCAAATGATTAACTTGGTGGATGTGGGTAATCCGATTAACCCTGAGATTGTAAAAACGCAGATTTCTGGGGCAGCTATCATGCAAATGGGATTTACTTTATCTGAAAAGATGGACTTTGATGAAGGGCAAGTCACTAACGCCTCTTTGGCGGATTACAAGATTCCGGGGATTCGAGATTTACCCCAGTTCATGCACAATGAAGCCGTGTCCGCTTTTGAACAAAGTGGGCCCTTTGGGGCCAAGGGTGTTGGGGAAAGCGGCACTTTTGGTGTCTCACCGGCCATTGCTAATGCCATTGATGATGCGGTCGGAGTGCGTTTGACCGATTTGCCTTTAACCGCTGAGGCTATATTCCGAGGCATGCGTATTCATGCCGGTCAGCCGCTGCAGGAGGATTAAGACGATGAGCCAAACGGAACGTACGATAGAAATTTTTCTAAATGACAAACCGATACGTGTAACCGTTGGTCACCACCAGACCTTGATCGAAGTATTGCAGGCACAAGGACTCACGGGGGCGCGTGAGAGTTGCGCACAAGGGTTGTGTGGTTGTTGCACGTTAAAGGTCAATGAAACGTTGGTGTCGGGGTGTTTGTTTCTTGCGGTATTGGCTGATGGGCAGCGAGTGCAAACCATTGAAGCGAATGAGCAAGCGTTGGATGAAGTGCAGCAGGCTTTTATCGAATGTGGCGCCTTTCAGTGCGGGTATTGTACGCCGGGCTTTATCATGATGGTGCGTGCGCTACTGGATGAGAACCCGGACCCGAGTGACGAAGACATCGGGCATTATTTATCGGGGAACCTTTGTCGTTGTGCCACCTACCCTGAAATTATAAAAGCCGTTCAACGCGCAGCCTCTGTTCGTCGAGTGCCCTCATGACGCAACCCTTAGCGCATAGTCTTGATTTGCGTCAGTGGCTAGAGACGGCTCGTGATTTGGGTGAATTGCAAGAAGTTTGCAAGGCTCATTGGCATCTGGAGTTGGGTGCGATTAGCGAATTAAATGTCAAAAAGGAGGGGTCTCCCGCCCTTTTATTTGATGAGATTATGGATTATCCCAAGGGTTATCGGGTCCTTACCTGTAGCACGAGTAGTCCTGCTCGATTGTCGAGTCTTTTGCGACTAGGCCATATGGGAAGCCATGCTCAATTAGTGCAAACTCTTCGTGGTATGCCTAAGCACTGGCAGACCCAAGCCCCTCAATTCGACCCGGTCGTGGTGGAAAAAGGTCCTGTCTTTGAAAATATTCAATCGGCCGGGGCGATTAATCTTAACCAATTTCCTGCCCCTTTTTGGCATGAAAAAGATGGGGGGCGCTATATCGGTACCGGTTGCATGGTGGTGACCCGAGATCTTGATACGGACTGGATTAATGTGGGCACGTATCGGGTGATGATGCACGATCAAAGTAGTGTGGGCCTCGATATGATCCCAGGTAAACACGGTGCCATTCATTATGAAAAACACATGAAGGCTGGAAAGCCTTTTCCGGTGGTGATTGTATGCGGTGCCGACCCTTTGGGTTATCTTATCTCTGGAATTGAAGTGCCTTACGGGATGTGTGAATACAATTATATCGGCGCAATTTTGGGTCAACCCGTATCGGTTGTGCGTGGCGAGTTAACGGGCTTGCCTTTCCCGAGTGCGGCCGAATTAGTGCTCGAGGGTTGGGCCTATCCGGGGGATGAGCGGATTGAAGGGCCATTTGGAGAGTTTCATGGGTATTACCCGGGTAAAGCCGCAAGCGCTCCGGCCGTAAAAATAGAAAGAGTGTATTTTAGAAATAATCCGATCATTGTCGGCAGCCCCCCCGCCAAGCCTCCCAATGATTACTCTTACTCCAAAGCGGTGATGCGCTCGGCGCTCCTCATGGATGCTTTGTTAGCGGCAGGGGTGCCCGATGTGCAAAATGTGTGGGCCCATGAAATTGGCGGAGCACGCATGTTTAACGTGGTGTCGATTAAGCAGCGCTATGCAGGCCATGCCCGGCAGGCTGGACATATTTTAAGTCAATGCGGGGTGGCCGCTTATATGTCGCGCTACTCCGTGGTGGTGGATGAGGATATTGACCCGTCTAATTTACAGGAAGTCATGTGGGCGGTCGCCACCCGCACGGACCCTGATCTGGATATTGATATCATTAAACGGGGAATGGGATCTAAAAATGACCCTATGTCGATTGCCTATGCCTATCAAGCCCCGTTGACCTCGAAGGCGGTGATTGATGCGTGTCGCCCTTATGATTTTCTGACGACCTTTCCTGCTGTGGCAGAGGCGAGTAAAGCGCTGCAGGCCGAAGTCAGGGCTAAATGGAAAACGTTGTTGACCTGAAGTGTGTAGGCTAACTTTGTCATGGGGTTTACCTTGAGGGAGGTTGTCATGAATCAGAAACTCTTATGGGGGTTGTTGTGGATCGCGGGGGTGAGTTTTGCGCAAAATTTCCCATCACGGCCGATTCGTTTGGTGGTGCCCTATCCGGCAGGAGGCCCCACTGATTTTGTGGGACGGGCGGTTGCCGGTAAGTTAAGTCAATTATTGACCCAGCAAGTCGTGGTGGATAATCGTCCTGGGGCGGCAACGGTCATTGGCAGCGAGATGATTGCGCATGCCACTCCTGATGGCTATAACCTTTTGTTCGGAACCGGCGGGGGCACTTTTTTAGCGCCCTTGATGTTGCCTAAAGTCCCGTATGATCCGCAACGTGATTTTGCCCCGATTGCGATGCTTGTGATGAGTCCTCAGGTATTGGTAGTGCATCCGAGCCTCGGGGTTCATTCTGTCAAGGCATTGATAGATATGGCCCGGGCTCAACCCGGATCATTAAATTTCGCTTCTGTGGGCACGGGCACTTCACCGCATTTGGGCGGAGAGTTATTTAAATCGCTGGCGGGTATTAATATGGTGCATGTCCCGTATAAAGGTACGGCGCCAGCGATGACCGATTTATTGGCAGGGCGGGTGCAATTGGCCTTTAGCAGTATTCCGACGGTTCTCACTCATGTCAAGGCGGCCAGATTACATCTATTGGGGACGGGCTCAACGCATCGTTCGCCAGCGTTGCCGGATGTAGCGCCCATTGGGGAGACAGTGCCAGGCTTTGAACTAGTGACGTGGTACGGATTGTTTGCCCCGGCCCATACACCCAAAGGGGTGATTGAGATTCTCAGTCAACAAACGGCACTGGCCTTGAAAGACCCGGATATTCAAAGACGATTTACTGAACAAGGTCTAGAGACTGCGGATATGGGGCCACGGGCATTAAAGCAATATACCGAACAAGATTACGCCCGTTGGGCTCGTCTGGTGAAGGCTGCAAATATCCACTTGTAGGAAAGATACCAACACCAAGACTTTGATTTTCTGGTAAAGCGCTGTGAGTGCCAGTCAGTGCCAGTGTGTGGGTAAGCACCGATTGACACCGTCGAGCGTTAACCCTATTCTGATTACTTTGCAAAAAGGGTTTAGCGCATGAACGAGCAGTCAAGCTGTGTCGAAATGATTCGCACCCTAGTAGCCTTTCCCACGATCAGTCGAGATTCAAATTTAAATCTCATTGATTTCGTGCGGGAATATCTGAGGCCCTATGATGCCGACTTTCGCTTAACCTACGATGACGATCGTCGTAAGGCTAATTTATTTGTCTCTCTGGGGCCTGCTATCGAGGGAGGGATGGTGCTTTCCGGTCACACGGATGTGGTGCCCGTACAAGGGCAAGTCTGGGACAGCGATCCTTTTCAGTTAGTAGAGCGTGACGGTTGCCTTTTCGGGCGCGGCACTTCTGACATGAAAAGTTTTATTGCGGTGGCTTTGCATGAGATCCCTCAGTTTGTAGAACGCGGTTTGAAAGCGCCCTTACATCTTGCCTTATCCTATGATGAGGAAGTGGGCTGTATTGGGGTGGGTCGGCTTTTATCGGATTTAAAATCTACGGGTTTAAAGCCAGCTGGTTGTATTGTAGGAGAGCCGACTTTGATGAAGCCCGTGATTGCCCACAAAGGAAAAAGAAGTTACCGGGCCCGTGTGACAGGATTGGCGGCTCATTCGGCGTATGCGCCTCATGGTGTCAACGCGCTGGAAGCGGCGGCTGAAGTGGTGGCGTATCTGAAACGTATGGCCCGACGCCACCGTGATGAGGGTCCTTATGATCGTGGCTTTGATGTGTCTTATACGACCATACATACGGGGGTCTTGCATTCGGGGGTGGCGTTAAATATCGTGCCTCATGAGTGTAGTTTTGATTTTGAATTTCGTTATTTGCCACAAGATGACCCGGATCAATTGATCAAGGAATTGAATGATTATATTGTTAATATCCTAGAGCCTGAGATGCGTGCGGTCTATAAAGAGGCTGGATTTGATATCCAATTGTTGTCCCAGATCCCAGCCTTAGACAACCGTAGTCATACCCCTATTGTGGCCTTAGCACAAACCCACTCAGGTGAATCGGGAACAGGCAAGGTTTCTTATGGAACCGAAGGTTCTCAGTTTCAAAGTGCTGGCATTCCTACAGTGGTTTGTGGTCCTGGTTCGATTCAACAGGCGCACCGACCCAATGAATTTATCAGTCTCGATCAAATCAATCATAGCCAGCGGTTCTTGCAATCGTTAATGGGCTCTTTGTGTGAACGCTAAAGCTTGTAGGGTCGGGTATTATTATTAACCATTTTGTAAAAAGGATCTTGAGCTAAGCCCGTTATCCAAAGCTTAGTTTTTGTACATCGATGAATACAATATTTTCTTATACTTTTTTGAAACAACAATATCGGAATCGAATTTTTCTCGTAGCGTTTTTTTTGTTTTTCTGGTTGTTTCAAAGTGCATTGAGTCAGGCGCAAACTTTTCCTACCCGTGTAGTTGATATGGTTGTGCCCTATGCGGCCGGGGGCTCTGCCGACGTGCTGGGACGAGTGATCGCTCAAGAAATGGGTAAATTCTTAGGCCAAAGCGTCGTGGTTGAATTAAAACCGGGTGCGGGGGGGAATGTAGGCGCTCAATATATTGCAAAATCGGCTAGGGCCGATGGCCACAATTTTTTATTTGCCTCTGTCAGCCTGGCTACGAGCGTGAGTTTGTCTAAACTTAATTTTGACCCCCGTGTGGATCTTGTTCCGATTGCAGGGGTTGCTACGATCCCCAGTTTAATGGTGGTTTCTAACGATTCGCCCTATAAAAATATAAAAGATTTAGTGGTAGCGGCAAAAAATAAACAAGCGCAAATCACTTATGGTTCTTCAGGCAATAACACGGGTAGCCATTTAGTGGGCGAGTTGTTCGCGGAGGCCGCAGGCATTGTGGCCACACACGTTCCTTACAAAGGCAGTGGTGCGGTGTATATTGATTTAATCCCTCAACGGGTGAGTGTTTTGTTCGATGTAATGGGTTCGGCACTTCCGCAATTACAAGGCGGCAAAGTGAGGGCTTTGGCGATCACTTCTTTGCAACGTTCGCAGTCTTTGCCCGATATCCTAACCGTTGCCGAACAAGGATATCCAGGGTTTAGTTTTGGAACGTGGTTTGGTTTTTTTGCACCTAAAAATACGCCTGCCTTTGCTGTCAAGAAATTAGAGCAGGCAGTCCTACATGCCATCAATACGGACTCTGTGAAAGAGCGTCTTGAATCGGTGGGGGCGGTCCTCATACCAGGTCCTGGACCCGCCTTTGGTGAATGGTATAAATTAGATGTCGAGCGTTGGGCGAAAATGGTGAGGCTAGGTAAATTACAACCCACCGATTAACCCGTTTAAGGTTAAGCAATCTTTGCGTTTATTCTGGTTTAGCACCTGAATTCTTAACCACGGGCGCCCAGCGTTCAATTTCGTCTTTAAGATGGTTGACGAAGTATGCTGGGGTATCGGCTACCGGATCTGAGCCCAATTGAGCCAGTCGTTTATTGACACTGGGATCTTTCACAATGCTGTTGACGGTGTGGTTTAATTTATTCACTAAGTCGACGGGTAGGTTGGCTGGGCCTAGCAAGCCATACCAGGTGGAGGTTTCAAATCGGGGTACTCCCGCCTCTGCCATGGTGGGTAAATCGGGGAAAAGAGTGGATCGCTTACGACTCGTGATGGCTAGTGCTCGTAGGCGTTTATTTTGTAAATAATTGATGGCAGAGGGTATGTTGGCGAAAGAAAACTCGACCTCCCCTGACAGTAGGGCCGTGATAGATGGGGAGGTCCCTCGGTAGGGTACGTGCACAAAACCAATCTGCGTCATGACTTTGAGCATTTCTCCCGATAGGTGTTGGGTGCTACCACTTCCGGAGGAGGAGTAGTTCAGGGGATGTGGGGCTTTCTTAGCAAACGCGAGAAAAGCTTTGAGATCTTTTGTCGGCAAAGACGGATGAGTGACCAAAAGATTGGGACTAATCGCAAATAAGGCGATTGGAGAAAAATCGTGGATGGGGTGATAGTTCATTTTCGGATATAGGCTGATGTTGATGCCTAGGGCGGCTGAGCTCATAAAAAGCGTGTAGCCATCTGGGGCTGCCTTGGCCACGTATTCTGCTGCTACATTTTGTGCAGCACCAGCCCGATTTTCCACCACAAACGTTTGATTCAGGTTTTTACTTAATTCTTGTGCGATGAGTCGCCCCATAATATCGCTGCCCCCACCTGGTGCATAGCCAACGATTGCGTGAACGGGCTTTGAGGGGTAGGCGCTTAGGGGTTCGGCAGCATGGATGCTGGGGGTGCTGATTAAGCCTGACAGTGCCATCAATGCGAAAAAGTAAGGATTCATAGTCGACGCAGTCTTTATTTTTTTTAGAAAAGCGGAGGGGGGGGTAAAACACCATCCATTCGACCCAGCGTTAATGGCGTTCAGCGCAAGGCTCGCCTGATCAAAGTCAGTGTTTCATTAATGATGCAAAATCTTCGATAGAAAATGTTGGGCTCGAGGTGAGCGGGGTTGATTGAAAAAATCATCTTTAGTCGCATCTTCGGCAATTTCGCCCTCGTCCATAAAAATCACGCGGTGGGCGACCCGACTGGCAAACCCCATTTCGTGGGTGACCACCATCATGGTCATTCCTTCTTTCGCCAGTTCGGTCATCACATCGAGTACTTCGTTAATCATCTCTGGGTCGAGGGCTGAGGTGGGTTCGTCAAACAGCATGGCTATGGGGTCCATGGCAAGGGCTCGAGCAATAGCCACCCGTTGTTGCTGCCCTCCGGAGAGTTGTCCGGGATATTTTTGGGCTTGCACCTCTAATCCGACGCGCTTTAACAGTGACATCGATTTTTCTTGTGCAACCTCAGGTGTGCGATTCAGTACTTTAACCTGTGCAAGGTTAATATTGTCGATGACTTTCATATGGGGAAATAATTCAAAATTCTGGAATACCATGCCAATACGAGCGCGTAATTTGGGGAGATCGGTATTCGGGTTGCCAACATCAATATTGTCCACCGTAATCTCGCCTTGCTGAAAGGCTTCTAGACCATTAACGGTTTTTATCAGAGTCGATTTACCCGACCCTGAGGGACCGCAGACCACCACCACTTCGCCTTTTTTAACGCTGGTGGAGCAGTTTTTTAAGACTTGGAAATTACCATACCATTTGCTGATATTTTTAATTTGGATCATGTGTGCAATTCCTTATCGACCCGTGGCGTATTTCGCCTGGAGGCGTTTAACAAAATAAGAACTAGAATAACAAAGTATGAAATAAATCAACGCAGCAAATAAATACATTTCAACCAGTCGGCCATCTCGACGGGCCACATTGCCGGCGGCTCCCATGAAATCAGTGAGTCCCACCACATAGACGAGCGACGTATCTTGAAACAGGATGATGCTCGTGGTGAGGAGCACGGGCAGCATGTTTCTAAAAGCTTGGGGTAAGATGACCAGTTTATTCGCTTGCCAGTAATTCATGCCCAACGCGAACGCAGCGCTGGCCTGGCCTTGGGAAACACTTTGAATGCCGGCTCGTATGATTTCGCAGTAGTAGGCCGCCTCAAACAAGGTGAAGGCAATCAGTGCAGAGTAAAAAGGCCCAATCCCGCTGGCATAGGGGTTGCCTGTGATTTTTTTGACTGCAATGGGAATGAGAAAATAAAACCAAAAAATCACGAGTATCAGGGGAATGGAGCGGATTAAATTGACATAGGCGCCAGCAGGATAACGCAACAACGAATAGCGCGATAATCGCATGAGGGCTAACAAGGTCCCTAAAAGGATGCCCCCGAGCATGGCGAGGCAGGTTAAGCCTAATGAGAATTGCATCCCTTTCCAAAGATAGGGTAGGGTGCGACGAACAATATCAAAATCGAAATCGGTAAACATGAATTAATGTTTTCCTTCGCTGATATAGCCGGGAATCCGGATTTTATTTTCCAACCAGCGCATGGAAAAAGTAATCGATAGCGTGACGAGCGCGTAGATCGCAGTGGCAATGGTAAAAATTTCAAACGTATGGAATGTGTATTCCGAGATCTGCCTTGCCTGCGCTGTGAGTTCGAGCACCCCGATGGTCAGCGCAATGGAAGAATTTTTAAAGATGGTTAAAAATTCGGTCGTCAAAGGGGGGATGATGATTCGGTAAGCCATCGGCAGCAATACGTGGCGATAGGCTTGGGGCAGGGTAAGACCCATGGCCAGTGCAGCGACCGTTTGACCCTTGGGAATGGATTGAATGCCAGAGCGAACCTGTTCGGCCACACGGGCTGCGGTGTAAATCCCGAGGCACAGCACTGCATTGCAAAATTCAGGCATGGGCATTTGTGTTTTGAGCCAATCGCCCGCCGATTTGGGAACAATCTCGGGGAGGACAAAATACCAAATGAACATTTGTACTAAAAGCGGTATGTTACGAAAAATTTCAACATAAAGGGTCGCCGGTTTATTGAGCCATGAAACGGGGCTGGTGCGTAGCACCCCCATGACAGAACCCACGCTAAAGGCGATTATCCAAGACAGTATCGAGACGAGCAGTGTCCACTTGAGTCCCGAATAGACCCAGTCGATGTATAAGCCACCACCGGAAAACGGGACTTGGTGTAAAAAACTAAAGTCCATAAGGTTTTATTCTAAAAAAACAAGAAAATAATGAAAAACGGGGAACAATAGCCAGTCCCCCGTTTTGGGATATTTACCGTGGATAAATTAGCACTTCATCCTACCGCAGGAATCGACACCGGTATCATTCGGTTTTTTGAAAACTTCTTTCAAAGGCTCTGAGATCGGAAGATTAAGGTTAATTCCTTTAGGGGGGATTTTTGATTCAAACCATTTGTGATAAATCTTTTCGATCTCGCCGCTTTTGTATAAACCGGTGACAACGCTGTCAACCAGTTTTTTAAATTCGGCATCATCTTTACGCATCATAATCCCATAGGGGTCGTCCGAGATAAACGGGCCGATGATTTCAAAGTCGTTAGGGTTTTTAGCGCTGGCTTTAAGACTGTAGAGAATAATGTCGTCCATGGGGAAGGCCACGGCACGTCCGGTTTCAACTGCGAGGAATGATTCGGCGTGATCTTTGGAAGGGATGAAATTGATGTCTAATTTTTTATCATCATTGTAGGCTTTCATGGCACGTTCATTGGTGGTGCCAGAGGTAAAGACGACCGTTTTACCTTTGAGATCCTCATATTTTTTTATGCCAGAGCTTTTTTTAACCACAATCTTGGTGCCGGTTAAAAAGTAAGTCGGCGCAAAACTGACTTGTTTTTGACGTTCAATGCTATTGGTGGTTGATCCGCACTCCAGATCGATATTGCCACCGGTTAATACCGGAATCCGTGTCTGTGAGGTGACCGGTACAAATTCCACTTTAAGGTTAGGCATTTTTAAGGCTTTTTTAACCTCATCTGCCACTTTGAGGCAGATATCAACGCCATAACCAATGGTCTGTTGATTGTCGTCCATGTAGGAAAAAGGGATTGAGGCTTCACGGCTACCGATTTTGATGACACCGGTGGCTTGTATTTTTTTAAGTGTGCCGCCTTCTTGCGCACTCGCTATACCGGTCAGTGCGAGACTGGTGATGATGGTGATGAAAAGGCCAGACAGACGGTTCATTAAGGACTCCTTCAAGATAATTTTATATTGAATATATTTTGTAAGATGCCCCGGCAGTGGAACGAGCATCGAGTTGTCAATTTAGCTGATATGAAATCAATTGTCTAGCGCAATATTTCATTAAATATCATTTAAAAACAGAGGTTTGTATTATTTTTGTGAACCGTTGAAGGGCATGAAGTGGGTCGCTTGCCCCAAAAAAGTGCCATTTGGGGTCAAATGATGGATAGGGGCTTAGTTTTACTTCTGTTCGAGGGCGAAATCCACCCAACGAGGCCGGTGCCACACGCTACAATCGGAGTACTTTATTTTGTGGAGGGGTTTGATGTCCTTACCGATTAAAAGTGCGTATGCCGAAGTGGCAGCTTTTACCACTAAGGACGGTTCACAAATTCGTGAACTGATGCACCCCTTGACCCATGGCAATTGTGCCCAAAGTGTGGCTGAAGCCCTGATCGAACCCGGGCAAAAGACGCGACTTCATCGGCATCATGTCAGTGAAGAAATTTATCATATTACGCAAGGCTCGGGCTCGATGTGGTTGGATGAGGCCACTTTTAAGGTCTATACGGGCGATACGATTTGTATTCCCCCGGGCAGCGCGCACCAGATTGCCTGCGAGGGGGAGATGGTGTTGAAGGTATTATGCGTTTGTACGCCAGCCTACGCGCATGAGGATACGGAGTTAATTTAGCAGGCTTTAGCAGGTGGTTTTTTTAATTCCCAGAGCACATCTTGTCCCCCAGCATGGCGATTGAGGACTCGAGACAGTACAAATAAAAGATCAGACAGCCGGTTAAGAAAAGGACCGGCTAGCGCATCGATCGATTCTTCGCGGGCTAAGGTGACGAGGTCTCTTTCGGCACGTCGGCAGATGGTTCTGGCCATGTGCGCTAGAGCGGCCGCGCGCGATCCGCCTGGCAAGATAAAATCTTTGAGTGCGGGTAAGTCGGCATTGAAATGGTCAAGCTGTGATTCTAATTGCTCGATATGTTGATCCGTTAGTATCGCGTGACCCGGAAGGCTTAATTCTCCGCCCAGATCGAATAGGTTGTTTTGGATCTGAGTCAGGCATTGGTTGATGGCATCCGGTAAGGGCTCGGTTAAGAGTAGACCGATGGCGCTATTGAGTTCATCAACCGAGCCCATCGCGTGTACGCGCGGGGCGTCTTTTGCCAGACGAGAACCGTTTGATAGCCCGGTTTGTCCATCATCTCCGGTGCGCGTGTAAATTCGGGTGAGTCGATTGGCCATATTCTGAAAGGGAAATGAAGGGGGAGGGGGGAGGTAGGGGTATTTTAAGAGGTAGGTTAAAAAAGCTTAACGAGCATCATTTTTTTAACCTGCTAGAGTATATCGTGATCGAAGGCGAAGGAAGCGTAAAAAGCGAACCTTCAACGCAAGCCAAGGCGTTTAAACAGAAAGCATAAATAATGCGGATTGTTTATTAAAAATAATAACAATTAAAGGGATCATAAAAAGAGTGTAAATTTCGGGTATAATCACAGCAGTTGTTTTTTAAGCAAAATTTCTACGACCGAACGGCAGGAATCTTAAAAATGAAAGCGCAAGCAGCTCCCCCAGTTTTTTCAGGACGGATAGGATGGATCGTTTTACTTATTGCCATGGGCTTCCCATCTGCCGTTTGGGCAGAAGCGCCTAAGGGCGAAGTGGAAAAAGGCGCCAAAAAGAACGCCATGTGCATTGGCTGTCATGGGATCGAAGGCTATAAAACCGTTTTTCCTGAGGTCTACAGCGTTCCTAAGATTGGTGGGCAACATGCCGCCTATATCGTTAAGGCTTTGCAAAGTTACCGGGATGGCACGCGTAAACACAGCGGTATGAAGGCAATCGCGATGTCTTTGTCAGACCAAGATATGGCTGATTTGGCGGCCTATTACAGCACCGTGAATACTTTAGTGGCTAAGCACTAAGTCGGAGAGCATCGGAATGAAAAATTTAACAGTCGGTTTTTTTGTAGCATTCATTACTTTTGTCATGGGTTCTCCTGTGGCTGTGGCCGCTAATGCCGCAGCGGGCAAGGAAAAAGTGAAAGCCGTGTGTGCCGCCTGCCACGGTCAGGACGGCAATAGCGCTAGCGCAGAATTTCCTAAATTAGCAGGTCAGCATGAGGATTACATCGTTAAGTCATTGAAAGCCTATCGTTCTGGAGAGCGTAATGCACCGGTGATGATGCCGATGGCAAAAGCGCTCACCGAAGAAGATATTGAAAATGTTGCCGCTTATTTTGCTTCTCAACAATCGTTGGTGGTTTACGGTTACCAGCGATTTAGATAACGGTTTTTTATTTAAAACCCAAGCTTTGGTATTACACTGAAGCTTGGGTTTTTTTTATCTTTTTTTCTGTCTCATAGCCTGCCTTAAGACAGGTCTTTGTGGTTAGCCCTCTGGGCGCAGAAAAAATGCTTCTCTTAACCCAGCAACGCCGACTCTGCTCGTTTTTTCCTCTTTAGTTGGCTGTGGATAGAGAGGTTTTTCCACGAAACTCACATAAGTCGTTAATGAGGCAACGGGAGCACTGAGGTTGTCGGGCCATGCAGGTGTAGCGGCCATGAAGGATTAACCAGTGGTGCGCTTTCATGAGAAATGCTGGGGGGATAAACTTTAGCAATCGTTGTTCGACCTCTAGGGGAGTTTTACCTGGAGCTAAGCCCGTTCGATTGCTAATTCTAAAAAGGTGTGTATCGACGGCAATCGTGGGTTCCCCAAAAGCAATATTCAACACCACATTAGCCGTTTTCCTACCTACCCCCGGTAAGGCTTCTAGACTGTCTCGGTTTTGAGGGACTTGGGATTGGTGTTGCGTAATGAGTCGCTCGCAGGTGGCCAGAATATTTTTAGCTTTGGTGTGGTAAAGGCCAATCGATTGAATATAGCGCTCCAGTCCTATGAGACCTAATTTGAGGATTTTTTCTGGGGTATTGGCTTTGGCATACAGTTTTTTTGTGGCGGCATTCACACTTTTATCGGTGGCTTGCGCCGACAAAATGACGGCAATGAGTAATTCAAACGCAGAGCTAAATTCCAATTCCCCTTTGGGGTCGGGGTTGGCTGCATGGAAGCGCTCAAAAATGGTTTGTCGTTTCGCAGGGTTCATAGAAAGTTCAAGGTGAAGGGAAGGAAAAATTCCTCAGAACGGACTAAATAGAACCGAGGGACGGGTTAAGCTTTTGTTTTATCCGCTGCCTTGCGGTGGACAAGGCTTTTTCAATAGCCAAACGTTTTTTCTCATGCTCAAGTAAAAGGGGCGGTGTAGAGGGTTGGGCGGTTGGCTCTAGTGGGGCTTTTTGATTTTGTAGGCGTCGGTTACGAGCGTGGAAATGTTGCCGTGCCATTTGAGCCTTCCATTGAAGGCTCGCTGAATCGGGAGCAGGGGTGATCGGTATCATTTGAATGCAATCGACCGGGCAGGCAGGGACACAAAGTTCACAACCCGTGCAGGCGTCTTGAATCACGGTATGCATGCGTTTGGCTGCCCCCACAATAGCATCGACTGGGCACGCCTTGATACACAGGGTGCAACCAATGCACCATGCCTCGTCAATGACCGCAGTCTGGAGGGGTTTAGTGATCCCACATTCGGTATCGAGGGGCAGGGGCTGTCGCGCTAAGAGGTGTGCTAATTGATTAATCAGCAAAGCCCCGCCTGGAGGACAGCGGTTGATCGCGACCCCTTGTTGAATGATGGCCGTGGCATAAGGCAGGCACGCCGCATACCCGCATTGACGGCATTGGGTTTGTGGCAAAAGGGCATCCACGGCCTGGATTGCCTGGCTGTTGTCTGAGGTTTCATTCATCAAGTGAGCCGGCCTAATGCGGTAAGCGGGGTGAGAGGTCGCAGGGGGGGTAGGCTGAAGCGAGGATGACGCACAAGGGTTTGTTTCACAGGCTGTGGGTTTGCCATTGACCGTGTCGCAAGCTCTGAAGGGGTTGGAATTGAATCTTATAGGCCATTTTTTGGCTATTTTGAATCCAATAACCTAAATAGACATAGGGCAGTTGTAATTGTTGGCACAATGCAATCTGCCATAATACATTGTAGGTTCCGAAGCTACGGCCGACTTGGTCTGGCTCAAAAAAAGTGTAGACCGAGGACAGTCCGTCAGGTAAAAAATCGATAAGGCTCACCATCCTTAGTATACCTTCTTCTCGAAATTCAACCAGTTTAGTATTGACATTACTGTGCAGTAAAAACTGCTTATATTGATCACGGCTGTCGTGATCCATACCCCCGCCGCTATGGCGACGTGCTTGGTAGCGAAGATAAAGCTCGTAATGTTCAGCGATGTCAGTTAAATCTAGGAGATGCGTGCTCAGAAAAGTATGTTTTTTTTGGCAGCGCCGCTGTGTGCGGTTGGGTTTGAATGCTTGAGCCGCAATGCGCACGGGTACACAGGCCTGGCATTGATCGCAAAGGGGACGATAGGTAAAAGCCCCGCTACGGCGAAAGCCCGATCGAACCAGTTCTGCATAAACGTTGGTATCGATGAGGTGCCCTGGGGTTGCCACCTGTGAGCGAGCCATGCGTTGAGGCAAGTAACTGCACTCATAGGGGGCAGTGGTATAAAACTGCAATACAGAAAGGGGGAAGTCAGTTAAATAAGTCATCGTCAAATTGCCAACTCGGCGGAGGGTCACAGTTTACCAATTCTTTTAGCTCGGTGAGAAATTGTGTTCTGTCGATCTCTTGGGCACCGAGTGAGCTTAAATGGGGAGTTTTCATCTGACAGTCAATTTGTCTAAATCCCCAACGGTGAAGTTGTCGGGCTAAGTGCGCGAGCGCAATTTTGGAGGCATCGGGTTGGCGTGTAAACATGGATTCCCCAAAAAACATTCGCCCGATACTCACTCCATAGAGTCCACCCGCTAATTGTCCGTCAATCCAAGTCTCCACTGAATGGGCTAATCCGTGTTGATGTAATTGTGAATAGGCCCGTATCATGGCTTCATCGATCCAAGTGCCGATGTGTCCGTTACGGGGTTGGGAGCAAGCGAGCATCACCTCGGTAAAGTGGGTATCAATACGAATATTAAATTTTTGTTGTTGGATTTTTTTTCTCAACGAGCGAGAGAGTTTAAATTCGCTGGGTTTTAATACCATACGTGGATTGGGGCTCCACCATAAAAGGGGCTCGTTTTGAGAAAACCATGGGAAGATACCGGATTGGTAGGCTTGGATCAGTCGATTTAATGATAGGTCGCCACCCGCGGCCAGCAAACCATTGGGTTCACTTAACGCTTGGCTCACGGGGGGGAAGGGCGAGTGCTCCTCTAACCAAGGAATCAACGGTCTGTTCCTATTGTTTTTTTAAGCAGCGTTATGGGCACTGGGGCAGGGGCTAAAGGGGTTAAGTCTCAAGCGGGGCCCCTTCTTCAGCCAAATCCCAGAAAAGCCCGGTCATCATTTGTAACCCTTCGCGTAGGATGGAACCTAAGGCGTGTTCATTCGGTGCGTGCTGTGAGCAACCCGCATAAGAGTGCGGTATCCAAAGGGTGGGTAGTCCCAGTGTTTCAGCGAAACAATCGTTGGGTAGTGAGCCGCCGATATTGGGAAGGATCGCTGGTTTTGTTCCGGTGGTTTTTTCAATGGATGCACTGGCCCAGCGCACCCAGGCATTATCGGGATCGAGACGGGTGGCTTGCATGAAACTTTTTCGCGCCATACTCAGTTTTACGGATTCAAATCCCTGTTGATCTAAATGTTGACGCAAAATGGGAATAAAACGGGTGGCATCCGTGCCTGCCACAAATCGGATCTGACAGGTCGCCATTGCCAGGCCAGGAATCGCGTTAACAGGATTTTCAGGGTTACCGGTGCGAAATGCGAGAATTTCAAAGGTGTTCCATGCATAGAGTTTTTCGGCAGCACTTAAGCCTGGCTCGCCCCATTCGGGATCAATCTGCGGCTCATCAGGTTCGGGGGTGGGTTGACAATCGATCAAGGCGTTTTGAATCGATTCAGGAATATAATCGGGCAAGAGTTCACGCACTAAGACCTTGCCCTGGCGACTGACAATGCTGGCTAAAGCATGAGACAGAACGATCCCAGGGTTAGATAATAATCCGCCCCAGTTGCCGGAGTGGTGGGCACCTTGTCTTAACTCCACCGTTAAATTGATATTCATACAGCCACGAGAACCCAGATACACGGTGGGACGTTTGGCCGATAGTCGAGGACCATCCGAGGCAATGAGTACGTCGGCTTTGAGTCTTTCGCGGTGAATTTCACAGAATTCTCGTAGTCCCGGTGAGCTTAATTCTTCTCCCGTCTCGAGCATGAATTTGACATTAAAACCCAACCGTCCTCTTTGCGCGATGACGGTTTCTAGGGCCGCCATATTGACACTATGTTGGCCTTTATTGTCAGCGGTTCCGCGACCGTAATAACGATCCCCCTCTTGTTTGAGTATCCAAGGGTGGATTCCAGGCCGCCACTGATCTTCCAGGCCGCGGATGACATCCCCATGCCCGTACATTAAAATGGTGGGTAGTTGAGCCGATTCGATGCGCTCAGCCAGCAACACTGGGCCGACCGCTTCGACCGGGTTGTCGAGAATCTCGGTGGTAAAGCCCATTTTGTTAAAGGCCGGTAATATTTCACTATTCAGATAAGCGTCCAGAAAGGGGCGAGACTCTGGAATCTGACTTTCGCTACGAATGGCGACGCGGCGTGCCAACGTTTCGATAAAAAGTCCCTCATCGAATAATCGAGTGACCTCGGAGATAGCGGATTCACGTGTCATAGGTCAAAGGCCTTCCATATTAAGACTGAGAAGAATCGGGGACTGGGAGGGTTGAAATCACCCAACGCCAGTGCGATACGAGAAAGACTATTTTATACAAACCCCTGATCGATCGCCAAAAAAACCCAATCTGATGACCGATCGTGAGGGGATTAAAATTTGATTTGCAATAACTGATGGTGTTTTCATCAGAAAGTGCTAAACTTCGCGCCGTTTGTGGCAAAGACAAGGATGTTTATGCAATGGTTGATACTAAATACGTTAAGTTTCCTGGCAGACTGGTCTTTGTAGGTTTTGGCTCTGTGGGCCAGGGCACGCTGCCCTTGCTCCTCAGGCATATCGATATGCCCAGTGATCGGATCATGATTCTGACTGGGGATGAGCGCGGTCGAGAAGAGGCAGCACACTTCGGTATTAGGTTCGTGGTGCAACCCCTGACTCGGGATAATTATCGGGAGTGTCTGGATCCGTTAATTACGGAGGGGGATTTTTTACTTAATTTGGCAGTCGATGTGTCTAGTGTCGCGCTCATTGAGTATTGCATCGAAAAAGGCTGTATGTATTTGGATACCTGTATTGAACCGTGGTTGGGCGGATATACAGACCCTACGGTGTCGGCTTCACATCGCTCCAATTACGGTCTACGAGAAGATGTGATTGCGCTGAGAAATAAATACACACAGCGAGGCCCTACGGTCATTCCCACGCATGGTGCCAATCCAGGATTGATTTCGCACTGGGTGAAGCAAGGCTTGGTGAATATTGCTCGTGATTTGCATCGCAAGGCGGATATTCCCAAAAGTCGAGAACGCTGGGCCGAGCTGGCGATGAAGTTAGGGGTGAAGGTGATCCATTGCTCTGAGCGTGACACCCAAGTGGCGAATCCTGGAAAAAAACGCCATGAGTTTGTGAATACTTGGTCTGTCGATGGGTTTGTGGGCGAGGGCTCGCAACCTTGTGAACTCGGTTGGGGTACTCATGAAAGACATTTCCCTATCGATGGCTCCCGTCACCCGTATGGGTGCGATGCGGGTATCTACCTGAATCGCCCTGGAGCCTCGGTAAGAGTCAGATCTTGGACCCCTAATGAGGGACCTTTCCAGGGTTTTTTGATCACTCACGGTGAGGCGATTTCCGTTTCTGATTATTTGACCGTACGAGAGCAAGATAAGGTGGTTTACCGTCCGACTTGTCACTACGCTTATCATCCGTGTGATGACACGGTTTCTTCTATACATGAGTTGGCCGGGAAGAATTGGGAATTACCTGAAAAAAAACGAATTTTCTTGGACGAGATTGTTGATGGGACAGATGAACTGGGTGCTTTGTTGATGGGGCATGCACGCGGGGCCTATTGGTATGGTTCACGAGTCAGCATCCAGCAAGCCCGGCAACTCGCCCCCTTTAATAATGCCACCAGCATTCAGGTGGCTGCCGGTGTTTTGGGCGCTGTGGTGTGGGCGATGGAAAATCCGCAGTCTGGTATTTTAGATCCCGATGACTTGGATTTTCGTCGGGTCTTGGAAGTGGCCAACCCGTACTTGGGTGAAGTCGGTGGTAAATACACTGAGTGGAGTCCGCTGAAAGGGCGACACCATCCTTTTCCTGAAGATGTGGATGAATCGGATCCTTGGCAGTTTAAAAATTTTCGTGTGGTCTGATGTCAATCGATGTCAGGGCATCGACGCCTTTAGCCGCTGACAGTGAGCCATCAGCCTGGGTGTGTCGTTTCGCATCGCTCTTGGCACCGAGTGCCACTGTGTTGGATGTGGCCTGTGGAGGAGGCAGGCACAGTCGATATTTTGCCGGTCGTGGTCATGCGGTGTTGGCGGTGGATCGTGATGCAAGCCGTCTTTCGTTATTGGCGGGGATCTACGGAATAAAGACACAAGTCGTTGACTTGGAGGGCGCTGCTTGGCCTTTTGGGCAGCAGCGCTTTGGAGGCATTGTGGTGACCCATTATTTATTTAGGCCATTGTTACCTCATCTCATCAATGCCTTGGAACCCGGGGCGATTTTTATTTACGAGACGTTTGCCCAGGGGCAACAGGAGTTGGGACGCCCGAGTAATCCCGATTTTTTGTTGCGCGCTGGAGAGTTGCTCGATTGTGTTCGAGGCTTTTGTCGAGTGGTGGCTTATGAGGATATTTTTGAAAAGTCCCCCAGACCTCGCTATGTTCAGCGCATCTGCGCCGTGAGGGACGATCAACCTGTACCTTCTATGGGGTAAGGCTCACCGCGGCAACGCTAGTTCATAACAATGTGCGCTTGTTGGATGACTTTGCCCCACTTGAGGGTTTCTGATTGGATGAACAATTTAAAACTTTGAGGGTCACTGGGTACCGGGTCCGTTCCTTGAGCAATGAGCTTGTCACGGGTCTCTGCGTGGTTCATGGCTTTAATGAATTCATGGTAAAGCCTTTCTATGACGCGTTTGGGGGTGGCCACCGGAGCCACCATGCCATACCAATTGACTACTTCGAAGCCTTTGATCGATTCGTTGACGGCAGCGACCTCAGGTAAAAAGCTCAGGCGTTTGGGGCCCGTGGTTGCTAACGCCCGGACGCGACCGGCTTTCACGTGTTGAAGGCCAATCGGGACGGCATCAAATCCAAATTGAACTTGTCCGCCGATTAAATCATTAAACCCGGGAGCGCTGCCTTTGTAGGGGACATGGATGGCATGCATGGAGACCATGGTATTTAAGAGCTCTCCCGTCAAATGGGGAAGGCTGCCGTTACCGGAAGAATAAAAATTAATTTTCCCTGGTTGCGCTTTAATCAAAGCGATTAATTCTTCTACAGATTGTACCGGAATTTTGGGATTCATATACAGTAAGAAAGGCACAGAGGAAGTTTGCATAATGGGAGCAAAGTCGCGCTCCACATTAAATGGTAAGTTGGGGATGAGTGCGGTGTTAACACTAAGGTTGCCCGTAGTGCCGATGAGTAGGGTATGGCCATCCGGATTGGCTTTAGCCACTAAATCAGTGGCCACAATTCCGTTAGCGCCGGGTCGGTTATCGACGATGACCGATTGACCAATGCTGTCGGCCAGGCGCACCGAGAGTAATCGGGCCACGACATCAATGCCCCCGCCTGCCGGAAACCCTACGATGACCCGTACGGGCCGTGTGGGCCATGTTTGTGCCGCTAAGGGGTTTAATAGGCAGAGCCAAATAGTGCCTGCAGTCACTAGGATTTTGAGTCCCTGTTGTTTCATGAGAATCCTCACTCCGTGTATTTTTTTGTAGAAGGCGTTATTATGGACAGAGCATAGCATAAGACGATTACATCTTAATGAGCCGAGGAGATGAAGCAATGAATCAAGCGCTGCAAGTGGGTTTGATGGTACCGAACAATAATACAACGATGGAAAAAGAGCTCTTGTATTGGTTGCCTGCCGGTTCAGGTTGCGTGACTCAACGGATTCCTCGAGGCAAGGGTTTGCTGGACGCGCGCACTTTGCCGGAATATCTCAATGAGGCGCTTCGGTTGGCGCCCGTGTTTGATCAACCGCAGATTGATGTGGTGGCCTATGGCTGTACGGCCGCAGGCTTCATTTCGGGCCCCGCTGGGGATGCGGCGTTGCAACAGAATTTGGCTAAAATAACCCGTAAAAATGTGGTCACGACGGCCCATTCGATGGTGCAGGCCTTGCAGGAAAAAGGGATTAAAAAAATCGCGCTGGTGACCCCGTATCTTGAGGGGGTGAATGTGCAATTAAAAGCCTTTCTGGCAGAAGGCGGCGTAGAGGTTCTTTCTTTTAACAGTTTTTATGCGCAAAATACCGATGAGCTGGGCATGATTAGTTCGGCTCAGGTGGCCCAAATGGCACGTCAAACCATGCGGGAGGACTGTGAGGCTTTGTTTATTGGCTGCTCTCAATTGCCCACTTGTGAGATTTTGCCAGACTTGGAACGAGAATGGGGTCGCCCTGTGCTTTCCTCAATCCAAGTCACGGCCCATTTCGCGTTGCAAGCGGTTCAATCCGCTAAGGGTTTTGTTTAGGGTGCTCGCGCAGGGGACAGGGGGAGGCTAAGGGTTACAAGCAGTTAGCTTAAAATATATTCAAACCTAATTTATACTATCCATTATGGAAAGATTTGTAGCCATTGGTGATGCAGCAAAAGCCCTGGGTGTGTCGATAACGACATTGCGCCGCTGG
>CAITMU010000133.1 GCA_903893565.1 uncultured beta proteobacterium | reverse complement strand
TGGCCGGCGTTCGTGTGGAGATTCTGGACCCGGATTGCGTGAAGAAGACGTTTCCGGAGTATTTCAAGGTGTTGGGCGCCCTCTGTAGCCGTCAGTTCTAATGATGAGGGAGCAGAGCCATATGGTTCAGAGTGAACGCAAGATTCCTAAAGATGCCCCGGTTATTGCCATCGATGGTCCCTCGGCCTCTGGCAAGGGGACGGTGGCGATGGCAGTGGCTTTACAGCTGGGTCTTCATTATTTAGACAGTGGGGCGATTTATCGGGTGATTGGATTGGCGGCCTCGAGGACTGGTTTAGACCTTGACCAGGAATCAGCAATAGCGGCTATGTCATTGAATATTAAAATTTCTTTTATTAATGAGAGAGTTTTTTGGGCCGATGAGGACGTCACCGATGCCATTCGCACAGAGCCCATGGGGGCGGCAGCCTCCCGCGTAGCAGCACACCCAGGGGTGCGGCAGGCGGTATTGCAATGGCAGCGAGATTTTTGTAAAAGCCCGGGTCTGGTGGCCGATGGGCGCGACATGGGATCGGTCGTTTTTCCGGCAGCAAAGCTTAAAATTTTTCTCACTGCCAGCGTAGAAGCGCGAGCCCTAAGACGCTATAAGCAGTTGAAAAGCAAGGGATTAGATGCTAACATCGACTCCCTTTTGCTGGAATTGACGTTACGGGATCAGCGCGATAGCGAACGGGCAGTTGCCCCTTTGCAGCGGTTTGCTGATGCCATTGAAGTCGATACGACTCAACTATCTGTCGTAGAGTCGGTGGAAAAGGTGTTGTTGTTGTGTGAAGCGGCTGGGATCCGAAGTCGTGGGCTGAGTTAATGTCGACGTGGATTAAGAAGTGGTGCGTAGATGCGGTACATAGAAGTGGTGCGGCTTTAGCCGTACGGGTTCTAGCAGTGGCTCAAGTGGTTGGTAGTCAAAGTAATCGTTAATCAGTCATTTTAAATTATGTATTAAAAACCGGTGCCGTGGGGATCCATTGCCTCTCCATGGTTTGATCCATCAACCCCGTTATCGCTGTAGACGGGCATTTTAGTGAACTTTTAAAAACAATGAATATTGAAACTAACATCGAAGGCGCAGAAAGTTTTGCAGCGCTATTTGAAGAAAGCCTATCACGCAAGGAAATGCGTATTGGCGAAGTCATCACTGCGGAAGTGGTTCGCATCGATGACAACTTTGTCGTTGTCAATGCAGGTTTGAAGTCGGAAAGTTATATTCCTACAGAAGAATTTATGACCGATGGCGGTGTGATGGACGCCAAGGTGGGGGACTTTATCAGTGTTGCCATTGAGTCGTTAGAAAATGGCTTTGGTGAAACCCGTTTGTCACGTGATAAGGCCAAGCGTTTGGCCTCATGGCTTGATTTGGAAGATGCGTTGGATAAGGGTCGCATTGTTCAAGGGATGGTCAATGGTAAAGTTAAAGGCGGTTTAACCGTGATGGTCAACGGTATCCGCGCCTTCTTGCCGGGTTCGTTGGTCGATATTCGGCCTGTCAAAGACACCACCCCGTATGAAAACAAAGCGATGGACTTTAAAGTCATCAAATTAGATCGTAAGCGTAACAACGTTGTCGTTTCACGTCGTGCGGTGCTCGAAGTCACCCAGGGTGAAGAGCGTCAAAAGTTACTCGAAAACTTGAAAGAAGGCGCAATCGTTAAAGGGGTCGTTAAAAATATTACCGACTACGGCGCGTTTGTGGACTTGGGTGGTATTGATGGATTGCTGCACATTACTGACTTGGCCTGGAGGCGCGTTAAACACCCGAGCGAAGTGCTCACCGTGGGTGATGAAGTGCAGGCCAAAGTACTCAAATTTGATCAAGAAAAAAATCGTGTCTCCTTGGGCATGAAGCAGTTGGGCGAAGATCCGTGGGTGGGATTGGGTCGTCGTTACCCCACGAGCACTCGTTTATTCGGTAAAGTTTCAAACCTCACCGATTACGGCGCGTTTGTGGAAATTGAGACCGGTATTGAAGGTTTGGTACACGTCTCAGAAATGGATTGGACCAATAAGAACGTGCATCCCTCAAAAGTGGTGCAGTTAGGTGATGAGGTTGAAGTCATGGTGCTTGAGATTGACGAAGAGCGTCGTCGTATCTCCTTAGGCATGAAGCAGTGCATGGCTAATCCTTGGGAAGAGTTCTCCATGAACCACAAGAAGGGCGAGAAAGTTCGTGGTCAAATTAAATCCATTACCGATTTCGGTATTTTTGTGGGCCTAACCGGTAGCATTGATGGTTTGGTGCACTTGTCCGATCTTTCTTGGAGTTTGCCCGGTGAAGAAGCGGTGCGGAACTACAAAAAAGGCGACGAGGTTGAGGCCGTGGTTTTGGCCATCGACGTTGAGCGCGAGCGTATTTCACTCGGTGTGAAACAGATGGATGGAGACCCCTTCACCAATTACGTTGCCACCAATGACAAGAACTCGATCGTTCAAGGCACGGTTAAGTCCCTTGATGCGAAGGGGGCTGTGATTCAGTTGGCCGGTGAAGTGGAAGGTTATTTACGTGCCTCCGAAGTGGCCCGTGATCGTGTGGAAGACATTCGTGTGCATCTGAAGGAAGGCGATTCGGTGACTGCGATGGTGATTAAT
The DNA here is from genome assembly GCA_903893565.1 of uncultured beta proteobacterium. Taxonomy (GTDB): domain Bacteria; phylum Pseudomonadota; class Gammaproteobacteria; order Burkholderiales; family SG8-41; genus UBA5216. The sequence continues at coordinate 4,427 of CAITMU010000133.1, read as the reverse complement.
ATCGATCGCAAAAATCGCTCGATTAACCTCTCGATCAAGGCCAAGGATTTGGCTGATGAGTCCGCTCAGATGGAGAAAATCACTACCGATAGTAAATCCGCTAGCACGGGGACTACCAATCTGGGTGCATTACTTAAAGCCAAGTTTGATACCGCTAACACCAAAGAGTAAGAGGATAGGCTTATGACAAAGTCGGAGTTAATTGCCAAGCTTGCGACGCGTTTTCCTCAGTTGGTTGCGAAGGATGCCGAACTTGCGGTGAAAATGATTTTAGATGCGATGAGTAAGAGCTTGTCTGAGGGGCAGCGCATTGAAATCCGCGGGTTTGGTAGCTTTGGTTTAAATTACCGCCCGCCTCGCACTGGACGCAATCCGAAGTCCGGTGAGAAGGTGCAGGTGCCTGAAAAAAATGTGCCTCATTTTAAGGCGGGTAAAGAATTGCGTGAACGTGTGGACGTTCAGAAGTAAGTCGGATCTGCCCTCATGCCAATAGGCGTTATGGCTACAATGGCATGGTCGAAAGGCCATGCTTTTTTTTTGATTTTTGATGCTTGCAACGGCTCACACAATGAAATATTTTAATTGGACTTTTCGTTTTATTATGTTTTTGTGGGCGTTGAGTTTCGCGTTGAAAAACACCGATCTAGTGACGGTGCGTTATTATCTGGGTTTGGAGTGGCAAGCCCCTTTGGTTTTTGTCTTACTGGTCACGTTTTGTTTGGGCGCTTTCGCTGGTGTCATGGCTAGCTTGACCTACGTATTTAGGCAAAAAAGACTGTTAAGTCAGCTTAAAAAAGAACTTCAAATGGCTAAGCTTCATTCCATCGATCCATCGTCCCGGGCACCGGTTGACGGTGTTTAATCGCCTGATTCGTATTATTTGCCCCTTAAGCGCCTCTTATGGAAATTGAATATTGGTGGTTACTCAGTCTGCCTCTTTTTTTTCTGCTAGGGTGGATGGCTGCGCGTATCGATATTCGGCACTTGTTACACGAATCGCGGGTGCTGCCCAGTTCTTATTTCAAAGGGCTTAATTTCTTACTCAATGAGCAGCCCGACAAAGCGATCGAAGCGTTTATCGAGGTGGTGCGGGTTGATCCTCAGACGATCGAATTGCATTTTGCTCTCGGTAGTCTTTTTCGACGTCGGGGAGAGATTGAGCGCGCGATCCGTATGCATCAAAATCTGGTGGAACGGGATGATTTAGCGCAAGTAGAAAAAACACTCGCTTTATTTGAGTTAGCACAAGATTTCCTAAAAGCCGGTTTATTAGACCGCGCCGAGACCTTGTTTTTAAAACTCGATTCTGGCTTACATGCAGAGCCTGCGCTCAAATTTTTGCTTGAAATCTACGAGCAGGAAAAAGACTGGAATAAGGCGATTTTGATTGCCGAAAAACTAGAGAAGCTGACCCGGCAATCGTTTCAAAAAGAAGTGGCTAATTTTTATTGTGAGTTGGCTAGTAGTGAGATTATGCAGACCCGCGCTGAGGCCGCTAGACCTTATCTAGAAAAGGCTTTAGGGCATCACCGCTTGTGTGTAAGGGCGAATTTATTGTTGGGGGACTTAGAGTTATCACAAGGTCACCGGGATCTGGCCATCGAGGCGTGGATGCGAATTGAGACACAGAACCCGGATTTTTTGGCGTTGGCGGCTGAGCGTCTTTATCGCACCTTTAAGCAGTTGGATCGGGCGCAGGAAGGGGTGACCTTATTAACGGGGTATTTGGCAAAATACCCTTGCCATGATTTATTAAATACCGTGTTTGAGGGCGCCCTGGAAACGCTGGGGGCGGAGAGTGCGTTTGTGTTGGTGCGCGATCATGTGCGGCGCACTCCGACTCTTTTGGGACTGGATAAGCTTTATGAGGCGCAGTTATTCGAAATGCCGCCTGATAAGCGACAGGATTTAGAATTGGCTAAATCCTTAGTGCATCAGCATACGCGCACTCTAGCGATGTATAAATGTGATCAATGCGGTTTTCGGGCTAGACAGTTCTACTGGAATTGTCCCGCCTGCGCGGCTTGGGAGACCTATTCACCTCGTCGAACGGAAGAAAAGGGAATGCCAGTTTGAAAAATCCAAAAATTATTGTAGCCCTCGACTACTCTCACGCGCGCGATGCCTTGGCGATAGCCGCTTTGCTGGATCCCGCGTTGTGCCGGGTCAAAGTGGGTAAGGAGCTTTTTACGGCCAGTGGTCCTGCCGTTGTGGAGGCTTTAAGAAAAAAAGGCTTTGAGGTGTTTCTAGACCTTAAATTTCATGATATTCCTCATACCGTCTCCATGGCCTGTCGGGCGGCCGCGCAACTGGGGGTGTGGATGGTGAATGTGCATGCCAGTGGCGGCAGGGCAATGATGCAAGCGGCTCGCGAGGCGATGACGGTTGAAAAACGGCCCCCACTACTCGTCGCCGTGACGGTATTGACCAGTTTGGCTGCAACGGACTTAAAAGAGGTGGGGATGGAGGGCGACCCGCAGGCGGCCGTATTGCGGTTAGCGCTTTTAGCGCAATCCGCAGGGCTTGATGGGGTGGTGTGTTCGGCACAAGAGGCTACCGTCTTAGGGCAGGCCTGTGGTCCCTCATTTTGTTTAGTGACCCCAGGTATCCGATTGGCGGAGGGGGGCAGTGATGATCAAAAGCGCATTATGACCCCGCAAGCGGCCCTACAGGCGGGGGCGCACTACTTGGTGATAGGGCGACCCATTACTCAGGCGAAGGACCCTAGGGCCATGCTTCAACACATCGATAGGCAAATGCATGAAAGCACTTAAGGTCTCAAAATCGCGGTTTTCAAAAGCGCGCGTTCTCGTGGTGGGGGACGTGATGCTGGACCGTTACTGGTTTGGTCATGTTGATCGTATCTCACCGGAAGCGCCGGTACCGGTGGTGCGGGTGGATCGGTCGGAGGAGCGCCCAGGAGGGGCTGCAAACGTTGCGCGTAACGTCGCAGCCCTGGGTGCCAAGGCGACGCTTTTGTCGGTAGTAGGCCGGGATGAGGCCGCAAAACAATTAGAAAGTTTGCTAAAAAAAGGGGGCGTGCGACTACGCTTACTTCGGGATCGGTCGGTCGCGACCACGGTGAAGCTACGGGTGATTGGTCGAGCCCAACAATTGTTACGAGTCGATTTTGAGGCGCCCCCGACGGGTGAAGTGTTGGCGACACTCATGAACGAATATCAGGCGTTATTGGAGCAGCACGATGTGGTCATTCTTTCCGATTACGGCAAAGGGGGACTGACTCACATTCAGAACATGATTACAGCGGCACGTGCATTAAAAAAAATTATTTTAGTCGACCCCAAAGGGGAGGACTATTCGCGCTACCGAGGGGCGAGTATTTTAACGCCGAATATGTCGGAGTTTCGCCAAGTGGCAGGAAAGCCTAAGGATGAAAAGGATTTGACTGCGCGTGCGCAAAAGCTTCGAAAGGCTTTGCGATTGGAGGCGTTGCTGGTTACACGCAGCGAAGAGGGAATGACCTTGTACCGTGGATCTGAACATTGGCATGTGCCGGCCCAGGCGCGGGAAGTGTATGACGTCTCGGGTGCGGGTGATACGGTGATTGCCACTCTCGGTGTGGCGCTGGCCACTGGCATGGACTGGGAGGCGGGGGTGGCGCTCGCCAATCAGGCCGCTGGCATTGTGGTGGCAAAGTTTGGGACCGCCGTGGTTAGTGCTGAAGAACTCTTGGATACAGCTCCCATGAAAAAGACCGTAAGCGAGTAAAGATGATGACTTATATTGTGACTGGGGCTGCCGGTTTTATTGGATCGAATATAATCAAAGGATTAAATCAACGGGGAATCACCGATGTGATTGCGGTGGATGATCTCACGCACGGTGATCGTTTTGTTAATCTCGCCGATTGTCAGATTACGGATTACTGGGATAAGCAGGAGTTTATTGATCTTATACGGCATGCACGCTTAAACCAACCGCGAAAGCAGCCCATTAAGGCGATATTGCATCAGGGGGCCTGTTCCGATACGACGGAATCCAATGGGCGTTTTATGATGGAGAATAACTACCGTTATTCTCGTGATTTATTTGACTATTGTCAGAGCCAAGGCATTGCCTTTATCTACGCCTCTTCCGCAGCCACCTATGGTGAGCCAGCCCTTTTTGCCGAGTCCTTGGAGCACGAGAAGCCTTTAAATGTGTATGGCTATTCGAAATTCTTATTCGACCAATACGTTCGCGCCCATCAATTAGTTTCGCAGGTGGTGGGGCTCAGATACTTTAATGTCTATGGGGCACGGGAGCAGCATAAAGGGCGAATGGCTTCAGTGGCGTTTCATTTTTTTAATCAGTATCAAAAAAATGCTCGAGTGAAATTATTTACAGGTAGTGGTGGTTATGTTGATGGAGAGCAGCGACGAGATTTTGTGAGTGTAGAAGACGTGGTAAAGGTGAATCTTTTCTTT
>CAITMU010000132.1 GCA_903893565.1 uncultured beta proteobacterium | reverse complement strand
TACAAGAACCACAAATAAATTTATATCTAGCCATAAATCTATCGCACTAATTCTTTTTAGATTGAATAGCTAGACGCTTCATGTGAGCATCTTGAATCAGTAATTGCCTTTCTTGATTAGCAACTCCGATAGTGATCTTTTTAGAAATGAGATCTGCATAAACGCCATCTATTTTTTTGAAGAACTCCTGATACATCGAAGTCATCTCAGGACTTAATCCCTCTAGCGCAATAGGACGACAAGAATTGGCTTCAAGCAAGTAATTGGCTAATGCCTTAGCTTGTTGATCCGTTAATTTATCGGGAGAGCTAAAGAGGGCTTTAGCATGAGGGTTGCCTCTTGTGACAGCAATGATCTGGCTATCGACTAACAATGCATCAGCACCTTGATTACTGTTAACAATACAGTCATTGAGACGCTTAGCCACAGCACCAGAATGAACTGGCGCTAGCGCCGTCATTGGCGATGGAGATTTGGCAACTTGTACTGGGTTATTGGGCGCAATATTTGTTGCGCAGCCACTTAGGAGAACAATCCCCACAAAACCAAATTTATATATATAGTTCATTGGAAACCTATTTAAATTATTTATAGACAAAATCAGCGCGACGATTTTCTTTAAATGCCTCCTCTGTCTGCGCTGGATTTTCTGGCTTTTCTTTACCAAAGCTCACGGCCTCAAGCTGGGGTTCGCTTACGCCCTGACTAATTAAGGCCTTCTTTATAGCCTCTGATCGTTTTTGACCCAGGGCTAAGTTGTACTCAGCGGTTCCACGATCATCTGTATTGCCTTGAATAATCACAGAAGCCTTTTGCTTTTGAAATGCTTTCAAGTACGAAGCATGGGCAGAGATAGTAGAGGCATATTTTGGATCTATGGTGTAACTATCAAATTCAAAGTAGATTGAACGCTTGCCATAAACGCTAGACTTAGGATCGCTGATTGGATCGTAAGACATTGAGCCGCCAGCATTGACAGTAGCAACACTATTAGCATCATCTAACTTAACGCTACTACAGGCAGATACAAATAAAACCAACAATGCCAATGGCAATATTTTTACAAACTTAAGCATGGTGAAATTTCCCAAATACGGCTGAATAGGCTCAGCCAAGCTATCAATAGGATTGATCTTATTTAGACCAATCCCAACCAAGTAAATTAGGCGCTAGCTTTGGGTGGTTTAAATGCTGAGTCTGGATAGTTTTGCGTAAACAAAACTTCATTTGCTGGAGCAAATATATGAGTGGTTATTGGCGGAAGAAAAATAACAACCCCAACATCGCTAATATTTGCAGTCACATGGCTCATCAGATACATGGTATGAACCTGCTCTTTGTCGTCAGCTGAATCAGAGCTATTATGTGCTTGCTGTGACATTGAAGCATTGCTATAACTTCCTGCAAGTTCTGCCCGCTCAATTGCGGCTTGAATAAAAATACTCGAAGCGGCCACTTTGAATGCGATCATGAAGAGGCATATCAATAGAACGAGTGTTTTGCTTCGAGGTGACATGGCTCAAATTCTATACCCGATTACTGGTTTTGTCGTTTTAAACGTCATTCTTATTGCAGGAATTAATTGACAGCCCCTCTAAAAGCACGTTTTAGAGTAGGACCCCAGATAGCAGAGTCGCATATAGGTCTTGTGACTAACCGCCCAAAGGGGTTAAAGCACTTAGTTTATCCGGCCGCCAATTCTTTTGGCAAGAGAGCTAATTCCGCCGCCATTAATAACTTTAATGTAGCCAAGGGAAATGAGGGTTCTGCGAGCCGACGCTGAGCGCATTCCTGATGCACAGAATACGACTGTTGGCTTTTCCTTCTCGGGCAAAAAGTGAGTTGATTTTTTGGCTATTTCTGCCAAAGGAATATTTAGCGCTCCAAGTATTCCGCCACGAGAAACCTCTCCAGGAGAGCGAACGTCCACCAATACAGCATCTTCTGGAATTGACTCATGGCTTGACTCTATAAATAAATTACGTAGCGCACTAAGAAAACTCATTTTTTCCTCTTGTATTAATAAACCTTGCTAGTTATTCATCACGAAGGAACTCCAGATAATTAAACCAGAGCTATAAGATTGATTTTATAGCTCAAAAGAGGTTCTAGCGTGTAAAAAATCAATCATTAGACCGCGATGAATGAAATACTATGCGCCCTCAGCACTCTTTTTAACAAATAGCCTAATAAAGAAAATAGCCATCCCAATCATAAATAAGATAACAGCCAAACTTAACTGGCCCGCAAAAGATCCAAATAGTTCGATCCACATTTTCATTTTATTGACTCCCTTTGATAAATTAATTGCAGAGCCTTTCGTAATACTATAATTTTGACTGCAATTAAGGTAATGGACTACAACGCCGGATGTAATTGCGTTCCCAGAATGTCCATCACGCGAACATTTACAGGAATCCCAGCACTCACACTTGAAGATACTGTACAAAAGTCTTGAAACTGCGCCAGGACTCGATCTAGGGAAGCACAGATTAAATCAAAATTAGCCTGAAGAGCGCCGCAAAAATATTCCCATATTTAATTTTTACGAAGACAGTCTGATTTTTATAAGATTTGGTGTTGTTTAGCACTCTCTGAGTAGCCTGTATCAGGCTATTTACTGCCGATTTACTACTTTTCGCTGCTTATGGGCGCAACTTCCCTCTGGCCATATACAAGTTACTCAGTGCAAACAGCGTATTAAGCTGTGCATCGTTTTTCATCATCCCCTTGTAGCGCGCCTTCTTGTGTTTGAAGATGTTCTTCACGACATGGAAGGGGTGCTCCACAATGGCTCTGATGCGCGCCTTGAGTTTTTCAAAGGCTAAAGCCAAATCTTTTTGCCAGCCTTCCGTCATTTGCCGTATAGGTTTTCTGCGCTTGGCGATATACCAACGTACGGCATTGGGCATCACCTCCAATTTTTGTTGCACAGCCTCCCGCTTGAGGGCGCCTACATAGCCCGCATCAGCACCGACCCGTTTTTCATCTCCGTGAAGTAACTTATCTAACTGGCTAATGTCACTGATGTTGGCCGCAGTGCTAATGACGGTGTGGACCAAACCAGATTCATCATCTACACCAATGTGGGCTTTCATACCAAAATGCCATTGATTGCCTTTCTTGGTTTGATGCATTTCGGGATCGCGTTCATGTTTTTCATTCTTGGTTGAGCTGGGAGCGGCAATCAAGGTGGCATCAATGAGTGTGCCTTGGCTCATGAGTAAGCTCTTCTCCTTGAGAAGATTGTTCACTTCTTTGAGGATGGCCCCAGGCAATGCATTTTCTTCAAGTAAATGCCGAAAGCCCATTAAGGTAGTGGCATCGGGTACAGACTCTTTGGCAAGGTTAATGCCACAAAAGTCGCGTAAGGCGCAGCTATCGTAGAGAGCATCTTCGACCGCTTCATCGGCTAAGCTATACCATTGCTGAATGAAGTACATGCGCAGCATTCTTGACAAACCAATTGGTGGGCGACCCCGTTTGCCGCTCGTAGGATAGTAGGGCTCAATCACAGCCACAATCCGATCCCACGGAACCACCGTTTCCATGCTGGCTAAAAAGCGGTCTCTGCGGGTGAGCTTTTTCTTGTTGGCATATTCGACCTGAGCAAAACTAAGTTGTGGATTGATTGCGCTGGTCATCATTTATCTCGATTGGGGTTGATAAGTGAATAACGTTTGATAACATGCTTAGGTTGTCATGAGGGGTGAATAAATCTGCGTTTCCCTAGGTTCTCCAGCGCCTCGCCTGGAACACCAATATGTATTTCAACTTGTATTGATAGGACACGCAAACGATTTTGCTCATTACGGCCTATATCGCAACTAGCTTTAGTCTCAATTGGGCCAGGATCCTGTTTAAATTTCCTCAAAGCAAAAAGAAATGAATCTGATAGGCAGTTTGCTACTGCAGCAATCAATAGCTGCGATGGAGCGGCACCATCTGATTTTCCCAGTGGAGGTGGCTCATCGCCATAAAATAGATCTTTTTCTTCGTTGTAAAAAATCGCAAACTTATAATCCGATTGCTGTACCAATCTGACAGATACATCACCGCTCATAAGTAACTCCCGCCTCAATAATCAATGGTTAGTAAAGCCTTAAGGATCTATTCAAACTTAATAGGCTCTGGTTTGGCCACAGGATTACCCGCCTCAGCCCACGCATCAAATCCACCCGCGATTGACTGAACATGCAAATAACCCATCTCATGTAAAACTTTAGAAGCCAATGCGGCTCTCCCACTATTTTTACAATATAGAACTATTTTTAAACTACGCGCACTCAACTCAGGATCGTTGCTTAACTTAAATTCCAGTAGCCCTCTTGAAATGTGAATAGCCCCAGGGATATGGCCATTTATATATTCGTCTGCTTCCCTAACATCGAGTAATACATCAGAATTCTGAATGGCTACTTGGGCATCCGCCAAGCTCACTTCATTGATCGCAGCTTTAGCTGCAGCAACTAGATCATGTGCTGTCTTCATTAATTTCCTTTATTGATGATGTCTTTCATTATATATTATTATATATTGTAAGTTGATTAATCCAGAACAACCTTGGAACCAACCAACTCAACATCTTCCATTGGGTATGGATCTGCCACATAAGCAGGCCCCTTCATCAGCTTCACTAGAAATGCACCAATTGTGACCGTAAAAATTGCCAGCCAATAGACAATCAAAGTGCCCAATCCCAAGATGTCTATTAACTTGATAGATGGCGCTGAAATTTGAAAATAGACATAAAAAACAGGCATTCTTACTAGCAGCGATGGGAGGAAAATAAGAAGACTACCCAGCGCAAGCAAAACGGGTGCCTTGCGAAGGATTTTACGTTCAACTCCCGGCGGGCTAACATGAAATCCTGGAAGGATATTTAATAGTGTATTCATAACTGATCACTCTATTCGCAATTGAAGCACCCCACTTTGTTTTAAATCAAATATTTTTAATGCTTGAAATGACCGCTTCTGGCCGAAAGCAGCCCCACAAGCAGTCATTAAATTGGCGCAAAAAAGGCAAAACTCCGGCTATTAGTGATCCAGGATTAACCCCAGCATTCAATTGCTTGTGAAATATAGCTTTTTGATCATGAAAAGCCACTACACACACCAAAGCAAACCAGCCCATCAGTTCACCCCCTTCCTTAGCAGCGCTCCACTACCAAGACACCCTGGGAAAGTAAGTGCATCAAATACCATTTACCTGCGCGATGG
>CAITMU010000131.1 GCA_903893565.1 uncultured beta proteobacterium | reverse complement strand
CCCAACCGTAGTTTTTTTACATTCCTAGTGCTAGGTAAAATTCTCAATACCTTCTCTTTTGACTGCCGCATCGACAATGGCATGAATTAAATCCGTGTATTGCACATCTGCAAAACACAGATTTCTACCAAAAGTGTGTCGCCCTAGGTCAGGATTGGGGTTCACTTCGATGAAAACCAATCGTCCCTCTTCAGTCAATCGATAATCAATTCTGGCATAGTCACGCAAATGAAGCGCATGAAAAATCAATCGACTCGATTGCTCTATTTCCGACATCAACGCTTCGGATAATTGCGCTTTGACATAACGCACACCCCAATGACGCTTGTAGTGCTCATCATGTTTTAGATGAGAGGTCGCGAAACAAGGAGCCCCTCGGGATTGGCGCGAGACAACCAATTGCAAGGGAGCAAGCACTTGGGGTTCATTGCCCAGCAGGGCAACAAAAAGATCATGCCCTTCAATAAACTCCTCACATAGGGTCGGCCCTAGACGTCGCCCCGCCAAAGATTTTACCTGAGCGAGTAACTGTCGTTGATTACGCACAAGCGACTTCCTGCTAATGGCGTCCGATCCATCCCCTTGAGCCGGCTTTACAAAGGCGGGATAAGTAATATTGGCACTATGACGCAACGAATAATCGGTAGGCGTTGCAATCCCCATTGCGGCAACCACCGCTTTGGCTTGTTTTTTAGTCCGGGCCAGACGCAAACCCGCCATGGCACTACCCGTAAAAGGAATCCCCAGTCTATCAAGACACTGGGTGATGAGATAATCCTTACTTCGATCACCATCGATCCATTCGGTTAAATTAAAAACAAGCTTCGGGTTAAGCGCTACGATCCTGGCGCGAAAGCGTTCCCCATTGGAGTCAAAAGGCATGACACACACACAATCATACTTTTGTCGTAAAGCGTTTAAGACCTGCGCCTCAACACTACCAGGTAACAACTTAAACACCCCATTAGGAGAATACTCACCGGTTTCTGGGTCTACGAGTAAGACTAAATTTGTTTTTAATTGATATTTTTTTAAAGGTAACATTTTTCCCATCTAATTCGGAGTTTTTATATTTTTTTAATCGTTCATTTCAATTGAATGCTCTGAAATCGCTCTGCAATCAATGCATCTCAATGAAACTACGGCCTCCCCTCCTGCGTCCATCTTCTTAATACAAGATCACCTACACTTTGCTTTCTTGCAACGCTTTTAACACTCTACTGCGTAACAAGGGCCATTGCCTGAGACCCGAACCCCCACCAAAGCACTGAGCGCATTGCTACTCGCGAATCTTTACTTTGCACGGGTTCGATTAAGGCCCCCATTTTTTAAGGCTTATGACAAACCAACCCCGTTTCGATTGACTGACGAACATGGCGCGGTTAAATCGCTAAGCCCACATCAGCGACCGCCCAGATTTTCAACACTTGTATCTTGCCTGTCTTTTCTTCTACGCTTATTTTTACGACAACGTCCATTTGTGCTTTATCTAAACCCCGTGATTATAAGCCAAACCCAAAGCGCTGTGCGTGCGCGGGATTGACCAATGAGAAATTTTTTAATGTGATCGAGTCACTGTCGAGCTCTTTCATCTAACAACCGCTTTTGTCGCCATAGCAAAGAATCCCTCTTCATGGGTAAAGCGACTTCATCCACAAAAAACTCCACTGCATTCCAATGTCCTACTGGCACACCGATTTAACGGGGAGCCCCATTCACTTTGGCTGGCACATCCAATCGTGATGCTTGTATTGCAAACGCGCTTAAAAAAATCAAAAACGACATCCGTCTTTTCTTTTTAACGATCCGTTAACTACTCCATACGCATGCCGGTTGATTTAACGGTTTTCTCATTCGCACGAAACTGTTGATTTAAAAAGACATCAAATTTTTCTACGTTCATATAAGCATTGTAAAGTCCGTTTTTATGTAACCCGGCCTTCGCCTCCTGCGTTTCCAAGGCGCGCTTAAATTCCACACTGAGCCGTTCAATAGCCGCTTTAGGTGCACCCGCACGCGTAACGGCTCCGAACCAATTCGTCGCCTCATAGCCCGCATATCCGGATTCATTTAAGGTGGGCACTTCTTTCAAAAAATCACTACGCTCTAAGGAAGTCACCGCAATGGCCCGAAGTTTTCCACTGGCCACAAAAGGAGTCGCCTCTGAAAGGTTCCCTAATAAAATGGTGGTATGCCCTCCCAATACGGCTATGGTCGCTGGCGCCCCCCCTTGGTAAGGGATATTCACAATATCAATACCGGCTAAGCGCTTAAATTGCTCAGCTGCCAGTCGTTGAAAACCGGTGGGACTGGCAGTGGCATAGGTGAGTTCTCCCGGTTTTGAGCGAGCCAGAGCAATTAATTCTTTGGGCGATTTTACTGGGAGCGAAGGATGCACGGACACCAATAAAGGATTGGCTGCCAAACGGGCAATCGTTGTAAAGTCACGCTCTGTATCGTAGGGTAAAGGGCGGGCAAAGAGATTGATCGTATAGCTCGGACCCATTAACAAAATAGTGTAGGCATCGGCAGGCGCATGGGCCACGATTTCACAGGCAATCACGGTGCCTCCTCCAGGTCGATTTTCCACGACCATCGCTTGCCCTAAGTTTTTACTCATCGAAGGCCCCACCAATCGACCAATCACATCAATCGTGCCACCGGCCGCAAACGGAATAATAAAACGAACCGAGCGTGTCGGATAATTTTGCGCGCTCACCCAAGTGGGGAAACCCGTAACCATCCACACTAAGGGTAAAATCCAACCATACGTGTGCTTAATCATTTGTATCGCCTCCGAGACTCTTTTCATTTTTTCATTCAATACAATAGTACAGGAAACAATAAGGCGCTAAGCCTAGCCTGTGCCTGCGTAAAGCGATTGTCCCCCTCTATCGGGGATCGACTAGGAATTCACGATTCACGCAGTTGATGAGTTTTTTTTCACTCAAATACCATTGAACCGTCTGAGCTGATTTACTTCTTAAATCGACCAAACTATCAGGACTAAAAAAACCCGAGTGAGGTCCCAATAAAACCCGACCTTTAATCCAAGGGGCGTTTTCATGCCAAGCGGCCACTAGGGGGTCACTCAGCGCGGCGGGCTCCCGTGGCAATACATCTAACCCCACGGCCAACAGTTGATTGGTTTTTAGCCCCTCCAATAAAGCGGCCGTATCGCAAATCGGACCTCTGGCCGTACTAATGAGATAGGCACCGGGCTTCATTTTAGCAACCGTCTGCGCATTGATGAGGCCCTGCGTCTGCGGGTTTAAAGGCGCATGAATACTAATGACGTCAGACACCGATAAAAGATCATCCAACGTTTCTGCTCGCTTAAAGCCAAAGGACAACTCTGCGCCAATCGACAAATGAGGATCGTAAAAAATGACATCCATACCAAACGCTTTTGCCCGTAGTGCACTCGCCGTGCCAATGCGTCCCATACCAATGACACCATAGGTCGCCCCCCGAAGGCGACGCGACGTACGATTGTGCGTATGCGTCCAAAGGGTTGTGGGGTTGTCCCGTAAGGTTGCGTCATAAATAGCAATGCCACGCGCAAAAGCGAGCATCATGGCAATGGCTGAGTCGGCCACTTCCGTCGTGCCGTAGTCGGGAACATTACACACCGCAATGCCAGCCTTTCCACAAGCGGCTAAGTCAACATTGTCATAGCCCACCCCATTACGCACGATAAGACGGCATTTTTTGAGGCTACCAACCACCTGCGCTGTCATCGGAATACGAGCCACCACGATCGCATCACAATGGGCCCACATCGACGGATCGATGTCTGCAAACGTTTTTTGTTTGGGATTGTGTAGGATCGTATCGGAAGAGAAAATTTTTTCCTCGATATCCATGTTTTCAGTGCGACTATCAGGATAAAGCACTTGAAATGACATCACGACCTCTCCTCAAACCCATGCGTTTCAAAACACTCATAGACGCCCTCTCATCTGAGCGGGCAGGATGGGACCTATCTATCATTGCATCTCACGAATCACTCATGAAAGGATAAAGGTAAGAGCGTCCTCTTTAATTGCCATTATAGGCCAAAAAAGATCCCCCCCATGAAAGCAAGTCACGCCCAGATTGATCACGAACGACAAGACCGGTATCACCCGAAAGGGCCTATACCCATAAAATCTAAATGATAAATCACAGAAAGTGGGCAGGAAGATAAATATCAGGCTTCGTGCAAGAAAGTTTTCCGTGACAAAAAAGAAAAATGTAAGGGGTTAGGCCATCAACAATAATTGAGAATTTACCAAATAAAATCAGTCACTTATTATCCATTTTTGACTTTTGTGGGGATACCCTTAACCCTTTACCCATTTTACGGACCAAAACGAATGGGAATTTAAGCCACAATTGTTAACAAGCCGCACCCAATATTGTTGCTTGGTGGGATAATAGTTCATTGCGTCGTTTTCACATTTTGGGCTTACAACACATCACCCCTTAAGGCACTAAGAAGGCACTGAGGATGGTGATTTCATACTCAGTCTGTATCAATGAGAGAGACTCTTATGGATACAGCTTTTATTCGCTTAGGACGACTTTCACTCAAGGGATATTTTTGATATGGCAAATCTAAAAGGAAAAAAGATTGGTTGGATTGGCATTGGTCGAATGGGCTATGCTATGGCAGAGAAATTAGCTTTGGCTGGCTGCGATATATCCGTTTGGAATCGCACCCGATCCAAAGCAGAGCCCCTACAAAAATCAGGAGCTAAAGTCGTTGATAAGCTCTCCGATTTAGCCCAATGTGACATTCTTTTTACGATGGTCTCTACGGGTAAGGACGTTAAAGAGGTGCTTTTTGGCACTGAAGGGGTCCTATCCAAAGGGGGGAAGCCCAAGATGGTGGTCGACAGCACTTCTATTTCGGTAGAAGAGTCGGCTGAAATTCGCCAGACCCTACTGTCTCACGGGATCGATATGTTAGCCGCCCCTGTATCCGGTAACGCAAAAGTGATTAAGGCAGGCAAACTAACGGTGGTCGCCTCCGGGCCTCGACCCGCCTTTGACACGATTCGTCCCTACCTAGAAACCATCGGCCGCGGCGTTTCCTACGTGGGTGAAGGAGAGTTATCTCGGATCGCTAAAATTTGCCATAACGTGATGCTAGGAGTGGTGATTCAAAATTTGTGTGAAATCACAGTGCTGGCTGAAAAAGCCGGTATGCAACGACATGCATTCTTGGATTTTTTAAATAAAAGCGTGATGGGTTCTATGTTCACAACCTATAAAACGCCTGCGCTGTCCAATCTTGATTTCCATGTCACCTTTACACCAGAATTATTGCGTAAAGATCTCGATTTAGGTCTGAGTGCAGGACGTGAACTTGGCGTACCGATGCCCACCTCAGCCGTTGCGCGCGATAGAGTTCAAGCTTTGATCGGCCGAGGATTTGATCAAGATTTCTCGCAACTATTACTGCTGCAAGCCGAAGATTCGGGATTAAAGCTCAGCTCCGAAAACGTTACACTGGGGGATGGACTGTCTGAATGATTGAAAAAAAAGTAGACTATGTGCAAGGCAATGCGTTTCAAAAAAGTCGCGCCTTCAGTCCTGCCGTCGTCGTCAGCGGCGGTCAAACCGTGTGGTTGGCCGGACAAACCGCAACGGTAGATGCCCAGGGTCACGATATCTGCGGAGATTTTGAAAAACAAGTTGACGCCATATTCGCACTCATCGATCAGACGTTACGCACATTGGGAGGCTCGTTATCGGATCTCGTCTCCATGACTGTTTTTATTAATGATCCCCGTTATGGGGATTTATTCGTACAAAAGCGTAAAGAAATTTTTAAAAGTGGGCATTTTCCTGCCAGTGCATTGATCACCGTTTCGCAATTTGCACGCCCTGGCATGATGCTAGAAATTCAGTCGGTTGCCGTCATTTAACTATTAAATCTCCTATGAAATACAGACGATTAGGCCGCAATGGCCCTCAGGTTTCTGCAATCAGCATGGGCCGAGGAGCCGCCGAAGTGGTAGAGGGCGGATTGCTGGAAAAAGACTTCCATGCCGCTATTCATCGCGCGTTGGATGTAGGCGTTAATTTTTTTGATAGTTCCGATGCCTATTGGCAAGGGGGCCATGAAAGGCTCTTAGCCAAAGCACTCAAAGGACGTCGCAATGAAGCAATGATTGCTACCAAGTTTGGCAATATTGATTTGCCGGATAACAAAAAAGCAACCAATGGCCGCCCTCAATATGTGCATCAATCCTGCGATGCCAGTTTAAAGCGTTTAGGCTGTGAGGTCATCGACCTTTACTTTCTCCATCGCGTTGACCCTCATGTGCCCATTGAAGAGACCGTGGGCGCTATGAGTGAGCTCATTTCTCGGGGTAAGGTTCGCTTCATTGGGCTTTGTGAGGCTTCTGTAAAAACGCTACGTCGTGCCCACGCCGAACATCCGTTAACAGCCTTACAAACCGAATACTCCTTGTGGTTTCGGGATGTTGAGAAAGATATCATTCCCGCTTGCAAGGAACTCGGAATAGGTTACATCGCCTACGCCCCATTAGCGCGCGGGTTATTAACCGGCCAAATTAAAAGTTTACAAGACATGGCCTTGGACGATCGTCGACGGGTCCACCCTCGCTTTAGCGCCGAACATTTACCCAAGAATCTGGCTTTAGTGAGCGAACTGACCTTAATGGCCCAGCGCTATGAAATCGCTCCAGCGCAATTGGCCTTAGCGTGGATTCTCGCTCAATGGGATGGCATTGTACCCATACCCGGAACCAATCAGGCTCAAAAGTTAGAACAAAATATAGCTGCTATAGATTTAACCTTGGCCCCCAAGGACATCGCCCAATTAAATGAAGTCTTTGCGCTCGGTTCTGGCTCGGGTGAGCGCTATAGATCCAATGTGCTTAAGGGTGTCGGTCTATAATTTTATTCAAAAACGACTGACATCGTTTGATTAGCATACCCCTTTCCAACGCTTACCGATTCTTTTTGTTGATTATCAGACGATGACTGCCTCCTACTCCTCCTCCCGCTCCCGCTTATCTCTTCAACCCCACTTATTAGACATCGTAAAGCCCGAATACCCGCGATTTTCTGATGCCGAATACAATCGACGGCATCAGCTCTTAGAAGCCATGATGGAACGTCACGATTGCGACTACCTCCTCGTCATCACAGATCACCGCGCCGGCAATGCCGTTCAGTGGGCCACGGCGTGGCCGGGCACCAATGAAGCTTATCTCATCTTTAAGCGCAATGAACCACTCACCATGTATGTCGAATGGTTTAATCACGTACCACTGGCCACTAAAATAGCCCGAGGGGTACAAGTGCAATGGGGGGAACATCGCGGAATTGAGAAAACCATTGAAGTGTTAAAAGCCCGCGGCGCACGACGCGTTGGACTCATCGGCCCCCTGGTGCCTGGCAAATACCTGCGCTTAGCACAACAATTTGAAATGATTAGTCTAGAAGCCGATTATGTTCGTGCACGCATGATAAAAAGTGAAGAAGAGATCGACTGGTTAAAAATCGGCGCCGCCTTTAGTGATGCGGGGGTTCAAGCCCTATTCGATCAGATTCAAGTCGGGATGGATGAGCGAGAATTGGGCGCTTTGGTCGATAGCGCCTATCTTTCCCACGGTGGCACCTCCATGATCCGTTATATTGGGGTCACGGATATGCAAGCCCCCCACTTATATGTGCCCCCTCAGTATCCATCCAGCAGAAAAGTAAAAAATACCGATGTGGTATTTTGTGAAATTTCAGCCTTTTGGTGGGATTATGCAGGACAGGTTTTACGCACTTTTTACGTTCAACAAGAACCCACCGCGCTGTATCAAAAACTACAAGCCACCGCACAATCCGTATTTGAGGCCATTTTGCAGCAAGTTCGTCATGGGGCGACGATGCAAAGCCTATTGCAAGCCTCAGCCCTCATCGAGGCGGAAGGATTCACAACCTGCGATGACCTCATTCATGGCTTTGGGGGAGGCTATTTCCAGCCCATACTCGGTAGCCACAGTCGCCCTGCAGGACCGATTCCTTCCCTGTGTCTAGAAGAAAATATGACCATTGTCGTGCAACCCAATGTCACCACACGCGAAGAGGCTATTAAGGGTTGTGGCTCCCGCGCGGGCGTCCAAGTCGGCGAATTAATTCGTGTGACCCGTACAGGCTTCGAACGGCTGCACCAATTACCCTTGCAGCTCGGAGTTGCCCGCCGATAGCAGGGAGCAAACCTTTAGTGTTGCCCCCTGTTCAATCTTGTGCGTAATTAACTGCGCCAATCACGCTCGTGTAAGCGGGATTGATTTCAATCACCTCTACACCGGCTCGAAAATCCGGAGAGCGAAATTGATAAAACAACTTTATTAGTGGTCACTATCCACCAGTTAATCCGAATACCCAAAAAAATTAGGACTGCAAATCTTGCAACCAATCGCGAGTTTCAATAATTTTTTTAAGCTCACTTAAAAAAGCCCCACCATAGGCTCCGTCCACCGCACGATGATCCAAACTTTGACCCAACGTGCCTATCGGCCGAATACCGATGCTATCCCCCTCGGGAGATTGAATAACCACGGGTTTTTTACGAACGCTATCGGTTGATAAAATCGCTACCTGCGGCGTATTGATAATGGGGGTGGTCATATGGGTGCCCAACGAACCATTATTAGACAACGTATAAGTCCCCCCACTTAAATCATCGGGCCTTAATTTGCCAGCTCTTGCCCTAGTGGCTAGATCAACGACCTCACGCGCTATTTTTGTGAGTGATTTCATCGGCACATCTTTCACCACCGGCACCATCAACCCCTCAAAATTCAAATCCACCGCCACACCAATATTAATTTGTTTCCATACCGTCAGGCTATCGCCGTTAAAGCTGGCATTAAGCTTGGGGAATTTAGCCAACGCAATCGACAAGGCCCGCATCACAAAAGGCAAATAAGTCAGTATAAAACCCTCTCGCGCCTTCCATTCGTCTGCGACCGCGTGTCGAGCTCGATCGATTTGATAAAAATCCGCTTCTACCATCTGAAAAACATGGGGCACAGTCGTCCAAGACTGCGTCATATTCTGGGCAATGCGACGACGAAGGGCCGTTTGAGGAATATTGGCTGATCCGCCTTCTCCACCGAAAGTGACGACCGAAGGACTCACAAGCGCGGAACTTAACGATGAAGTGACAGCGCACACCGATGCATCTGCCTTTTTTGATACGCTATTTTGATGAGACGTTGACTGAGTTTTCTCAGCCAGAAACAGCATGACATCCTCGCGCGTGATACGTGCGTCACGGCCAGTGCCTTTAATCAAAGAAAGATCCAACTGATGCTCTGCCGCCAAGCGCCGCACCACGGGAGACAAGCGAAGGGCGGCATTGGATTTAAGCGTGAGGTCAGGTGGTGTCAGTGCGGTTCCCGATGCAGCAGGGGCCACGGAAGACACTTGCACGGCCTTGAGCGGGTTCACCACAGGGACTGAGGGCTTGGCAGCATCGCCGGCTTCTTTGATAACAGCCAAGCATACCCCCACCTTCGCAGTGACACCCGACTCGATACGAATCTCCTCCAGAATACCGGCTACCGAGGAGGGGATTTCAGTGCTGACCTTATCGGTTTCGACATCGAATAAAACCTCATCCACCTTCACGGCATCACCGACTTTTTTATACCACTTTGTCACAGTCCCTTCGGTCACGGTTTCACCCAATTGCGGCATGATAACGTCCATCAAAAACTCTCCTGATAAAAAATTGCTGACCCGAATCTGGGGGCTTGATTCAATGAATTAACTTAATGCAACAAAGGGGATTGAAAAACTCGCTTTCCACCCACCATTGTCATCAATGGCTTAATCTTCATAATGTCATCGGCAGGGATCGAAAGATAATCTCGATCCAGCACTAATAAATCCGCATACTTACCTGGCTCCAATGAGCCTAAATAAGACTCACGAAATACAAAATAAGCGTTCGAGCGGGTATGCGCAATCAACGCTTCTTCTCGGGTAATCGTTTGACGAAGCACGCGCTTTCCCCCCAGCATCTTACCCGTGACCGCCCATCCCAGCGTGTAAAAAGGATTGGAAGGCGCCGCTCCATTGGAGTCAGAACCCAAGCCCCAAGCAAGACCACTATTTTGTATTAAGCGCAACGGCGGTTGATCCAGCGCGTCGTTACCATACACTTTTTGTAGCATCACACCAGAAATATTCGCCTGACTATGCACCAAGGCTCCCATACCGAGGGCGCGCATTCTTACAAAGTCCTCCGACTTTAATTGACGCACGTGCGCGAAAGACCAACGAAGAGGCCTAATGGGTTTCACTTGATTGATTCGCTCAATCTCCCCCAAAAAGGACTGAATGGTTTCCCGTTGATTGGCATGCACAGAAAAACTCATCGAGCGCTGGGCAACGGCCTGCACCACCTTCCCCCACAAGGCTAAATTTTCTGACGACACACTGGAGGCCACTCCTGGATTATCGTGAAGACCCAATAGCACCGTTTCTCCAAATCCAATACGATCCATGTAGTCACTACCTTGAAACGGTTTTAAGTCCTGTATTTTTTCAACGGTAATCGCCACATCCTGGGCGCTGTTCGTGTTGTACCAAGTGCCATGAAACACCCGCATCGATAATTCATGACGTTTTTCTAACATTTGAAAAGGTTCGTACCACTGTTCACTAAACCCGTAGCCCCCCCAATCGGTTGATGTCGTTAACCCCATCGCGTTTAAAGCCTGTAAATGGGCCCGGACATTTTCAATCTGAGCATTCAAATCCCCCATCGGGATGCGATTGCGGTAAAAACTCGCGACCCCTCCGCCCTCGATAAGCCCGGTGGCCTCCGCCTTTTCATCACGTTGGACTTTGACACCGGCAATCGCAGCCTGCGTTTGATTTAATCCAAGCGCCTTAACCGCCTCGGTATTAACAACGCCGTTGACATAAATTAATTGCAAGGCGAGCGGGTTTTGCGGCGCAATGCCATCTAATTCCGCTTTAGTAAAAGGGGCCTGGCTATCGGTAAATTGATCGTAAGACCAGCCCCCTAATACGGCGATCCATTGCCCAGGCTTCACCTTGCTTACTCGCTCACGCAACATCGACACCGCTTGGGCCCGAGAAGTGACCCCATCCCAACGCACTTCAAGCAACCAGTGCTGCGAGCCACGAGCAAAATGCGCATGATTGTCCATCAACCCCGGAATGACCGTGCGGCCTTTAAGATCCACACGCTCCGTCTGAGGCCCCGCCAACTTTAAAACGTCCTTATTACTTCCCACGGCAACAATACGTTCCCCCTCGATCGCCAAAGCCTCTACGACCCGGAAACGACCATCGACGGTCACAATCTTGCCATGATGAAAAACAATATCCACTCCGGCAATAGTCACCATGGGGGCCGCAAAAAAAGCCATCAACACAGCCAACAACCACCCTCTACAGGATTCGCACTGTGAGCAAGAAAAGCGCAACTTTTCGGATTGATAAAGGTAGTTAGCGTTGATAGACAATTTTCCCTCCCACCATTGTCATCAAGGGTTTAATTAACTGAATCTGGTCCATAGGCACCGTCAGATAATCGCGATCCAATACCAAAAGATCGGCATATTTTCCTGGGGCTAATGAACCTAAATTAGCCTCTTGAAAAAGAATGAAAGCGTTACTACGAGTGTGCGCAATGAGCGCCTCATCACGACTAATCGACTGCCGATTCACATGTCGGCCTCCAATCATTTTTCCCGTCACCGCGAAAGACAAGGTATAAAAGGGATTCGAGGTCGTCACAGCAGTCGCATCAGAGCCCAGACCCCACATAATGCCACTGTCTTGAACCTTTCGAAACGGTGGCATATCCCAAGCAAGGTTCCCGTGGGCTTCATGCATCAACGCGCCTTGAATCAGAGGGCGACTATGTATCATCGCAGTCATTCCTAAGCGCTTCATACGCTCCAACTGTTTTTCATCCACTTGATCCAGATGAGAAAAAGCCCACCGCAAAGTGCGAATCGGAGTCACCGCATTGACACTTTCATAGGCCGTTAAAAACTGGTCTATAGGACCGTTCATTTCGACATGCGAGTTAGCAAAAATACCTCGTCGCGCCAAGGCACTCGCCACTCGCGTCATCTGTAATATGCCCTCCTCACCAAAGGACTTTTGCGGGCGAAGCAATTGACTCGTCACGGGAGCAAATAAGGTTTCTCCCCAACCGAGATTGTTAAAGAAGTCATTGCCCTGAAAAGGTTTCAATCGTTCAATTTCTTCCAAAACCCCATCGACTTGTTTAGCCGTCGAGGGTTGACGAATCACGGTCCAGAAAGCGCGCACAGGCAATTGACCCCGTTCGGCTAGTAACTTAAAGGGCGTGTAGTGCTGATCCCCCATCCCGCGCCCACCGGCATCCAACCACGCTGTGATCCCGATACTGTTTAAATAATGGGTGAGCGCCTCGGTATTGGCTAACCACTCTGTTTCAGGAAAGAGCGGGATTTTAGCGGCCACGAAAGCAACCCCACCCGCACCAGACACTAAACCGGTGGGTTGGCCTAAAGCGTCTTTTTCTATAACGCCGTTCGGCGGATTGGGCGTATTGGCATCAATACCACTGGCCTTTAATGCTGCAGTATTCAAATAACTGTGGTTATAGATCGCCTGAATCACGACCGGAATCTGCGGGGCGAGTTGGTCCAACTCTTTTAAAGAAAACCCCCGTGTGCTATCTAAGAACTGTTGCTCAGACCACCCCCCCAACACCACCACCCACTGACCGGCCTTGACTTGCTTGACCCGATCGACAAGCATCTGCCAAGCCTTTGCCCGTGAAACCACACCATCAAAGCGCAATTCATTATGCTCTGCGGCACGGATCCAATGGGCATGGTTATCAATCAAACCCGGTATAACGGTTTTGCCTTTCAGGTCAATCACGGATGTTTGAGGCCCTGCCAAGGCACGGATCTTGGCATTACTACCGGTCGCCACAATGCGACCGGCCTCAATGGCCAGCGCCGGGACAATGGCAAATTGTGAATCGACGGTAATGATTTTACCGTTCACCAAAATGTGATCAATGGCCTGCGCACCAAAGCTCACTAAAGTGGCGAACCCCAACGCCATGGCAAAGCGTAAACGAGTAATAAAGACGCTCATTGCATGAACCTTTTTAGTAACGCGAGCCATGGAGGGGTCCCAATGAAGATCAATCAATTTTCTGTCGAATTTCGCGCACCACTCGCTCTACCGAAGGAATCGCATTGTCTTCTAATAAATCAGCAGAAGGCAAAGGGATGTGAGGGGTAGTAATACGAATAATAGGGCCATCCAATTCCCAGAAAATCTCATCAGCCACAATAGAGGCAATTTCAGCGCCCCAACCACACAGACGCGGATTTTCCTCAATCGTGACTAAGCGCCCCGTCAACGCAACCTCAGCCAAAATCGTCTGTGTATCCAAGGGCACGAGGCTTCGCACATCCACCACTGTGCAAGAAATACCGTAGTCTCGCTCTAATATCTCAGCCGCGGCCAACGCCCGATGCACCATCAAGGCTAAGGCCACAATGGTGCAATCTTTACCTCGCCGCAATACTTTGGCTTTGCCAATTTCTTCAATACACTCCCCGTCGGGCACTTCGCCCTTAAATGCGTAGAGCGATTTTTGTTCAAAAATAATCACAGGATCTGGGTCACGAACCGCTGCCGCAATTAAACCTTTCACATCGGCGGGAAAAGCCGGCGCAATCACTTTAATACCGGGAATAGCCATCGCCCAGTTTTCAACAGCCTGTGAGTGCTGGGCACCAAATCGAGAGCCGGCCCCATTAGCGGTACGAATCACCAGCGGCAAACTAATCTGACCATCCGTCATATAGCGCGATTTGGCAATCTCGTTCGCCACAATATCCCAGCAAACGGCGAGGAAATCGGAAAACATAATTTCCGCAATGGGTCTAAGCCCCGTCATCGCGGCCCCCATGGCCGCCCCCAATATGGCCTGCTCTGAAATCGGGGTATCTCGCACCCTTCGAGGACCAAACTCTTCGAATAAACCAACGGTTGCTTTAAACACCCCACCGGCAGCACCGATATCCTCACCCAAAAAAACCACCGACTCGTCACGCCGCATTTCCTGCGCAATGCCAGCCGCTACGGCCTCTCGATAAGTTAATTGCGCCATGCTGCACCTCCATCGGCCCATACATTTTTTTCAATATCATCAATACTCGGTAGCGGAGAGGCCTTCGCCTCTTCGGTCGCCCGATCCACTTTTTGCATAGATTGCGTTTCCAAGTCTTTCAAAGTCGCCTCCACCATACCCATTTGCAACAAACGCTCGCGGTAAATCTTAATGGGATCACGCTCTAACCATCGTTCCAGTTCCCCCTCAGGCCGGTACTTTCCCGGATCCGCGCGCGAGTGTCCACTATGCCGATAGGTCATGCATTCAATCAAAGCAGGCCCCCCGCCCTCACGCGCGCGCTCCATATATTTTTGCGCCGTGCGATACACTTCATCCGCGTCGTTGCCATCGATCACGATTTTTTCTAGGTTGTAAGCACTCGCGCGATCCGCCGCTGGGTGCTCCACAGCGGTGACCGAGCGAATCGGGGTATATTCCATATAAAGGTTATTTTCACACACAAAAATTACCGGTAACTTCCAAATCACCGCAAAATTAAGCGCCTCATGAAAAGCCCCAATATTGGTCGTGCCGTCACCAAAAAAACAAACCGCTACTTGTTTCGTGCCACGGTACTGTGCGCTCCATGCAGCCCCTGCCGCCACTGGTAAATGAGCCCCGATAATGGCGTAAGAACCCATCACCCCGTTTTTAACATCGGTTAAATGCATCGATCCGCCTTTGCCTCCGAGTAATCCGCACTGGCGCCCCATCAACTCACCCAACACCCCTTCCATCGAAGCGCCGCGCGCTAAGGTGTGAGCGTGACCGCGATAAGTGCAGAAGGTCCAGTCGTCTTTACGCATCGCCACACCGAACCCAGCGGCAATCGCCTCTTGGCCTAAGGACAGATGACTGGTCCCTTTAATTAAGTTTTGCAAAAATAAGTCGTAGGCCCGTTTCTCACAGTATCGTAACTCGAGCTGCAATCGATATAGATCCAGTCTTACCTCAGAACCCAGATCCGCGCCCGTGGCTGGAGGAGGCGTTTTTTTGGTCGTTTTATTCATCTTATTTCCTGTGTAAAACCATTCATTAATAACGATTCGCAATCGGCAGTTCTTGCGCCGGGAATAGCGTTATGATTTTCGCCCCTTGAGGGGTTAATACCACTTCTTCTTCAATCCGCGCTGCCGAGACCCCGTCTTTGGCAGGACAGAACGTCTCTACCGCAAACACCATACCGGCCTTCAATTCATAAGGGTCTTTAAACGAATTTAAACGGGAGATTAACGGTCGCTCATGTAGCCCCATACCCAGTCCATGACAGAAATTCAAACCAAACGCAGACATCTCCGTCTCAAATCCAATTTGCGTGCACTTAGGCAAGACTTTCGCCACTTTGTCGGTTGACACACCGGGCTTTAACATCGCAATCGCATCATCCATCCAATGACGCGCTTTCTTATAGGCATCGTGCTGCGCCTGGGTGGCACTGCCCACCGTGAAAGTGCGGTAATAACAAGTCTTATAACCCATATACGTTTGAATTAAATCAAAGTAAGCCTGATCCCCAGGCCGAATCAATCGATCCGTAAAATTATGGGGGTGAGGACTACAACGTTCACCGGCGATGGCATTTACCGCTTCCACGCAATCAGAACCCATCTCATAAAAGCGCTTAGTCGCAAGCGCCACGATTTCACTTTCGCGCACCCCGGGCTTTAAGGCTTCAAAAATGTCCTGATACACGCCATCTCCCATCGAGGCAGCCATGTTAAGGAGCGTTATTTCGTCATGACTTTTAATTTCTCTGGCATCGAGCATCACCTGCTGACCGTCGTAGACTTTTAAGCCGAGCTTTTGAAGTGCAAACAAAAAAAGCGGCTCACACACGTCGATTCCCAAGGGCATATCAGCCACACCCTCTTGTTTGAGCACATCATAGATTTCTTTAGCAGCCGCTTCGAATAAGCCGACCTTTGGGTTAATCGCCCCGCGTAAACCCACGTTACCGGCCATGCAATGGTTTTTAGGTAACCAGGGAGCATACAATTTGTGGTGACGAGCCGCAGAACCAAAATCCCAAACCCACGGCTCCCCATTACCCGTTAACAAACACCACCGCGTTAATTTGTCCCGAGCCCATTCTCCGATCACCGTACTGGAAATATAACGAATGTTGTATTGATCAAACACCAGTATCGCTCCTAGCTCCGAACGCGACAAAGCTTGACGGGTTCTGGCTAGACGATAATTGTGCAAACGACGAAAATCGACCCTTTCCTCAAAGTCCACCTGCATGCGCCCAGGCGCCTGAAGCGGCAAGTCCCATCGATGCCCTGGATTCAAAGGATCATAAAGTCCATCGGGTGCCGAGCTCACCCCTTGAATAGGATTGATACCTGCGGCTTTAATCTGTTGGGGTTCCACTTTTTTTTTCTTTGCAGCCATACTTCTTTCTCCCATTGAAAACGCTTACATGGCTCATCGGCTTATCACGATGGGCGCAACTTTGATAAACACAGCGAGCTTAGCACGACACACTATCCCAATCCCTGTATCCGACCTACTCACTCACTAACTCACTAACTCACTCACTCACTCACTCACGCACTGACTGACGATACCTTCGATACCAACAACACGAAGCTCACCACACTCTTTTCCCTATCAGCGCAATCTTAGAATCAATACCTTCAATCCTCCTCACCCCATTGTCTGCACGCCATTTGAGGAACGAAGGGACTTGAATCGACTCAAAAATCTCGCGAATAAGGATTTCTCCGATTGTAGTCATTTTTTGTGCTGCTCCGTCAATTTCACTACAATTTTTAGAGGCGGATAGATCGTTTTGCTTTAAAAAAATGATTCTGCCAAACCCCTTAGAATGCCTCTAATCGGCTTGTATACCCGCGCTACGAATGATCGGGACCCAGCGCTTTATTTCCGACTGCACGAATTGCCCCAACCACTGTGGGGTCGATGGAGCCGCCTCTGCTCCTTGGGCTAAGAGCATTGCCTTGATCTCTGGATTGGATAAGATAGCACTGACCTCTCGGTTTAATTTCATAATGACTGGGTCGGGGGTTTTTGCCGTCGTAAATAACCCAAACCACAGCTGCGCATCGAGTCCCGGAACACCCGCCTCTACCGCACTAGGCACTTCAGGTAACCCTAAAAACCGGGTCTTACTGGAGACCACCAAAGCTTTAACTCGACCAGCAACCAATTGTGTGTGGGCCGTTACAGGAGACAAAAAGGCGATTTGTGTTTCTGAAGACAGTAACGATGTCAGCGCAAAACCAGCGCTTTTATAAGGTATATGCAATACCTTCACCCCACTCACGGTATTAAAAAGTTCGCCCACCAAATGACTAATCGAACCATTACCAGCAGAGCCGTAACTTAAGTCCTTTTTTTGTCGAATATAGGCGACTAACTCCTGGACCGATTTAACCGGCATCGAGGGCAAAGTCACCAACACCACCACCCCCTTACTCAATTGCGTAACAGGAGCAAAATCCCGCACAGGATCATAGGAGAGATTTTTATACAGTGCCAAGGCACTGACCACCGGTCCTGCATGCCCCACCATCAAAGTGTAACCATCAGGGGTGGCGCGCGCCAAAATATCGGCTGTAATCGTACCACCCGCCCCGGTGCGGCTATCTACTACCACCGGTTGAGCCCATTTTTCATTTAACTTAACGCCAATTAATCGCGCCAAATAATCGGCAGTACTCCCCACTCCACCTGACATTAAACGAATCGGATGATTGGGGTAGCTCGCCTCTTCTTTGGAGGATTGAGCCTCAGCAAAATTAATGACACCACACAGCATAATCAAAGTAACCCAAATCACCCGTCTCATCAAACTCTCCTTTTTTAGCCTGCGAGCGACCTTGGACTTAGACTGAATGGATCGCCCTGCCTCCCCCAATAAACGCCTATTAATTAATTCGAATCCCAGCCGCCTCAATGATGGGCGCAAAACGTTTGACTTCGCTACGAATAAAAGTATCAAACGCTTCTGGAGTCGATGCTTTTGACACCGCCCCTTGACTTAACATACGCTCTTTGATGTCAGCCAGATTTAAAATACGTACGACTTCTTTGTTAACCGCGTTAACCACACGACGTGGCGTTTTTGCAGCCACCAGCAAACCATACCATTGATCGTAGTCAAATCCGGATAGCCCCGCTTCAGCGATCGTAGGAATGTCAGGAAATAATGGCGACCTTGAAATCGTAGACACGCCAAGCGCCAACACTCGCCCCGCTTTTAATTGTCCGGCGGCTACAATCAAGGGTGAAAAAGTAAATTCAACTGAGCCTCCGATGAGGTTATTTAAGGCGTCCGGCGCTCCTTTATAAGGGATTTGAGTGGCCTTAAAACCAGCAGCAAGCTTTAACATTTCCCCATTGATTTGCGTTCCGCTGCCAATGCCGGCATGACTGTAGTTCATATTGCCTGAACGGGATTTAGCGAGTGTTAAAAAATCTTTTAGCGTTTTTACCCCAAGCCCCGGCATAACCAACAACACATTAGGAACACTTGCAATTTGCGTGACCCCCGCAAAGTCGCGCACCGTGTCATAGGGCAATTTGGCATACAAACTGGCATTGCCGGCGTGTCCCGTGGAGACCATCATCATCGTGTGTCCATCCGAGTTGGCTTCCAAAACGAATTGCGAGGCAACGACTCCTCCGGCACTAGGGCGATTATCAATGATGACTTGCTTACCCCAAGAGTCAAATAATTTCTCTCCGATCCAACGCGCAAAAATATCCGTCTGACTGCCTGCACTAAAGGGCACAAAAAGATGTATATTTTTATTGGGAAACGTCTCTTCTGCTTGAACAAAGCTACCGGCCAACAAAAAAATACTGGCAACACCCATTTTAATAAGACTCATTGATAATCCTATATGTCTATTGATTACAGTTTTAAATTTGCCGTGGCAATCACCTGACGAAATCGCACAAAATCATTTCGCATCATCTGCTGCATTGCCTCTGGCGTGCTTCCCACCAATCGAGCGCCTTGGCGCTCGATACGCTCGCGAGTTTGCGTGTCATTCATCACCAATGATATCTCATGATTTAGTTTAGCCACGATAGCCGTAGGCAACCCAGAGGGTGCAACGATACCAAACCAAACATCCAACTGCGCTGCTGCCAAAGCGGCTTCACTCATCGTCGGCACCTCAGGGATCAGCGGACTACGAACCGGTGCTGCAATCGCCAAAGGACGTAGCTTACCATCCCGAATGTAGGGCATGACCGCCGTGATAGGAGAAACATAAAAATGTATTCTCACTGTAAAAAGTTCTGTTAGTGCATCGGAAAAAAATTTAAAAGGCACATGCACGGCATTAATGACAGAAGCCGAGACAAATAGTCCTCCACCCAAATGGGAAAGGCTACCGACCCCAGCCGACCCAAAATTAAGCTCCCCCGGGCGCGCTTTAGCCATCAGGACTAAATCCTTTACGGTTTTCACCGCCAATGAAGAGGGCACGACCAAAAGATTCGGTAAGGCGGCAATTTGCGAAATCGCCGTGTAGTCATCCACCGGTCGGTATTGGGCATCAGGGTGGATTAACGCATTGACCAAGTGAGGTGGTGCTGCCACCATCAGCGTGTAGCCATCAGGCACTGCCTTGGCAACAATCGCACTGCCCACCATACCGCCGGCTCCGGGCCGGTTGTCGTTTACCACTTGCTGACCCATCAACTCTGCAAGTTTCATCCCAACGGTGCGGCCTAAAAAATCACTGGCTGCACCGGCTGAAAAAGGAATCACCAAGCGCAAGGGTTTACTCGGATATCCGGTATCCGTTTGCGCTAAAGCCTGCGTTGAGCCCACAATCGCTACCATACCAGCCAGCCCTAGGATAGGTAAAAAGCGGTTCGTAACGGTGCTCATGAGACGGTTTCACTCCTGTTGATTTATCGGGCCTTCAAGCCTAATTGCAACCCCATCCAATCGGCCGACTGAGAGCGCCAGCGATAGGCGCGGTTATTGGCCACATGATTCCCATCGGGGATTAACACAAATTCAACAGGTCCTTGCGCTGCGCGAGCGAGTTTCTCCCCATCCGTCCATGGCACGATTCGATCTAATTGTCCGGCAACCACATACAAAGGGCAACGAATTTGGTGAGCACAGTGCTTAAGCGTCAACCGAGCGGCGACTTCTTTGGCCTGGGTGAGACTCACTTGCTTGGCACGCACCCGAAAGGTCTCTCGGGTAAGCTCATTCATAGTCTCCCAGTGCTCTACCCAATCAAAAGGACCTGACAAGGAAATACAGGCCTTAATACGGGGCTCAAAGGCAGCCGCTCGGGCGGCATAATAGCCCCCCATCGACACGCCCCACAAACCCACCCGTTCAGGATCAATATCAGGTCTTTTACCAACCCAATCCATCACGGCAGATACAGCCACCTCATAATCACCTCGAATGGGCATGTCATATTCAGCCTCACCCTGGCCCGGTCCGTCAAACACCAATATCGCCATCCCCCGGTCTAAAAAAGGCGTCTCATAGGCCTGAGTCTCCTCTTTGGTCGAGTCAAGTCCCACACACATCACCACGAGAGGAGGCTTTTTTACACCGAGGGGCTTACGTAATATACCCATGAAATGGTGGGCACCGAATGTAATCTTGACCCGTTCGCCTGGGGGTTGCAGGTAGGGCAGCGCCTTTTGTCGGCATTCGACCGCTTTCATGTGGGCATCACGCATTTGCACGACATCTTCTACGAAGACAAATTTAGCAAAATGGTAACAAAGGGCTGCCCGACTCCAATGCTCACCGGCCGAGAGGGTGGTGCCTTTATGCATGGCCTCATCCCCCATCAACTCATGCACGCGGGCTCTTTGCACCCAAGCTTGGCACCAATCTTTCCAATGAAGGAGCGTCTGAGTGACTTCCTGAAAGTCGGTTAAAGATACCCCATTAGACACAAAACGCGGTGCCCAATGATGTATCGCGGCCTCCACCTTCGAATCTGACATTTTACTTAAATCTCCTCTCGAACCCATGCTCTCGACTTCGGGATCCTACTCGATCGTATTATTGTGCATTACAAAGGCTAGCTATTTTTTTAAGCATCCCTCAAAAAGCTTAAATCCATATACTTTTCGGCTTTAGCTTGTGGGGTGGTTTTATTTTCAACCCACCACAACAAATTCACCACTTCTTCCACCGCTTTGGGGGCAATGACTGGGCGAGGTTGGCCATACACTTTTTCTAAAATGCGCTGCGCTGCCACTGGGTCCATTTGTAAATGGGAGGGCAATAGCGCCAAAGCCTCAGATCCATGCTGCGGATTTTGTAACCAGGCGTAAGCCGCATTAAATCCACGAATAAACCCTATTAACTCCTCACGATGCGATTGCGCCCAGCTCCGTCGGGCGGCAGCAACAGGACCGGGGTAGCTCGGAAAAAACTGACCAGAAGTGCCTAAGCGCTTAAATCCCCCTGCCAACAAATTTCGATCAAAGGGTGGATTAATAAAACAAGCCGAACCTTCCTTGTTTTTCATGGCATCAAAGCGTTCCTGTGAACCCCCAACGTTCTTAAACAAGGTGTCAGTGGGTTTGAGCCCCCGCTCAGCGAAAAGCTTCTTCAATAACAATGAATACCCCGTATTGGCATCATCGACAATAATGGTTTTACCTTTTAAATCTAAGACAGCGGCAATATCAGCAGATACGACCAAGCTAAGCTCTGGGGCATGTGATTGGGACATTAAAATAAATAAATCAAAGCCCTGCTCAACCCCACGCACCACATGGTCGACTTGCTGAAAACCGATATCAAACTCCCCCTTTTTAAGGGCATCGAGTTGCTTGATGGAAGAACCGGTGACACTGAAGGCTACACTCACTCCATGATCACGCCAAAAGCCCAGCGTCTGTGCCACATAGACTGGCCATGTATTCACCCCTTCGGAGATAAGCGCAAGCTGAATCATAAAAGATATACCCGTAAAAATATCACTCAACTGGAATCAAAAAAGGCCCTAATATCCCATTAAAACTGGATGCTAGGCACTTCTATTCAATGTGTCAACGCTATGAAGTCATTAAAGATGAGCGATTTTAGGTGGGCTTATTCTTTATAAAAAGCAGTTTTTTAATATCAGTAGCTAATTCAATTGAGAGGGCTTCGTATTCTGCTTGCGTAGGGGTAATTAATTCAGGAAAATGGATCGCATTTAGCAAACTAGTAGCTACTCTACTAGCGAAAGGCTCACCCGTAAGTGTCAACAGAGGCAAATCTGCCCAAAGGGCATCTATTGCTATTGAATG
>CAITMU010000130.1 GCA_903893565.1 uncultured beta proteobacterium | reverse complement strand
AGACAGTTTGGTCCCTATCTGCAGTGGGCGTTGGAAGTTTGAGGGGGGCTGCTCCTAGTACGAGAGGACCGGAGTGGACGAACCTCTGGTGTACCGGTTGTCACGCCAGTGGCATCGCCGGGTAGCTAAGTTCGGAAGAGATAACCGCTGAAAGCATCTAAGCGGGAAACTTGCCTCAAGATGAGACTTCCCGGGAACTTGATTCCCCTAAAGGGTCGTGGAAGACCACCACGTTAATAGGATGGGTGTGTACGAAGAGTAATCTTCTTAGCTAACCATTACTAATTGCCCGTGAGGCTTGATCCTATAATTTTGAGTAAGCGAAAGCCGAAAAACGTTAAAAGATAATTCAAGTTTGCCTGATACGATTTAACCACTTTATTACTTTACTTCTTCCCCCTTTTTGGTTGAGTGACTTGTTATATTGATAAGTCACTACACCTAGCAAGCTACGTCTGACGACCTTAGCGAGTTGGAACCACCCCTTCCCATTCCGAACAGGACCGTGAAACGACTCAGCGCCGATGATAGTGCGGATTACCCGTGCGAAAGTAGGACATCGTCAGGCACCCATTTAACACAAAGCCCGATCTCTTTTAGAGTTCGGGCTTTTGTGTTTATTGCTCTCGCTTTCTCGATTTGTTTTTATTCAAAAATGATTCTGAAAGTTGCTCTATCGAGTCGACTCATTCACAATGAAGTGTGTTGTTATAGCGTGAACCCAACCCCTATGACTCTATTTATTGTGTTTTGATGTCATATCCTCATAAATAAACCTTCTCTGGCCATTGAAAGCGATGACTGTTTTCAGCGAATTAAAGACTCCCTGTTTATTACTCGATCAACAAAAGCTTCAACGTAATCTCCATACGATGAGTGAGCACGTTCGAGCACTCGGCTGCAACCTAAGGCCGCATGTAAAATCGTCAAAATGTATCGAAGTCGTGCGGCAAGCCCAATCGCCTGGAGCCGGTGGATTGACGGTGTCTACCCTCAAAGAGGCTGAATATTTTTTTGCGGCCGGTTACAACGATATTTTGTATGCCGTCGGTATCGCCCCCTCGAAACTAGATGCCGTGTGTGCGCTACTGGCCCAAGGGTGCCACTTAATGGTCATTACGGATAATTTGGTTGCCGCCCAAGCAATCTTTGATCACAGTGTAAAGCACCAAGTAACGATTCCCACTTTGATCGAAATCGATAGTGACGGTCATCGCGCGGGCATTAAGCCGCTTGACCCACTGCTTCAGGCCGTTGGTAGAACGCTGGGCCCTAATCTACGGGGTATCATGACCCACGCCGGTGGGTCCTATGATTGCGAAAATATCGCCGCTATTGAGCACTATGCAAAAATGGAACGAGATGAAGCACTCCTCAGCGCAGAACAACTACGCCGTGCCGGGTTAGCTTGCCCTGTGGTGAGCATCGGTTCCACCCCCACCATTACCTTTGTCGATCATTTACAAGGGATTACGGAAGTGCGTGTCGGGGTCTATATGTTTTTTGATCTTTTTATGACAGGCTTAGGGGTATGCAACCATCACGCCATTGCCCTGTCGGTGTTATCGACCGTGATCGGTCACCAAACGCAAAAAGGCTGGCTCTTGTGCGATGCCGGTTGGATGGCGATGTCGCGGGATCGGGGCACCGCCTCTCAGCCCATTGATCAAGGCTATGGCGTGGTGTGTAATGAACGGGGAGAACCCATTGAAGATTTAATCGTGGGCAAAGCCAATCAAGAACACGGCATTATATTTAGCCGTAGTACAAAATCGATCGATTTCGGCCAATTTCCCGTTGGTAGTCTGCTACGCATTTTACCTAACCACGCTTGCGCGACCGCCGCGGCTCACCCTGGCTATCAATTAGTTAAGGGCGAAACCGTTTTGAACGAATATTGGAGCCGTTTTTCAGGCTGGTAGGCGGGTTCTCGTTTATGGGTTCCCCCCCCTTAAAAGGGTTTACTCCCCGTTAAGGTCGTGCGCTCCATGTGTCGCCGTAACGGTAATTGGTAATCGGCTACGGCTTGATGTTGTACGGAGCAGTTATCCCAGAGTAAAAAGTCGCCCACTTGCCAACGGTGTTGATAGATAAATTCAGGTTTTGTGCTATGAGTAATCAACTCAGCCAATAAGGGTTCGGCCATGGCAGGCTCCATATCCTCTATTCGTGCGGTGTAGCCGTCGTTGACGAACAAACACTTTTTACCCGTAAAGGGATGCGTGCGAACAATGGGGTGTGCAACATCCGGGGTCAGGGCTTCTTGCGCGGCACTTAAGGGTTTTCGGGGGCCGGCATTGCGTTCGCGGTAGTAGCCTTTTTTGTAAGACTGAATCGCGTTTCGGTTGGCAATCTTTTGCTTTACGTCATCAGATAAGGCGTTAAAAGCGGCAGTGGCACTGGCAAATCGAGTGTCGCCAAGCGCTTGGCCTCGCGCATCATGAGGCACTTCGAGCGCGTAAAACAAAGAGCCACGGCTGGGGATGTCTAAATAACAAAGATCAGAATGCCAGAAAAGCCCCGCATCTTGTGAACCAATCGGTTTGCCATCTTGAACAATATTCGATACGACAAACAATTCATGAAAACCAGGCCGGCAACAGTCCTTACGAACATGTAACTCCAAAGCGCCAAAGCGCTGACTAAAGCGTACGTGTTGCTCCGGGGTTAATTTTTGATGTCTAAAATAAATGACCTCATGTTCGTGCCATACATTCACGATTTGCTCAAAGGTGCTCTCATCCAGAGGTTGAGATAAATCAACCCCTACGATTTCTGCCCCAAGAGCCGCTCCCGTTGGTTTGACTGTCAACATAATATAAATACCCTCCCCCATTTTTGATTGGAGAAGACTATACCTTAATCTCATCCGGAAACTCAATTGGCTTTGCGTTAAATAAAATGATAAAGCGCATACTGTCTTGGGATTTCTATTGCTAAAATGGATCCCCTATCCCGCGCCTGCGGGTACAGAGTGTGAAAGGATATTAGTGAGCGTGCAAGAAATGACGGACATCTCAAAATTAACGATTGAACGAAACACTCCCCCTACCCAAAAGCCAAGACGATCGGGCTTTGTCCTTTATTCGATTGTTGGTGTCGTCCTCTTGGCTTTACTCTATGTGGGATTTAGACTGTGGCTACAGTCAAGCGTAAGTGTGACAAGTTTTACGGTCACCCAGGCCTATCCCTCTCAATCGATCACACAGTTAAATGCAACCGGTTACGTGGTCGCGCAGCGCAAGGCCGCAGTCGCCTCCAAAGCCACTGGACGGCTTGAGTGGTTAGGGGTGCGTGAAGGCAGTATCGTTAAGTCAGGACAAGTGCTCGCACGTCTAGAAAATCAAGATGTGCTCGCCACCCGTGAGCAAGCAGACGCCAATATCTTGCTCTCCAAAGCCAATCTGGAACAGGCTCAGTCAGAACTCAAGGAGTCACAGCGAGCCTTTGATCGATCACGCGATTTATTAGCCAAACGGGCTGTGTCGGAGGCCTCCCACGACAGTGCGCAGGCGCGACTCGAAAAAGCCCGAGCTGCGGTCACTGGAGCAGAAGCGTCTATCGCTGTGGCTCTGGCAAACCGGCATGCGGCTGAAGTGGCCGTTGAACAGACCCAAATCCGCGCCCCGTTCGATGGCGTGGTGTTGACTAAAAATGCCAATGTGGGTGATGTGATAACGCCTTTTTCTTCCGCCTTGGGTTCACAGGCCGCTGTGGTGACCATGGCCGATATGTCGACCCTTGAAGTGGAGGCTGACGTTTCTGAGTCTAATCTATCCCAAGTCTTAGTAGGACAGCCTTGCGAGATACAGTTAGATGCCATTCCCAAAGTGCGTTTTAGTGGGGAAGTGCTACGACTCGTGCCAACCGTCGACCGCGCCAAGGCTACCGTGATGGTTAAAATCCGTTTTATTCATCCGGATAAGAAAATATTGCCCGAAATGAGCGCTAAAGTCGCCTTTTTAAGTCAACCGTTATCCGTCGCCGATCAGAGCGCTCAGGTGGTTGTCCCCCCAGAAGCATTAACGCAACGAGAAGGTCGCCCCGTGGTTTTTGTGATTCGTGAAGGAAAAGCCGTGCAAACCCCGATCGAAACGGGACCCCGGATGGGCAACTGGGTCAGTATTCGTTCCGGTTTGACCCCCGGTCAAAGCGTGATTGTCTCCCCCTCCGACAGCGTTCGGGATGGGCTGCGCGTGAGCCTTAAAAAGTAGTCCACCGTCGTCTTCTTTAATCGACTCTCATTGCCCGATGAAATCACCTGCCATTGAAATTCGCCAACTCGTTAAATCCTACCAAAGAGGCGGCGAGTCGGTCCCCGTGCTACGACACTTGGATTTAGATATTGCTGCGGGCGATTTTGTGGCCTTAATGGGCCCCTCAGGCTCGGGTAAAAGTACTTTGTTAAATTTGATCGCAGGCATTGATAAACCCGATAGCGGCAAACTGCTGGTCAGTGGCGTGGATATCGCCCAATTATCCGAACACGCACTGGCCCATTGGCGCGCGCAGAACGTCGGGTTCATTTTCCAGTTCTACAATTTAATGCCCGTGTTAACCGCCTTTGAAAACGTAGAGTTGCCCTTATTGCTCACACCCTTAAGTGCCAGCGAGCGTCGGGAGCATGTGCTCACCGCCCTACAGATGGTGGGACTTCAGGACCGAATGCGTCATTACCCCGGGGAACTCTCTGGGGGGCAGCAGCAACGCGTGGCCATTGCAAGAGCCATTATCACGGATCCTCGTATTGTGGTGGCCGATGAACCGACAGGGGACTTGGATCGCTCTGCGGCAGATGACATTTTACATTTACTGACGCGCTTAAATAAAGAATTGGGTAAAACGATTGTGATGGTGACCCATGACCCTCATGCCGCTAGCTTTGCCAGCCACATCCAACAGCTGGAAAAAGGATTGTTGGTTCACGCGATCCCTACCCATTGAAACCCTTCCTGATGCAGCCCCCAAAGGAACAATCACTTGGGTAGCCGATATTTTTTAAAGCTCATTTTTCGTAATGCACTGCGACAACGACTTCGCGCCGCATTGACGCTCGTGGGACTTGTCATTGCGGTCATGGCCTTTGGTTTACTGCAAACCATTGTACAGGCTTGGTATGCTGGGGCCGATGGGGCCTCGGTGAACCGCTTAGTCACACGTAACGCGATTTCTCTGGTGTTTCCACTCCCACTGAATTATCGCGATAAGATTCGACAAACCGAGGGGGTGTCCGCGGTGTCGTATGCCAGCTGGTTTGGGGGCGTCTATATCACGGAGAAAAATTTTTTCCCGCAATTTGCCGTAGAACCCATTTCTTATTTTTCTCTCTATCCGGAGTATCGGATTGAGGAGTCGCAGATGCGCGAATTTTTGCACGATCGACATGGCGCGGTGATTGGGCGGCGTGTGGCCGATGTCTACGGATTGAAAGTGGGCGACGTGATGCCGCTACGAGGCACCATATACCCGGGAACTTGGAATTTTGTGATACGCGCCATTTACGACGGCGCACAGCCCAGCACCGATACGTCACAATTTTTTTTTCATTGGGAGTATCTTAACGAAACGGTCAAAAAAACCATTCCCCGGCGTGCCAATCAGATCGGAGTCTACGTGATTGGATTACGCGATGCCTCCTCAGGGGCAGTGGTAGCCCAACGCATTGATCGCGGTTTTGAGAACTCATTGGCGGAGACTTTGACTGAAACCGAAAAAGCCTTTCAGTTGGGTTTTGTGTCGATGACCGAGGCGATTGTCGTGGCGATTCGTATCGTGTCTTTTCTCGTGATCTTTATCATTTTGGCGGTGATGGCCAATACCATGGCGATGACGGCGCGTGAACGGGTGGCTGAATACGCCACCTTCAAAGCCTTGGGCTTTGGACCCCGATTTGTGATGAGTTTGATTGCAGGCGAGTCTTTACTCTTATCCTTGCTGGGCGGGGCGATCGGGATCGCCTTAACCTATCCCCTCGCACGTGAGTTTGGTCTTGCCATGGGCACTTTATTTAAAAGTTTTACTGTCTCCTCTGAAACGATTGGGTTGCAAGCCGGCATTAGCCTCTTACTCGGTGTGGTGGCCGCTATTGTTCCAGCCATTCGCGCCGCCCAAGGCTCTATCGTTGATGGCTTAAGGCACATGGGCTAATGGCTATTCCTTTTAGTTACACTTTACGTAATCTTCTGGCTCGCAGTGTGACCACGTTGCTCACCGCGGGTGGCATGGGGTTGGTGGTGTTTGTCTTTGCCACAGTGCTCATGCTGGAAGAAGGGCTTAAACAAACGCTTGTGCAAACAGGCAGTATGGATAATGTGGTGGCCATCCGACGAGCCGCCCAAACAGAAGTGCAAAGTGCGATCGATCGCACGCAGGCAGCGATTATTGAAAATCAGCCTGAAATTGCCTTGGATCGAAGCGGACAATTACTGGTTTCCAAAGAAACGGTCGTGTTGATTAATCTTAAAAAGCGCGACTCCTTAGCGCCCGCTAACGTCATGATTCGCGGGGTTGCACCCGTAGGGGTTGTGGGGCTTCGACCCCAAGTGCATATCGTCGAGGGTCGTGCCTTTAAACCCGGCTCGGCAGAGATCATCACCGGTCGCAGTGTCGCAGATCGATTCCAAGGGGCAGCGCTTGGCCAACGGCTTCGTTTTGCAGGACGAGAATGGACGGTTGTCGGAGTCTTTGAATCCGATAAAAGCGGGTTCGAGTCCGAGGTATGGGGAGACGCAGAGCAGTTGATGCAATCGTTTCGCCGACCCGTGTATTCCTCAATGGTGTTTAAGTTGCGCTCCGAGAGTGATTTTGCCATCCTCAAAGCGCGCATTGAATCGGATCCGCGTTTGAGTGTTGAATTAAAGCCTGAGGGACTTTATTATGAGGATCAGTCGCGTTTGCTGGCCAATTTTATAAAGTATTTGGGATTGACCTTATCGGTGATTTTTTCCTTAGGCGCGGTGATTGGTGCAACGATCACCATGTATGCCTCTGTGGCCAGCCGAACGGCGGAAATTGGTACATTGCGGGCCTTAGGTTTTACTCGCTCTAATGTGCTGTGGGCTTTTTTGTTTGAAGCCCTGCTGCTCGGAGGGGCCGGGGGGTTACTGGGTTTGGGCCTGGCAAGTTTTATGCAGTTTTTTACGATATCGACCATGAATTGGCAGTCTTTTTCAGAACTCGCCTTTCGATTTATTCTCACCCCGAGTATTGGGCTTAAATCGATGGGATTTGCTCTGATCATGGGGGCAGTGGGTGGATTTTTACCCTCATTAAGGGCGGCACGCATGAATATCGTGACCGCCTTACGTAGCGCCTAGCGGGGCTCGATTTTCATCGGCTGTGCGGGTCGCTCGATAGTGCCCACATGAAGCTCAAACTGTTGACGGGCACGATCGGCAAAAAAATGTTTCAAGGTCTCCCGGATCGTAGCAAAGGCAATGTGTTCCCAAGGAATTTCGGCCTCTGTCATGAGCTGCGTTTCAAGACTTTCTGTGCCGGGTCGAAAATTCAGATCCAACAATTGGGCGCGAAACAGTAAATACACTTGGTTGACATGCGGAATATTATAGACGGTATATAAAGGACCCACTTTGACCCGAGCGCAGGCCTCTTCCATCGTCTCGCGCGCAGCCCCATCGGCGAGCGTTTCGCCGTTTTCCATATAGCCGGCCGGCAATGTCCACAAGCCATAACGCGGTTCGATGGCTCTGCGACACATGAGTATCTTGTCTTCCCACTGAGGAATACACCCAACCACCATGCGAGGATTTTGATAGTGAATCGTCTGACAATGATCACAAACATATCGGGGTAGTGAATCCCCGGGAGGGATTTTGTGAGAGACAGCAGCGGCGCAGTGGCTACAAAATTTCATAAAAAGGCCAAAGAAAAAAGAAGTCTTACTATACCGCAAACGATGGGATATTGCGTGCTTCAACGAGTTTCTGGGGCGTGTTTATCAGGACTCTGAGGCGGGGCTTAATCCACTATCCACAAAGGGGGAATGCTCCGTTAATTCATCAATGTAGTGAGCGATGCCGTTTTTTTCTTGTTGCAAGAAATGGTCCACTGCCGCTGAAAACTGCGGATGGGCCAGCCAATGGGCTGAATAGGTTTTAACGGGCAAGAGTCCGCGCGCTAATTTGTGCTCGCCCTGAGCACCGCCCTCAAATACGGGGATACCACGGGCGAGGCAGTATTCGATGACTTGGTAGTAACAGGTTTCAAAATGCAACATCGGGAAATATTGGGTCGATCCCCAATAGCGACCATACAGGTGGTCTTCATTGTGAAGATTTAATGAAGCGGCAACGGGTTGATCCTTGTGGTAGCTTACAATCATGAGGATGTTCTCAGGCATACTGGCCCCGATACGCAGAAAAAACTCTTCATTCAGATACGGGCTGTTTCCGTGCAGTCGATAAGTGTTGGCATAGCACGAATAGAAAAAAGCCCAATCGCTCGCGCTAATTTGATTACCTTCTCGCCATTGAAAGGTAAAACCGTCTTGCTGAACGCGTCGGCGCTCTTGTTTGATTTTTTTACGCTTATTGTGATTCATCCGACTAAGGTATTCATCAAAAGTGCGTGCCCCCTCATTGACCCAATGAAATTGAACGCCGTGGCGAATGAGGAGCGAGGCTTGGCTTAGCGCTGTGGCTTGATCGCTCGGGGCAAATAGGCAATGCCATGAGGAGGCTTTAATCTCACGCGCAAAATCAAGCGTTTGTTCGATGAGTGGTTGGGCAAACGACGCATCGGCTAGAAGTAGGCGTGCGCCGGTGACCGGAGTAAAGGGCACCGCCGAGAGTAGCTTTGGATAATAACGTAAGCCGTGACGCTCATAGGCATCCGCCCAAGACCAGTCAAAGACATATTCCCCGCGCGAGTGATACTTCAGGTACAAGGGCAGTGCGGCCACCAGTTGTTCTTCATCGTAACCGACAATAAAGTGCGGTGCCCATCCGGTTTTTTCGCACGCACAACCCGACTCGTGCAGGGCATGCAAAAACTCATGGCGTAAAAAAGGATTGTTTTGCGTTAATCGATTCCAAGCCTCGGGGGCGAGTTCAGACAAGGTGGTGATGATTTCAGTGTGCATGGACTTAAAAAAGAGGCAGCAGAGCCCAAGATTGGGCAAGGAAAGCAAAAAAATTGGTGTTTAAGTCGCTAATTTCAATCGTTTGGTGGCTGGGGAGGATAAAAAAAAGACTCAGTCGATGATATATTAGCGGTATGAAAATTGCGATCGCTCAAATCAATTATACCGTCGGGGACATCGAGGCCAATGCCAACCTCATTGTCGCTGCCGCCCAACGCGCACGCGAAGACGGCGCCTCCCTCATGCTCACCAGCGAACTGGCTTTGTGTGGATATCCCCCAGAAGACCTATTACTACGGGATGATTTTTACGCCACTTGCCAGCAGGCACTCTTAACGCTTGCAGCTGCCACCGCCGGCATGACGCTGGTGGTGGGCCATCCCCATCAAGAACAGGGTAAACGCTATAACGCGGCCTCGGTGCTTCGAGACGGGGCGGTGTTTAAAACCTATTGGAAACAAAAACTGCCCAATTACTCCGTCTTTGATGAGGAGCGATATTTTGAATTTGGCCAAGAACCCTGTGTATTTAATCATGAGGGTCTTTTGCTCGGTATCAATATTTGCGAGGATGTTTGGGAATCGCTACCGGCACAATCGGCCAAGGCGGCCGGTGCGCAGTGTCTTTTAGTGTTAAATGCCTCGCCCTATCACCTGAATAAGCAACAGACCCGTTATGAGGTGATACGGGAGCGGGTGCGGCAAACGGGGTTACCGGTGGTGTATGCCAACCAGGTGGGCGGTCAGGATGAACTGGTGTTTGATGGTGCCTCCTTTGTGATGGATGCGCGAGGGGCTCTCATGCTGGAATTGCCCGCTTTTGAGTCGGCAATGGGTTGTGTGGAATGGATTGAGGGGGTCCCACAGCAAGGCGCTTTGCTCGCCCCCTTGTCGCAGGAGGCCTCGGTGTATCAGGCTTTGACGCTCGGGGTTCGCGACTATGTGAATAAAAACGGCTTTCCTGGGATTTTGCTCGGTTTGTCCGGTGGGATTGACTCGGCGCTCACACTGGCCATTGCGGTGGATGCACTGGGCCCGCAGAGAGTGAAGGCGGTGATGATGCCCTCGCAATACACGGCCAGCATGAGTCGTGAGGATGCAAAGGCCGAGGCTGAGGCACTGAAGGTGCGGTATGTTGAGATGGCAATTAAGCCATTGTTTGATGCCTTCCAGTCGACCTTAGCCCAAGAGTT
>CAITMU010000129.1 GCA_903893565.1 uncultured beta proteobacterium | reverse complement strand
CCAATCTGTTCAAGCAGAAAGCTGGATGGAAGTGGGTTGATGCCCCTGAAGATCATCAAGACACAGGCACCATTGTGTCTGTGGAGCATCGTGGCCATCACCATTACGCTTTGAACGCGCACTTTCCCAAAGGTGTTGACCTTGCACGATACGAAAATTCAACAAGTGAACCGCGCTTGCGTCCAACCACCAAAGGAAACGTGACCAAAGGCGATCAGGTCGGTACTATTTCAGTGCGTGGCAAAGAACACCCCGTTTACAATCATGTAATCGTAAAAGCGGACGGTGGCGATGTCTGGGATGATTCGCGTGTTCGCCGCTCTGGTGAGGGTGGGACAGAAACCGCGCTTGATTTCATCCAGAACGCACCGCTCTATAAGCAGCGCATGGAAGCACAGGCCCCACAGCCTGCACCAGTTGCCGCACCATCGACCGAGGGGAAATTGATGCCTGTAACAGCCGCTTCACCTCCTGCCATTGTGCAGCCTGCCCAGCCTATTCAGCAGAAGCAGGAGCAGCCGCAGGGTCAGGTAGGCCTGTATGCTGTTGGAACGAATGATCCAAACCCAGACATGACGGTGCAATCTGCACAGCGAATCATTGAGTCCTCCCGTGCCATGGGGATCAATCCTGTGTTCCTGCTCCCAAATCAAGCGGGCAACACGCAGTATGCTCAAAACAGCCGCGCCTTGCAGAAGTATCTGGACGAGAACAGCATCCAGTACCAAATGCCGCAGTATGGCGACAAAGATCCGCTTCATATGACACCAAGCTGGGCATCAGGGGCATCAAAGTCTTACGAAGCTCCATTTCTGGCAGGGGATAGCAACAGTGTGAGATTGGGCATTGTCGGCTATGGCGCAAAGGGCGATGGCAAGACGATCGTTCACCCTGAGAGCGGCGCAGTGCTAGGGCGTGTTGGGGCCAACTCTAAAGCCGTTGCGGACGAGCTGGAGCGGCATCTCAAGTGGCAGATGCAAAATCGTACCCAGCGCAATACAGGCGGCCCTGTGACCGTCTCTAAAGGGCAGGATACGGCAGGCAACTTCAAGAAAGAACACGAGAAGATCCACGGTATCCCTGTGGCCGTTGAGGTCAAAGAGGGGCATGATCGGGTCAAGTACGAACCAGACGGCAGCCTAAAGTTCAAGGCGAAGCAGTATGCCGACTATGGTGCGATCCTTGGCACAAAAGATGCTGATGGGATGAATACCGATGTTATGGTCGGCCCGCACAAGGACAGCGACAAGGCCTACATTATTGACCAGCGCAAGCACAGCACCGGCAAGTTTGATGAGCACAAGGTCATGCTTGGGTTCAACAAGCGCAAGAAGGCTATTAAGGCCTACACCAAGTCTTATGCCGATCGTCACGGCAAAGATCGGGTGCAAGATGTGATCAAAACTGACATTGCCGGCCTGAAGAAATGGTTGAAGCATGGCAATTTGAAAGTGGCCGCCGCAAAGGATGCTTTGATAAACCGCGCACTTGAGGTAGTATCTAAGAAGACTTGAGCCGCCCAAGCCCCCATGGCGGTCTGGGGACGCCCAGCAACTCCGAGGAGAGACTGATGTCTGATACAGCGAAATCGGCGAGAGCCGCAATGAAGGTTAAGGCGCAACGGCTTGGTGGTTCTGACCGCCCACTGGAGAAAGTAGATTCTTCCAGTTGGACCCCGCCTGAAATG
Organism: uncultured beta proteobacterium; assembly: GCA_903893565.1. Lineage (GTDB taxonomy): Bacteria > Pseudomonadota > Gammaproteobacteria > Burkholderiales > SG8-41 > UBA5216. Next base: position 11,484 of record CAITMU010000129.1, on the reverse strand, counting down.
CTTAACTCCACCACCAAGACAGGCGCAAGGCCTCTGACACGCCGCGCTTACAAGTCTGGTGGCAAGGTGAAGGGTGTTGAGGCCAAGGCCCGCGCCGATCGTCCTGCTCGCAAGACGGGTGATGCGTCTCTGTCGGCAAACAGCCTGATTAACCGCAACGTGAAAGCCGCTAACGAAGAGCGCGAAGGCAAGAAACATATCGGTGCATTCAAGAAGGGTGGCCGTGCAGAGAAGTGTGAAGGCGGCGAAATGAAGCGCACCAAGAAGGACAGTGGTGGCGGTCTTCGCAGCGAATCAACCCAATACGAAAAGGCCAAGCGTAACGCTGTAGACGAGGCATCCGAGTACGGCATGGATAGTGCCCACAACATGGATAGCCTCACCAAGGCAACTCGCGCTTTCGAACAGGCCGCTAAGGAAACAGGCTACTCTAACCGCAAGCATGGCGGGCGCACCAAAAAGTTCATGGGCGGCCCAATGATGCAGCCCGGCGGAATGCTAGCAGGCGCAGGCCCATCTGGCATGCCTGCTGGTCAAGGTGCCCCCGGTGGTCCTACCGCCGCTGGCCCAGACCCACGCCTCGGCATTGTACCCAAGAACGCCATGAACTTTGGCGCAGGTTCTCAGGGTTCCCCCTATAAAAAAGGCGGTGCTGTAAAGCATTCTGACGTTGCCGCTGACAAGTCCTTGATCAAGAAGATGGTTAAACCGTCTGCTCGCACAGGCAAAGCTGGTGGTGGCGATCTTTCATACCCAGAATCTAAAGTTCGCAAAATTGCAGAGGGCGTGTCTGGCCTCTCTGGCGATGCGGCGGAAAAATGGAAGAAAACGTCCCAACCGAACAACTGGACAAGCACAACTGGCGGTGGATACGATGGCCGCCCTCCGTATATGGATGAGCCTAGGGAAATTACTGGCGAAAACTACAAAAAAGGCGGTCGCGCCAAGCATGCAAAGGGCGGCGGCGTATTCTCTGGCAAGGGCTATCCTTTCAAGGTGCCGGGTGCTGACGGTGGCCGTACTGCTAAAGCTGGTGGCGGCATGTTGGAAAAGAGCAAGAAGGCAATGATGGTTGCCAACGACCCTCATTTCAAAAATGCAAAGGTTTCTGTCACACCACCTGAGCCTACACAACCCGCTCCTATGCCGACTGACCAGAACAAAGCCCGTGGCGGACGCACGGCTCGTGCTTCGGGCGGTCGCGCAGGCAAAGGCAAGACCAACATCAACATCGTCATTGCAGCGGGCAAGGGGCAACAACAGCCTCCTGCTGGTTTAATGCCTCCCCCCCCTCCCGGTGGTCGGCCAGTAATGATGCCACCTCCACCTCCTCCCGGCGCTGGTGCTGCTGGTGCTGGTGCACCTCCGATGGGGATGCCTATGCCTCCTATGCCAATGGGTGGTGCTGGTGGCCCTCCTCCGGGCATGCCTCCAATGCCTCGTAAGGCTGGTGGCCGCATTACCAAGACTGCTCATTCCTACAAGGACATGGAAGCTGGTGCTGGTTCTGGTGAAGGTCGGTTGCAGAAGACCGAGATTGCCAAGCGGGCGATGCACAACAGCGGCGGCAAGGTAGGCCACCGTTCGTATCGTTCGTACAAGGATATGGACGCTGGTTCTGGTGGGGGTCTGGGTCGCCTTGAGAAGACCGAGATTGCTGCCAAGCACAGCGGTATCCAGAAGGCATACTAATCCGCGACACCAGCCCTGTCGCGGCGGGGCGAGGCATAGGAACGATCCCCCCTGTTCTTATATCTCGCCCCACCCAATACCGAACCACCATGGGGGATGACAAATGCTGACCTACTCTGCACATTTGCAATCTGTAATTGAAAAACTGATCCGCGAAGAAATTGATATGAAGACGAAAATGCTAGTTTCCGCTCACCAATCACTAGATTTCGCTGCCTACAAACACCACGTTGGGGTAGTGCAAGGACTTGAACGGGCACTTGCGCTCGTTGAAGAGGCTGAATCCGTTGTAAGCAAAGGCTAATAGGGGGAACCAAATGCCTTATATGAAGATGACCCATGCTATTGATCCAAAAAAGGCAATTCTAGACGAGATTGAAGACCTCAGTACCTTTGAGCTCTTTAATAACAAGATTCTCTTGGCGACCTACAAGCGTCCAGAGAAGACCAAGTCGGGCATTATCTTGACCGACAACAATCGATCGGAGGATACCTTCCAATCCAAGGTAGGTCTTTTGATCAAAATCGGCCCAAGCGCGTTTGAAGAGAACGCAGAAGGCTGGTTCGCTGGTGAGAAATTTGAGCTGGGGGACTGGATTGTCCATCGCCCATCAGACGGATGGAGCATCAACGTCCATGGCGTGGACTGCAGGATCTTGGCAGACACTCAGGTCCAAGGACGGGCTGTAGATCCTGATGAAGTTTGGTAATGAAAGGAAATAATCATGGCAAGAGAACAATTGGAAATACCATTAGACGATCCCAACGAGCTTGATAACACCCCGGTTGAGGTTGTTATTGACGAGAAAATTGCTAAATCGGCACCATCACCTGATGACACCGAGGTTGCGCTTAACCAGTTGCGGCAACAATTGGATGCTGAACGTATGGCACGGTATCAGGCGGAGCAACATGCTCTGTCTGCATCTCAGGCTGCACATCAAGCGACATCGAAGAAGGCGGACACAGAGGTTCAAATGGTCAAATCGGCCATTAAGACCCTGAAGCGCGACAATAAGATGCTGCGTGACGCTTATCAGCAGGCATTGCAAGTTGGCGATGCAAATGAGGCCTCCAAAATCAACGAAAAGATGATGGAGCTGAAGGGAAACCTGCGGGATCTGGAAAAAGGGTATAGCCCATTAAAGAAAGAAGCTCGACAGGCGAAGGAAACAACACGGATTGTTCCGCAACCTGTTGCCCCCCCCCAATCATCGCATTCTCAACTTGATCAGATCATCAATTCGGTCACACCTCGCTCTGCTGCATGGTTAAAATCAAACCGTGACGCTATTCAGGACCAACGGACCATCAATAAGATGTTCCGCGCTCATGAAGATGCGGTCGAGGACGGCATCGAACCTGATTCGGATGCATATTTTCGTTTCATTGAGGGGCGTTTGGGTATGGGCCAACAGCAACAGCAGTCCGAATCACCGTATTCTCATGCGGCAAAGGCATCCGAACGGTCAGTTTCACCGCCTGCTGCGCCTGTAAACGGCAGTTACAACAGCCGTCCGGGCACTGTAACGCTCACACGAGCTGAAGCAGACATGGCCGCCACCTTTGGGATGACACCGAAAGAGTATGCAGAACACAAAATCGCCCTTCAGAAGGAAGGCCGTCTTTAATTAAGGAGATAATACAATGGTTGAAGTAGCAAATACGGCTAATCGGCGCAGGGGCAAACCACCAGCAGGTCTCAAGCCTGCAATGGAGATCCCAGAAGATACTTTTGAAGCAGAAGATGATATGAGTGAGCCGTTAAGTGTGCCTCGCGCAGAAATGCGTCCTACTCTGCGTGATGAAGATCACCTTGCTCGCGCTAAACTGCGTACAGCACAGCTCAAGGGTCACTTGGGCGATCTGGATGAGGGGCATGACGATTTTTATATTCCAGAGAGTTCCGTTCCAGAGGGATGGACCTATGAATGGAAGCGTCGATTGCTTCTTGGGCAGGAAGATCCTGCATACATGGTATCGCTCAGGCTGCGTGGTTGGGAACCTGTGCCTGCCAAGCGACATCCAGAGATGATGCCGACCAATTGGCAGGGTGAGATCATTGAGCGGAAAGGTCTTGTCCTTATGGAACGGCCTACTGAGATCGTTGATGAAACCCGCCGCCTTGAGTATTTGAAGGCTCGCAAACAGGTCCGCGACAAAGAAGCTCAATTGTCTGGCACGCCTGACGGGACGCTTACACGCGACCACGCACAGACGAAGCCTAAGATCAGCAAGAGTTTTGAAGCGGTGCCAATACCCAAAGAATAAAGATAGGGGGCCTTCGGGCCCCTTTACTTTTGACCTGATGATGGTATTTTGTTTACATTGTCCTGAATAGGCATGCCTCCCCTCGGTGCGGGAGGTTCATATGTCCTCGGTTCTTAGTCGCCCCGGTGTGCGATGATGAGCTTTCCCGTTAAAAGGAGAACCCGTCATGGCGAACACAAATACGCCTTTCGGTTTCCGTCAGTATCAGGGGAATGGTTCTGCTCCGACCTATGGTCAGGTTGCAGTTTTCGTGACCGCTGGTGCTAGCGCGATTTATTACGGTGACCCAGTCACTGCTCAGTCGGACGGTTCGGTTGCCCGCTCTGCTTCCACGGGTGCCACCCCTGCCGCTCTCGGCATCGCTGGCATTTTCCAAGGCTGCAAGTATCTCTCCGCTGTTGCAAAGCGCACCGTGTGGTCGAACTACTATCCCGGCGGCTCAGATCCGCAGACTGGTACGATCGAAGCATACATTGTGAACGATCCGAACTCTAGGTTTGTTGCTCAGACTGACGGCACCGGCCTTGCTCTTGCTGATGCCAACTCGACCATCGGGTTCGTCATTGGTTCTGGCAACACCGCAAACGGTTTGTCTGGTGCTTATCTCGACACCACCACGCTCAACACATCAACTTACAATGTTTACGCACCTTTCGTTGTCGTAGGTATCATCACTGATCCCCCCGGCTCGCAGGGCACCTTGTCAAACGGTCAGCCGTATGACTGGGCGATCGTTGCGTTTAACAACGTAAATACCCGTAACTTTACGGGCGTATAAGGGAGTATGATCCATGGCCGTTAATTTAGCGTCTATTAAAGATCTGCTCCTTCCCGGCCTTCGTGGCGTCACGGGTAAATACGAGCAGATCCCATCGCAGTACGACAAAATCTTCACCAAGCATGAGTCGAAGATGGCGTTGGAACGCACCGCTGAAATGCGCTTCTTGGGCCTTGCCCAGTTGAAGACTGAAGGTGGTCAGACTGCATTCGACAACAACGCTGGTGAGCGTTATGTGTACAACCAAGAGCACACTGAAATTGCTCTGGGTTATGCGATCACCCGCAAAGCAATTGATGACAACCTGTACAAGACCCAGTTCATGCCCTCGAACCTCGGCCTGATGGAATCCTTCCTCCAGACCAAGGAAATCTACGGCGCGAACGTCTTGAACACCGCCACCACCTACAACGCTGCTGTTGGCGGGGATGGCAAGGCTCTGATCGCGACTGACCATCCAATCGACGGTGGCACCATTTCGAACCAGTCTTCGACCAACGCAGACTTGAACGAAGCCTCCCTGTTGAACGCGATGATTGCTGTCCGTTACAACTTCCGAGATCAGGCAGGCCTGAAGGTCTTCGCCCGCGCTCGTAAGTTGATCGTTCCTGCTCAGTTGGAACCAGTTGCCATTCGTCTGACAAAGACTGAATTGCGCCCGGGTACAGCAGACAACGATGTGAACGCGATTATGATGACCGCCGGCGGCCTTCCAGAAGGCTACTTGGTCAACGATTACCTCACATCTTCAACTGCTTGGTTCTTGCTGACCAACATCGACGGTCTGTCGTACATGGAACGTGTGAAGTACGAATCGGACATGCAAGTCGACTTTGTGACCGATAACCTTTTGGTTAAGGGTTATGAGCGTTACTCGTTCGGTTACTACAACTGGCGTTCGATCTGGGGTTCGTTCCCAACCTAATCATCGGCATGGGCTCGTCAATCGTGGCGGGCCCACCTTAAAAACAGGAGGCCTCTATGGGGCAGACTCACTTTACAGGGCCAGTGTTGACGGGGACTCTCCAGAAGGGCGAAACCAACGGTCCAAACCAAGGTTTTTGCAAGCTCTCGCAGATTGTTACATTGACGCAGAACAGCACCACTGCTGTTTCTAAAACAATGTACATCCCAGTGGGCAGCGCACTCACCAGTTTTGACGTTGATGTCCTGACTGCTTATGACTCGGCCACATCGGCTACACTCACCATCGGCACATCTGCTGGGGCTACGACTTATGTCGGTAGCGTTAACGCAAAAACCGCTGGTCGTGCATCAATCACATACTCTGCTGCTCAGTTGGCGGCGATGTCTAACCAGACTGTTACTGGCACGGCCTCTCTGACTCCTGCGACAGTTGTAGTGACAATTACGGTAGTTGGCGCAACCACTGCCGGGTATGTCAACGTGACGATGAACTACATTCAGTTGTAATCACCGAACTAACAGGAGTGTCCGATGAAGGGCAAAGTTCAAAAAGGGCATAAAGTTGAGGATCACGCTCCTCACGACATTTATGCTGGTGCTAACTCGGAAGTTGCCAAAGAGGCAGTTTCTAAGACTGAGGGCTTCAAGCGCGGCGGTAAAGCAAAGCACAAGAAGCATGCTCACCACGAAATGCATGTCGAAGGTCATGCAAAGCATCATGCAGGCCGCAAGCCTCGCAAGTCCGGTGGTCAGGTGATGTCATCTGCTCACAAAGGCACGATGCGCCCCGGCTTCACGGGTTAATCCCCGCGATAGTGCAGGCAAACAGCGCGGGGGCCACTGTGCCCCCGTTTCTGCAAGGAGAGAAGCATGTCTGACGCATGGACTCGCAAAGAAGGCAAGTCTCCGAGCGGCGGTCTCAATGAAAGAGGTCGGGCATCGTTGAAGGCTGAAGGTCACGATATTAAGCGGCCCCAACCAGAAGGGGGCTCGCGGAAAGACAGTTTTTGCGCTAGAATGACCGGCATGAAGCGGAAGTTGACGGGTTCGGCCAAGGCTGCTGATCCAAACAGCCGCATCAACAAATCGCTGCGGAAGTGGGACTGCTGAGATGGCAGAGAAACCTTTCTGGGAAACTGATGCTCCGAAAGATGCGAAAGAAAAGCATCTGGACCGATCGCAGAAGCAAAAGGCGAAGGCAATGGCACGGGCGGCAGGACGGCCCTACCCAAATGCTGTTGACAATATCGCCGCTTCAAAAAGTGGGAAAAAATAATGAGTGAGGTTGTTGCCTTTGCCGAAATGCGGATTTGCAACGGGTGTAAAACACAAAAACCGTTGGACGCTGGGTTTTGGAAAGGACAAACACTCTGTATTGAATGCTCTAAACACCGTCAAAAAAATCGTTGGTCTAGTCGAACACCGAAAAAAAGATTAGAGCAACATTTAAAATATAAATATTCATTAACAATCAATGAGCTTAACCAAGCATTGGAGTCGCAAAAAGGCGGGTGTGCCATTTGCGAGGAAATGCTCCCTGACCTCTTGGTATATAACAATCGCAGGCGCGGATATGCCATAGATCATAACCACGAAACTGGAAAATTTAGGGGAATCCTTTGCTTGAAGTGTAATTCAATGCTAGGAATGGCCAGAGATAGCCGCGAACTTTTACATAAGGCGGCAAATTATTTAGATGAGCGTGGTTCTTATTACAACGTCCGCGCATCGAAGAAAGGCAAATAAAATGGGCACTCTTGACGTAACTGGCGTAACAACCCCATCAATCACGCAGAACGGTCGGTATGAGCCTTTCGAGGTTCAGGTTGCTCGCAATCAAATCACAGGGCACACATCTCGGTTTCGGTTTGGGTGGGCCAATAATATCGGCACAACCCCGCAAACAATCACGACCATTGTAGCCGCTGGGGCGACCTATGTTTACCCAGCATCTGCCACCGCGATGAAGGTTTCCAGTTCTTCGGCCAATGACGCCTCCCCGTCTGGAACGGGTGCTCGGACGATGCTTTTGATTGGGTTGGATGCTAACTACAACGAAGTGTCTGAGATTATTACGTTGAACGGTCAGACGGCGGCAACGACCGTTAACAGTTACCTGCGAATCCTTTACTCGGAAATCCTGTCTGTAGGGTCAAATGCGGGTCAGGTTGGCACCATCTATGTTGGCACGGGCACGGTTACTTCTGGCGTCCCTGCAACTGTCTATTGGCAGTCAGAACCAACTTACAATAACTTCTCGTTTGCCGGCTCAACCGTGCCTGCCGGGTACACTGCATATGTGACCAGTTATACAATCACATCTCAGTCAACCACGGCACTGATCAATGTCTCTCTTGGTCTCGCCATTTATGAGTACAACAATGGTTTTGCCGAGTTGCAATCCACAGCTCGGTTGTCCTCAAACGGCAGTTTTGATCGCCATTTTGACTTCCCGTTTGCCATTGGTGAAAAGAGTGATTTCCAACTCCGCGCATGGGCGACAACGGGATCTGCGGTTAACGTGACAGGCGAAATTCAATACGTCCTGATTAAAAATAGCGGCGCAAACGGTACTGTTTAAGGATTAGTCAATGACCACGAGCGCAACATATGTATGGAATCCTTCGCTCGGTGAGTTGACCCTGTATGCTTATAATTTGATTGGCATCAGAAACACCTCACTAGCGCAGGAACACATGGAGGCCGCTCGTATGGCCTCGAACATGATGCTCGCCCGCTGGTCGAACCAAGGCGTCAATCTTTGGGCTGTGGATCTTGTCACTGTTCCCTTGGTTCAGGGGCAATCTGTGTACCCTGTTGATGGCAGCACGGTAATGATCCTTGATGCTTATGTAGGGATCACAAACGGCGGGCCTGAGATTGACCGAATCATCATGCCTGTGTCGCGCACCGAGTATGCGTCCTATCCGAACAAGACCCAACAAGGGTTCACTACCGTATTCTGGTTTGATCGGTTGATCAGCCCAGACCGTTCTACAGGTTCGGCAGGCCCTTCTATTACATTGTGGCCCGTTCCAGATGGTACAAGCGCACAAGTGCTAAAGTACTATAGGGTTCGCCAATTGCAGGACAGCGAGTTTAGCAGCGGTCAGACAGTTGAAGTGCCGTATTTGTGGATGGAAGCATTCGCCTATGGCCTTGCTGAACGTCTGGCGCAGATTTGGAACCCTGCACTGATCCAAACCATCAAGCCGCTGTCAGATGAATCGTATGCGATCGCATCGCAACAGAACGTCGAACAGGCGAACACTTACATCAGCCCTCAAATCGCCGGTTATTACCGATAGGGGTGAGTTATGGGTTATGCATCGCAGGCTGGCAGAGCAAGAACTAGCGCAAGGAACCCGCAGGCACACGCTATATGCGACAGGTGTGGGTTTCGCTACAATCATGTGGACCTTCGCTGGCAATTCGATTGGCGCGGCACGAGCTTGCAGAACATTCGCCTGCTTGTTTGCAATTCCTGCACAGATGAAGCGCAGCAGCAGTTGCGGGCAATTGTAATCCCAGCAGATCCAGTGCCAATCGTTAACCCACGCATTCAGGACTTTGTGACGGCAGAAACCAATAACCGCGCAATCTCTGGCACGGTGGTCATCCCTATCTCTGGAACTGGCAATGGTTCAGTTGCAACATTGACACTTGGTGTGCCAAGCACGTTCCCAGCAATACCTGTTGGCAACTTGATTGTTGTTCAAGGCATGGAGCCTGCTGGTTTTAACGGCTCATTTATCGTTACTGCATGTGCTTCGGGTTCGCCTTACACGGTTTCATATGCAAACAAAGTGCTAGGTCCGATGGTTGTTGCTGGAACTGTTGCGGTTAGCGTTGATAGAGATACCGGTATTCCTGTTATCAATGTCGATAACCGCATCACTCAGGCTGACCAGAACCGTATTACTCAGCAGACAGGCGAACCGCCTTATGGTATGAATCAAAAGCCGGGCACTAATCCAGATGCGCCCGGCAATTCAGATCCCGGTCTGCCTTATAATAACATTGTGGTGCCGCAAACAGGGCCTTTGACATGAGCGATATTCAGATCCCCAATTTGCCAGCCTCAACTGCGTTAACAGGGGCAGAGCAGGTCGAAATTGTGCAGGGCGGCGTGTCTGCCCGCACAACGACAGGGGCAATTGCTGGTATTACGAGAGGTCCAACAGGCCCCACAGGCGCAACTGGTTTGCAAGGCCCAACTGGCCCAACTGGTCCAACAGGCCCAACTGGGGTGCGCGGTTTAGGTGGCCCTACTGGGCCTACGGGTAATACTGGTGCTACGGGACCTAGCGGGACAGGACCAACTGGCCCCACCGGCCCCACCGGTCCTACCGGTCCTACCGGCCCTACAGGTCCTCAAGGAATTATTGGCCCTACGGGCCCCACTGGTCCTACTGGCCCCACTGGTCCTGTTGGCCCTACCGGTTCTACGGGCAACACTGGTTCGACCGGTGCGGCTGGCCCCACCGGCCCCACTGGTCCCACAGGGTTTACTGGAAACACCGGTGCTGGTGGCCCTACCGGACCTACAGGGCCAACAGGCCCTACAGGCCCTACCGGTAACACTGGTGCGGTTGGCCCAACTGGTCCCACTGGCCCTACAGGGGCGGCCTCAACGGTTGCTGGCCCGACAGGGCCGACAGGGTTCACCGGTTTGACTGGGTCTCAAGGCCCAACTGGCCCAACTGGTCCAACAGGCCCCACTGGCGCGGCATCTACAGTTGCGGGTCCAACGGGACCAACAGGATCAACGGGTAGCACAGGTCCAACAGGGCCCACGGGCATACAAGGCCTAACAGGTTTAACGGGTGCTGCTGGTCCAACTGGCCCGACAGGTGCTCCGTCTACAACCGCTGGCCCCACTGGCCCAACGGGTCCTACTGGACCACAAGGGACGGCAGGAAATACGGGTTCCACAGGTCCTACGGGTCCAACTGGTCCAACAGGACCTACTGGTCCTACGGGACCAACAGGAACAACAGGGGTGGGTGGCCCAACAGGTCCAACTGGATCTGCTGCGGGGTTCACCAGAACATCAATAACGGCGACTGCAAGTCAAACATCGTTTACAGTGACCTATACAGTTGGTAAACTGTTGGTGTTCGTGAATGGCGTACTGCTTGCAACGTCAGATTATACAGCGACGAGCGGCACAGCGGTTGTTCTTGGTACGGGAGCTGCTTCTGGCGACCTGTTTGACGCTTTAACATGGTAACGGAGAGGCAGTTATGTCCATTTCACGCAATCTGAGCATTTTTGCTGATACGGTATCCACATCGGGAAATGCCGTCACAGCCGTTGCTTTCCCAACCCTCACTAGTGCCTCATCATTGACGTTCCAAACCAATGGAACAACAACTGCAATGACGATTGATACCTCGCAGAATGTGGGGATTGGGACAAGTTCGCCAGCGGTAAAGTTAGATGTGAGAACTGCTGCTGGAACTGCGGTAACTCAGTATCTTTATACGGGTAGCAGTGCTGCTGCATCAACACTACAATTCGGACAAGTTGGTGCTATTAGTTGGAATACAGGAATTACCGCGAGTAGCGGTAACTTTCAAATTGGTATTGATGGTGGCGGTCTTGGGTACAACATCAATCGTTCTGGAACGGCCATTGACTACCATTCTTGGTTAACCGCAGGCTCCGAGCGTATGCGTATCGACTCCAGCGGCAACGTAGGGATTGGGACAACTTCGCCCCCATACAAACTTCAGGTGGCGCAAGCCACATCTCCTATTATTGGCATAAAAAATACTTCCGCAAGTGGCACTTCTGGCAACGCTGCTTATATG
>CAITMU010000128.1 GCA_903893565.1 uncultured beta proteobacterium | reverse complement strand
CCTTCAAGTTAATGCAGTTCTGCCCTGACGAGTTCACTGAAGTTGTTGTGCCGGGGGCATTGGACTGGGTCGCGGAAGAATGTCTTAAAATGGGGGCTGTGGGTTAATCGGGCGGGTATATGGGGGTCTCGTGGCAGTTAATCACTATTTTTATTCGCGGCTCAATAAACCTTCCCAATTTTGATTGCCCTCGTCATCGCGTTGGTAATAATGATTATCCGTCTTAACGATTAGTGAATTAATCGACCGTGGTGTCAACGCGCTTCGGTCTTATTCTGAAGGACGTTCAAAAAGGGCTGCCTGGCGACCGGCAATGCGTCCTGACACAAACGCCCAACCGAGGTGGTGACCATGACCCTCGAGCAACATCCCGCCCTGGCCATTGGCCCCTGCAGCATACAAACCGGGTATGGGGACATTTTTGTCGTTTAACACCTCGAGTTGATGGCTGACTTTAAGTCCCCCGTTAGTAAATATGATGTAGGCTTTAGCCGGACCCAGTGCGTAGAAAGGCGGCGTAATAATGGGGGGGCGCAGACCTCGTGCGGGAGCCTCAGCTTGGTCTTCTCCCGAATTGTAGGCGTGGATAGTCGCTTCAAGGGCCCCAGCCGATACGTTCATTTGGTGGGCTAATTCACGTATGGTGGGGGCACAATGAAAAATATCTTTTCGATTACGTCGGTAATCATTGACATAGGCATAACCCACCGATGGGGCAGTCGAGATATAGTGCGGCCACGCTTGATATTTTTCAGCCACGGTGTGATCAAACACCATGTGAGCCATGCCCTGGGGTCTTATGGCGGCACGACGGGCGGGAAGATCACATTCATTGGTGAAACGTAGCCCATCCAGATCTACCAGTATGGCGCCACTATCGTAGATTGCTTTTTCAGGGGCCAGAGCCGTGGTGAGATAACTTAATAAGAGCGGACGAAGCCACTTTTTGGGCAGTCGGTCAAAGCCCCAGTGCATTAAGCGCGTGATCACAGGCAGTGGGGGCAGTTGCTGTACCCAATGGGCTTTTTTAGGCGGGATAAAGCGTAGGATGGGTCCTCTGATGTGATCCCCATTTAAAATGGGGGAGCCACAATCCATACCCATACGAATGCCGTCACCTGTGTTGTAGACATTAATGGCATCTACGGCCGCGATTAATTCAGAACCATACTGGGCTTTCAGTTCACGGCCCCCACTGTAATCGCCACAGGCGAGCACCACCCCAAGACGGGCTGTGAGCTTTTGTGTTGGTCCGTTGTTGCTCTTAACCGTTACGCCGATCACAGCCCCTTGTGGGGTTTGTCGAATGAGGCCACTCACCGCCGAATTTAAGCGAATTTCAACGCCTAGGCTCCGGCAATGACGACCGAGGAGGTAGGGGAAGGCACGGGAGTTGGGTAACACATTGTGCATCCTGGCAAGGCGATGGGGGGGCTCGGGTAGGGGGCCGATAAACTCTAGCCCCGTGGATAAGAGCCATTCAAACATTTTGGGTGTGTTGTCAGCGAGCACTCGTGCAAGATCAAAATTATCCCGAGAGGCCAATGGACCTGAAAAAAGCTTCATGTCCTCCCAGTGATAATCCGGATGATCTTCAATGCCAAGCTTCTTCTGGTGTGGGGTTTGGGTCGCCGATACTGAGCCCACCGACCACGCGGTGGAGCCGCCGAGTTGGGGACTTTTTTCTAGCAAGATGACACGCCGCCCCATTTGTGCGGCCGCACTGGCGGCGGCTAGTGCGGCGCCTCCGCCACCCACGACAATGACATCGGTATCAAAGGCACTCATCAAATTGATCCAGCGGCCACACAGGCCATGTTTGCCATGTTTGTATTCCTCTAGGAGAAGCCAGTGCGATCGGAGAATTTAGGCCTTGTAAGGATATTCATTAAAGCGCTCTTCCCAATCGCAAACGTTTTCCTTGGTGTAGTCGAGCGCATACCAGCGAGGAAAGCCGTGCAAGGTTTGTCCGCCATCAATCATGATCCCTTCGCCGTTGATATAAGAGGCATCATCGGAGAGCAAAAAGGCGACGAGTTTGGCAACATCTTGTGGTTTACCCCAGCGCCCGACCGGTGTTTCGCGAATCAGCATGCGTTGCATCCGTTCGTCTCTGAGCATTGGGGTGGTCATCCCGGTTTCGATCACACCGGGCAAAATCGCGTTGACGTTGATACGGTAATTGCCTAATTCGGCGGCCATGTGTTTCATTAACATTTCAACAGCGGCTTTGGAGGCGCAGTAAGCGCCTAATTGATCGGCAATGACCTTGGAGCCAGAGGAGGCGGTTAATACGATTTTGCCGCCTTTACCTCTTTTGATCATTTGCTTGGCCACTTCTTGGCACACATAAAAGGTGCCATTCAGATTGACCTGGATAATAAAATCCCAGTCAGTTTTTTTCATGTCAACGATCGGCACGAATTGGCCGGTACCCGCGTTAGCAAAGAGTAGATCAATCTGACCGTAGTGAGCGACGACCTCGGTGATGAGGTTTTCAACACTTTCGGCTTTCGCTTGATTAAAAAGAAAGGCGTGAGAACCCTCACCGGCTTTATTACACAAGGCGACGGTTTCATCGGCAATTTCTGCTTTGCGGTCCGCTACGGCCACCCGAGCACCTCTGGAGGCTAATTCCACACACGTACCCTGACCCAAGCCTCGTCCCCCTCCGGTGACGAGAACCACCTTGCCTGCAAAATCTTGATTCATCTGTTTTTTTCCTATGAATTTAACGTTAGGCGGCCGCTGGTGTTTTCGCGGGCATACCTAAAGCTTTTCTATACTCGGCAGGCGTCATGACTTCGCGACCCAGTAAATGTGCAATTTGTTTTAATTGTAAGAAGTGATCCACATTGCGTTTGATAATGTCGTCGCGGTGAGGATAGGGCCAGAGGGTGTCCTCCATACCGACTCGGATATGAAGTCCTAGTAACATCGCGAAGGTGGCAAGATACGTACTGGCTCGGCCAGCGGCGCACACCAAGATAAAACAATTCGGATCAATATCACGGATGGTGCGCACCATGCGCATTAATGCATCGACCATTTGCTCGGGGTTATGCATCGGACTGCAACCGGGCAGGGCGGGCAGAATTAACCAGTAGTAGGGAGGCTTGAGTAATTTACTTTCAACTAAGAAGCGACGCGCATTATCGATGTCGCCATCATCGTAGACGGAAATAATGGGTTTACAGCCACTTTCTTGGGCCATCTGGGCTTTTTTAATCACCACATGTGGGGATTTGAAGAACATGCTGTCACCACAGCAAATGGCTGTCGTATTGACGGGCAGTGCATCAAAGAGGCCCATTTTCATGGTGGACTCCATCACGGCACTTTCCTCATCCGTGACAGCCACAAGGCAGCCATCAAACATCACCTCGGGGTATTTCTTTTTTAGGGGGGCAATGACATCATGAAAGCGTTGTGGGTCCAGCGCATTGTAACCGCCATCATCGCGTACATGGATATGAATGTTGGGTGCACCCGCTTGAATGCATTCTTCGGCAGAATCCCGAATCTCGTTGACTGAGATGGGTTGATTGGGGTTGCTGCGCTTACTAAAAAAAGCCCCGGTAATGGTCGCTGAAATCATCACCTTATTGGGTATATTCCATTTGGGCATGGGATCAATATCCGCAAACCGGCTGGTAAAAGGATCCAGCACTTCAGGCATACCGTAGGGTTTCCAGGTGGTTTTTAATCCCGAACGTGCCACCCACTTATTGACTTGATCCCATTTGATTTTGTCGTCACTCATCTTCTCATTTCCTTTCTCTTAATTGATTGGTTAACTGCGTTTTGGTACTGCGCGCTCAGCCTTGCCGATATAGTCGCATTCCTCATCGCGAACAATACGCAACGGCTTACCCTCTTCAATTTCTTCAATCACATGGGCCATAATGCCAGGCACTACAGCGATTAAAGCCACCGCCGCCATTTGCATGGGGCGAAATCCCATTTGACTCATAATGGCACCAAGCATGCCGTCAACATTGATGCAGATGCCTTGTTTGCCGGTAGAGCGTAAAAACTCGGCATGAATGGCTTCAAACATGGTGATTTTGTCGCCAAGGAAACCATTGTCTTTGGCCACTTGACGAAGACGAGTGGTTCGGAAATCATCTCCCTTGTGGGTCGGGTGACCGAGTCCGGGAATACGCTTTTTTTGACTGCGCACTTCAGCCACAATTTTGACAGCTGTTTGCTCGAGGCTTAAGTTTTCGCTTTTCATGCGTTTGATGGCGTTGTCGAGAAACTCCGCGCTGTGCTGTGGAGAGATGGTATTGGAGCCTGCGGTGAGTAATCCTGCCGCGGTTCCGGGCACGAGTTGCGGGTTGCCGGAGGCGGCGTAGCGGGCGGCTAAAACACTGGCTGCCACAAAGCCATGATCCAAGAGACTATTTAACATCGCATCCATCATGCGACTTTCCTGTGGGGTGGGGAGTTCTCCACGAAGGGTCAGAAAAACCCCATCAGCATAACTGTAGTGACCAATCAAATCTTCATGGGAATAACCATGAATAATGACTTTGCCTTGCATAACGCGACTGATTTTGGTTGCCCATTCGTGAGCCATAAGTTGACCTCTCTATGTTTGGTAATAATCGATTGTGTAGAAAAAAATAGATTGCATGAAAGTATTGTTACTGACGCAGCGCTCCTTGTACATCGATGCGCTCACGAAGCACTTTGAGTTCTTCTGCACTCGGTGGTTCGGTGGTGGGGACTTTGGCGGGTATGATTAATTCGAAGCCGGTATTTTTTTTAACTTCTTCTATGTCTACGCCAGGATGCAAGGATTTAAGGCGCATGCGTTTACTTCCGGGTTCAAAATCCATCACGCATAAGGGGGTGACCACATAGCGTGGTCCGCCGCCTGGTAATCCCAATTTAGTGCGTGCATCTTCCCCGCCTTGGCCCCAACCCAGTGCGGAAATAAAGTCACACTTTGGCACAAAGATTCGAGGGTCATGAGAGTTGACTACGAGGTGAAAGCGACTATTCATGACGGTTGCGTTACAGACCCCGATCGCACCCGGACCACGAAATTTAAGTGCCTTGTAGTCTTTGCCGATGCCGATTAAGTTGCTGTTGCCAAAGGGGTCTATTTGCAGGGCACCTGCAAAAAAGACGCCGCGGTGACGAAACTTCATGTTTTCTACGAGATCATTGTGTAGATAATAAGCCTCTGCCCATCGCGTGGCGCGGTGATCGGTGATGAGTTCGAACTCTTCGATCACCGGTTCGTTTAAAACGTTGGCCTTGGTCATGGCGACCATGACACTCATATTGGCGCCCCATAAGAGATGGGCCAATAAGACGCCTGCCCGAGGCACGGGTAGGTTGGCGCCGACTTCCACCCATTCGCCGTCGACCAGATCTCGAGCTAAAACGGTGGCCATGATTTCTTTACGGGTGGCTTGCATAGTTATGGTATTCATTAAAAAAGTCTCCCGCTTTAATACTCGTTCAAAGTTAAGAGTTGACGCAGTCCCACGCGCTCTAAGTATTCGATGGGGTCTTTGGGTCCCAAGACGAATTCATCGAGATAGGCTTGCAAAGGAGCAAAGTCGTTGGTTTTTGCCCATGCGGTGGCAGCTTGGACATATTTTTTGATATGCGCTTTGTCTTCGATGTAATGGCCTGGACTGGAGTAAGGATGTGCACCAAACGGAGCGCGGATAATGCCATCGGCTCCGGGAATGGCCGTTTTTATCGGGTCGGCGCGAATTTCTTCGTTCGAGACAACTTTTTCGACTTGAACAAAGGTTTTATCAGCGGCGGCATAGATGGCGCGGTCGCCGTAACCGTGTCCGATATATTGCACGTTACCGTAGTAGTCGGAGACGGCGGCGTGTAAGAAAGCCACATCGATATTAACGGCCGGTATGGCTAACAATGTCTCGCCATTGATGGGGTCTTTAAAGCTTTTGATCATCGGGTTCATTTCAGGAAATGAGGTGCCGACTCCGGATCGCCAGGGGTTAAAGGGCACGCGTTGGGCGGCCGCTCGTAGGGCGGCATAGTACATCGCCTCATCAAGTTCAAACACTTCAATGAGTCCCCGCTCAGCGGCCGCACGAAAGGCCGGCCCGATGGGTGCCAAGGCTTCTCCTCCGACATAGGGGGCGATGATTTTTTTAGCCACACCAGCCGCAATGAGTAAATCGATTTCAAGTCCTGAAGAGGCGGGGCCGACGACGGTTAGGTTTTTAAAACCTTTTTTGATAAGTCCGCGCACCACGTGCATCGGGTGACTGGAATTAATAAAGCCACCGATGCCAATGGTCATTCCATCCTTAACGTGAGCGAGGGCTTGATCTAACTCGATGATGCGTTTTTTTCGAACGTTGGGGCTATCTGGATTCATAATGTTGATTGTCCTGTCTGTCGCTTCTGAGCTTTAATGGGCAATTTGGCCGCCGTCGATGACGTAGGCTTGACCCGTGACAAAAGAAGATTCATCAGAGGCTAAATACACCGCCATGGGGCCAATGTCCTCGGGTTGACCGAAGCGGCGTAAGGGGATTTGACGCAGTCCAGCCTCCACCGTTTTGGGGTCTAGCATGTAAGGTTTGGTTAAATCCGTTTCGATCCAACCCGGGCAAATCGCATTGACCCGGACGTTGTAGCGTGCCCACTCGACGGCGAGCGCTTTGGATAATTGGGTGAGTCCGCCTTTGGTCATACAATAGATCGAGTTCCAGGGCGCGCCCACAAAGCTATAGATGGAGGCCATGGTAATGATGGACCCACTTTTTTGTTCAACCATACCGCGACCGACAGTTTGCATGGTCATGATCGCGCCTTCTAGATTGGTGGAAATGAGTGAGCGCCAATCCTCGGGCTTCATGTCCAAAAAGGGTTTGAGTTTTTGTACACCGGCGTTGCAAACGAGGGTATCAATTTTGCCGAGGGTTTTTTGTGTTTGAGTCACAGCTGCCTCGATACTTTCTGCGCGTGTGACATCGGTTTTAATGCAAAGGGCTTTGACGCCACAGGCCACCACTGCTAGGCGAGTTTCTTCCAAAGCACTTTCATCGCGTCCGGTTAACGCTAGATTGGCGCCGGCCTTGGCCAGACTCACTGCAACACTGCGACCGATACCGCGACTCGCGCCAGTGACCAGAGCCACTTTGCCATGTAAATCAAACATAATATTTCCTTCCTCGGTGAATAAAAAAGATGGTTAGAACCTTTTTCTACAACTACTATTGTTGTTGCTGTTTTTGTTGTTGCGATACGCTTAACGGTTTTGCACGATCCGAACCCTTAAGTCTATCCCAAGTTTTATCGTTAAATGGGATTTCGCGCAAGACGTTTTTGCGAACTTTATTAGTTTCTGTTTTGGGAAGGGTGCTGACGAATTCCACATAGCGTGGAATAGCGAATTTGGGCAACAAGCGTTGAGCCTCGAGGATCAGGGGTTCGGGGGATTCTGGAACCCCAGGACTCATTACAACGACAATTTTAAGATCGTCTCCCCCTAATTCACAAGGCACGGCAATCGCCGCTACTTCCATGACCCCTTCACATTGTGAGATGACTTGCTCGACTTCGAATGCCGAGATATTTTCTCCACGAACGCGGATGGCATCTTTGAGTCGCCCCACAAAATAAAGCCCTCCGTGTTCATCCAAGTATCCGGCGTCTCCCGTATGAAACCACAGGTCCTGCCAAGCGGTTAGGGTGGCTAAGGGGTCGGCATCATAGCCCATCATGAGCGCACAAGACTCTTGTGAGCGCACCATAATCTCACCCTTTTGCAAAGGCGGTAGCGGGTTCATATCATGGTCGGCGATTCGAATTTCAAATCCTTCAATCGCCCGTCCAACACTCCCGTCATGGCTCACGTTGGGTGGCAGGAAGACCGGTACGTTGGCCTCGGTCGAACCATAGCCCGTACGTAGCTTTACTTGATAACGATCTTGAAAGGTGTCGAAGTCTAAAGCACTGGCCCCGATGCCCCAACCGATTCGTAGCCGATGGGGACCGATGGGTTCTGGTGGCTGTGTTTTTAAAAGAATGTGAAGAATCTCACCGATATAGTAAAAGGCAGTGCAGCCAAAGGTTTTCACTTCAGACCAGAAGGAAGAGGCACTGAACCGTTCAGTCAGCACCATGGTGCAACCGGTTAATAACACCGGTAGGGTGATCATAGCCTGTGCGGTGTTGTGAAAGAGCGGAAAAAAATTGTAATACACATCGTCAGGCTGCAAATTCATGTCCTTGGCAATGTTTCGACCCAGGATGTATTGCTGAGCGTGGGAGAGGATGACCCCTTTAGACGGACCTGTAGTGCCGGAGGTATTCATGATGGCACCGGCCAAGCTTGCACGAAGTTCGAAGGTGTTTTTTATGGGTGCCGTAAGCTGTAAAAAAGCCTCCCACGATACACAAGAATGAAGGGTAGAGGCGGCGACAGGCTCGCCCACGAGAATCACTTTTTTTAATGTTGGTAGTTCTTTTAAAAGGGGTAAGAGCTCTGGTAAAAGGGCGCTGTGTACGACAATAGCGCTTACCGGGGCGCGCTGGAGGGTATGTCGTAATTGAGGCGTTTTGTAGGCAGTGTTTAAAGGCAGTTGAATTCCTCCAATGCGTGACAGACCAAACCACACATCAAGGTATTCGATGCCATTATTCATGAGAATCGCTACCCGCTCACCCACGCCAATGCCTAGGGCCAAGAAGGCGTTAGCGACGGTATCAGCGCGCTGATCGGCCTCTTGGTAGGTGATCGTTTGTGAGGCTGTCACCACGAAGCGTTTGTGAGGGATTTTTTGCGCTTGATGGCGTAACACGATAGCCGCTGCCCGGTCGTTTAACGCCACCGGGGAGTTCACTTGGGGTGAAGTGGCTTGGGAATGCTTTGACATTGATATTTTCTCTATGAATCGCAAATAGGGAAGGTTGAAACTTAGTCGGCCTTTATTTTAGCTTCGCGAATCAATTGACTCCATTTGGCTGTTTCAGACTTCATGAAACGTCCAAACTCTTCTTGCGTGCTGCCAACAGGCTCGGCGCCCAAGGCAAGAAAACGATCTTTTAGTTCGGCTGAGCGAAGTATTTTAACTAATTCAGCGTTAAGACGATTACGGATCTCAGCTGGTGTGGCTGCCGGGGCGACCAGTCCAAACCAATTCGTTAAAAAGTAGCCGGGTAGAAATTCATTCATGGTGGGCACTTCTGGAAGAAGACTAGAGCGTTTAGTACCTAAAACGGATAAAGCTCGAAGTTTTTTCGATTGCACAAAGGGCAAAGATTGGACCACAGAGTCGTAGCCTAGCTGAACCTCTCCGGCGATTAAGTCGATTTGTCCTGGGGCACTGCCTTTGTAGGGCACATGGACCGTCTGAATCCCAGCCATCTTATTAAACATCTCAGCCGCTAAGTGTGGAGCGCCTCCGCTACCACTCGAATAAAAGTAAAGTCCGTTTGGCTTTGACTTGGCCAATGCAATGAGTTCGCGAGGATTTTTAACCGGTAGTGCAGGGTGTGTCATCTGCAAAAACCAGGCATCGACCACTTGGGTCAGGGGTGCAAAATCTTTTTCAATATTGAAAGGCAGTTTGCTGCCATATAAGCCCGTGTTAGCGGATAAGTTACCCAGTGTGCCCATAAAAAGCGTATAGCCATCAGCGGGCGATTTGGCCACGATTTCAGTGCCCACGATACCATTGGCCCCTGCTTTATTGTCCACCACCACGGTAGTACCTAAGGCCTCTCCGAGTCGCGGTGCGATCATTCTAGCCACGATGTCGGTGCCACCCCCAGGCGGGAATGCGACCACAATGCGAATCGGTTTGCTGGGATAATTTTGTGCCTGTAAGGGACAAAAACTCAAGGGCAGAAGGAAACCCATTAATAGGATTGTTGCTCGGTGGCAGACCTGCCTGTTTTTTTTAGATTGAATGCTATGCATGATGAAATGGCCTCCTCTTTGATACATTGTGGAATTGCATCGTTTAGATGCATACATATTGATGCATGGGGCAGACCCGATGCAATTTTGAATATAGAATAGCCGAAATAATTAAAAATTGTTGTAAACAATCGGTATTAGGTTGCGGTAGATAAATATTTTTTGTAATTTTAGTCAGACAAACCTGCCGCATGCGCTCTTGTAATAGAGCATAAAAGAGATAACGTCATAGCCAGTTTTGTGGTCGCCGTCGCTTCAGGCTTCACCATTTTATCTGTCTACAGGGGAGGAGATCCATTATGAAGGGGCGGTTTGTTTTTTGGCCAGGACTGGGGACGTTGTTTTTTTGTAGTGTTGCGCACGCGGATCCTACTTTTCCGACACGCCCCGTTCGTTTTATCGTGCCGTTTCCAGCCGGTGGCGGGGCGGACGTAGTGGGCCGAGTGGTCGGGATGAAGCTCGAGCAAAAGTGGGGACTGCAAGTGGTGGTGGATAACCGCGCCGGTGCGGGGGGCAATATTGCTGCAGAAATAGCGGCTGCAGCTCCGGCGGATGGGCATACGATGTTTCAATTTAATGTGGCCAATACGATCGCGGTGGGCTTATATAAAAAATTAAATTATGACCCAGTCCGTGATTTCAGTGCGTTATCGATGTTAGGAACTTCGCCGTTCATTTTATTTGTCCACCCTGCGGTTAAAGCGACCACGGTGGCTGAATTGGTGAGTTTAGCTAAGGCCGAGCCGGGTCACTTGCGCTATGCCTCCTCTGGCAACGGTGGGCCCTCTCATCTGGCCGCTGAGTTATTGAAAATCATGACCAACATTGAATTAATCCATGTGCCCTATAAAGGGGTATCCCCATCAATGAATGATTTGCTCTCGGGGCAAGTGCAATTAACGTTTGCCGTACCCGGTTCTGGACTCCCTCATGCCAAAGCGGGTCGTATTCGTGCCATTGCCGTGTCTGCTGCAAAAAGAACCCCTTTGGCCCCCGACTTGCCGACGATCGCAGAGTCTGGGGTTGCCGGCTATGACGCCATTACTTGGTACGCGGCGGTTGTGCCGACGGGCACGCCAAACGGGATTGTGACTAAAATCAACAAGGATTTAGTTCAAGTATTGGCCGATCCACAGACCCGTGATCGGCTGATGGCTATTGGGGTTGAAGTGGCCAGTAGTACGCCCGAGCAATTAAGCCAATGGATTATTAATGAAGTGGCCAAATGGCGCCGTTTGGTGAAATTTTCAGGCGCACAGGTTGACTAGAGGAGATTTTTGAAATGAATACAACCGATGTGATTGTTGTAGGCGGAGGGGGTACGGGATTGGCAGCAGCGATCAGTGCGTGTACGGCTGGGGTGAGTGTGGTGTTACTAGAAAAAAATCCGACACTCGGTGGCACAACCGCTCGCTCGATTGGCTCCATCAGCGCGACCCAAACGCAATACCAAGCGCGCGAAGGCATCACGGATTCGCCCGATGAGCATTTTGAAGATATGGGTAAATTTTCTTCAAAGCATGCCAATCGAGCTGATAACGAAAAGCTGGCTCGTATACTGGTCGATAATGTCCCGCAGACCATGCGTTGGTTAGGTGAAAAGGGGGTATCGTTTTTAGGGCCTTTAGAAGAGCCCCCTCACCGAAAACCTCGTATGCACCAGGTGATGCCTAATTCGGCAGCCTATATTTTCCATCTGGAGCGTGATGCTCGCAAACGGGGCGTGAGCATTGTGACGCAGGCTCGTGCAAAGCGTTTGTTGGGCACTGCTGCCGCCGTCACGGGTGTTGAATATACCGATGCTAAGGGAGAAACCCAAACGCTCTTGGCGCGTCGTGGGGTCATACTGGCCAGTGGCGATTATGCGGCAGACCCGCAGTTTAAAACCGCCTTCATTTCCGAGGCGGTGGGGGCCACCGAAGCGGTCAACCCAACCAATACGGGGGATGGTCATCGTATGGCGATGGATATGGGCGCAAGAATTATCAACCAGGACATGTTCGGCGGAGGAATGCGCTTTATACGCCCGGTTGTCCCAGCCTGGCAATCGCGCCTACCGCCGTGGGCTTGGTTGATGCGCTGGTGTGCGACTTTATTAAAAATGGCCCCACAGTCCTTGGTGCGACATTTCGTCATGGGGTTTTTGACTACGGTGTTGGTGCCTGCCCGTGAGCTTTTTCGTGATGGCGCCATATTGATCAATGCCTCAGGGGAGCGCTTTGCGGATGAAAATAAACCCATGGTGTTTGAATTGGCGTTTCAACCCGAAGCCAAAGGCTATATTGTGTTTGATGCGGCGGTGGCTAAAAAATATTCGCAGTGGCCGGATTTTGTGTCGACAGCGCCAGGCATTGCCTTTGCCTACTTACAAGATTACGAGCGTAATCGCCCTGATTTATTTCATCGGGCCAGTACCCTTGAGGGTTTAGCCGCCTCGTTGGGGGTGGATCCTCGGCATTTAAAGGCCAGTGTGAAAGACTATAACGATGGGACCACATCAGACGGTGGTGCTAGGCTTTCACCTCGCGGCCCGCGGCCGGCGATCGGTGAAGGGCCCTATTATGCTTTGGGGCCGGTTAAAAATTATATCAATTACACCGATGGCGGCTTGGCTATTAATTCGGACTTGCAGGTCTTGGGCGCGCAAGACGTGCCCATTGGACGCTTGTTTGCCGCGGGCGCAACGGGGCAGGGTGGGCTCTTATTAAAGGGACATGGCAATCACTTAGGCTGGGGTTTTACCTCGGGACGATTGGCAGGAGGCTATGCCGCGCAATTGCCGCCACGGGATTTTTCTACAAAGCCTAAGCCATAAGGCTTTTTTGGACTGATTGGGTGAGTAGAGGTGGCTCTGTCTTAATGAGTGAGGATTTATTTTAAAAGGGAGAATCAAGTCGTGCTTTATATGGTGGAATGTCGTTTTAATGATCCAGCGCGAGAATCCGCTTGGAATGATTGGTATGGGGGGGAGCGGCTTGGAGAATTGTTAGCCGTCCCCGGTTTTTTAACCTCACAGCGATTTATCGCCCTTACCCGACCGGGTAATTACTACCTCACCGTCCATTCGCTTGAATCGATGATGGCGTTTCAAACCCCAGAGTATAAGGCTATGGGCGGCGGGGCTTTTAAGGGCTTTCAAGGCTGTATTACGGATTGGGTGAGGCGTTTTTTTAACGGAGTGGAGGTGGCCCCATCCATCACCCCCAACGATCGACTCGTCATCACCGATGCGCCGCCCGAAGCACTCAAAGGCTGTCCAGTTCCATTTGTATGGATGGATCCAATCGAAGAAAAAGATAAGAGCCGTGTGAGAGGACTGGCTAAAATTGCTTTGTCAGAGGCCGAGGATTTACTTGAGCAAAAGCGCTGGCCCTTGGATATTTATAGCCCTATGATCAATCAACGTTTATCAACCTAAAAAAGCGAGTCTAGCGATGAATCAGCAAAAAGGATTTTTAATGGTCACCATGGAGCCCACCCCGGCTTATGATGAAGAGTTTAATGATTGGTATGATACCGAACACATCCCGGAGCGTTGTGCCATCAAGGGGTTTGAATCGGGGCGACGTTACGTGTGTCTTTCGGGTTGGCCCCGCTATCTGTCTTTTTACGATTTAAGCCAGATTGAAGTGCTAGACAGTGAAGAATATAAAAAAGCCTCTTGGGGTGGATTTAGTCCCTGGACTAAACGCATGCTTACCAAAGTGCGAGGTCAGTATCGTGCCAGTGGCACGCAAATCTACCCGGGCCATGTGCTGACGGGTCAATTTTCTCGATTAACCTTGTTACGCTTTCGTAGTGCTCCCGATACCTTGGCAGATCGCATCGTTCAGGCGACATTGTCCAATTATGCCAAGCGAGCGCAGACCTTGCAGATCCGTGTGCTGCGTTCTGATTACAATCAGCAGATTGATTATATTGCTTGGATTGAAGCCAATGCGCCCTTTACCGAGCCGATGGATGTGTCCTTGTATGGAGACGCAGCCCAATATCTCGATATCGTTAACGAATACACGCCGTACTGGACTCGAGGTCCTTTGGCTGGGGTATTTGCGGAGAAAAAATAGCGTTTCCCTAACGATTGGAGGGTGTGAAGCCATCGGGGGGGGGCGATACGACCTGGCAAAAGCCTACTAAGCGGCGCTCGAAAAGCGCCGTCTTTAAGGGACGAAGAACGCTAGATCAAGGCGCTTCGCGCCGCGCTCCAATCCGGTAGAGCACTCGATAATCGCCTTTGAACCAATCGTTTTTGGCTAGCCTTGCACGCCATGGCGTGGCTCGAGCTTCATCGCGTTCGGGAGATTCAAGCGCGCGTAGATCGGTTAAATAGTGAAGCGCTATGTGTGTCCAATCGTTGGTTTTGGCTTGATGAATTTTAAATCGACGGCAATAAGGCCAGTGGGCGCTACGCAGTAAAATGGCTAAGTGCTCTTCGTCATACCACGCGTTGAATTCTTTTTCGCCTTCGGGGGGCACGCGAAATAGTACGGGGTAAAGAAGGCTCGCGTTATGGAAGGGATCAGAATCAGTGGGCGCTTTTTGTTCATTCATAAAGCAGCCGATATGTCGTTCAGTGGAGACAATAGAATCGTGATGGGGTTCAGCCAAAAGGTGCTCAAGTGCCTCAGCGGTGTGCGTGGATTCGAATACGGCCACATAGGTGGCTCGTAGGGGGCTCACATAGCACTGAACATTCAGCATTTTCCCCGTCTGAAGGGCTGAAGCAATATAATGGCTGTGATACCAGACATCGAATGCAAATCCGCCTTCACGTTTGACGGTAATGGCATCGTAGACGATGGTCTGGGCTTTTGCAGTATGTGTCTTTGAAAGAGGGGGCATAAAGTAAGATAGTGTTGGGCTTAGAAAAAGTTAAAAATTAAATATCGCTCAGTGTGCGTCAATGCCTCATTGTGCCATGACTTGCCGCTCACAGCGAATCTAAGCTCCCCACGCTAAAAAAGGGTATCGCGTGTTGAGCGTTCATTAAGAAATCTTTTTAAAATGCCAGCCTATGCGTTGGTAAGGGGGGGGGGAGAGATGAATTCAGGGCAGATAGGGGCTGATGTTTTTAGGCTCTGGGGACAGCGTGCCGGGTGTACCAGAATGGTGGTATCCAAAAAGGCTTTGGCCTCGCAAGAGTGTCATCGAAGTCTAGTCCCCCGAGACCCAGCGCTTGTGGTATTTTTGCAGGTTTTATGTGTTTTTTTATGTGCCCTGCCGGTATTTTTATGGGGTCCTCAGGTGATGGCTGATAGTTACCCTGATCGTCCTATTCGTTTGATTGTGCCATTTGCCGCGGGCACCGTGACCGATCAGACGGGTCGCTACATAGGCCAGAAAATGACGATCGCACTCGGACAAAATGTGATTGTAGATAATCGACCGGGTGCGAATGGAGTGATTGGTGCCCAAGCGGCCGCCACAGCCACAGCCGATGGTTATACGATTGTTATCGGCACGAGCAGCACCAATGCGGCCAACGTGTCTTTGTATAAAAAACTACCCTATGACGCGATGAATGATTTTGCACCCATTAGTAAACTCGTGATCGGCGGCCAAGTGCTGGTGGTTAATCCTGCGCTCGGGGTCAAGTCGGTTCAGGAGTTGCTAAGTTTGGCCCGGGCTAAACCGGGTCAGTTAACCTTCGGCTGGGGTAATTCCACGAGCCAAGTGGGGATGGTTCACTTTAAAGCGCTGGCGGCCATAGAAATGACCGGGGTGCCTTACAAGGGTATTCCCGCAGCGCTCAACGATATTCTGGGAGGTCGCATTGATATGGCCATTGGTGATAGCGTGACCGTGATGCCTTTGGTTAAATCTAATCGTTTACGGGCGCTGGCCATCACCACGCCCAAACGCATTAGCGTATTTCCGGATTTGCCGACGGTGGCAGAACAAGGATTGCCGGGCTATGAAATCGCTGGCTGGTTATCGCTTTACGCCCCCGCAAAAACCCCTGTTCCGACGATTAATAAATTAAATACGGTGGTGGTGCAGGCTTTGAGCACGCCCGAGGCCGCAGAGTTTTTTGGTCGCAGTGGTTGGGATGTGGTGCCTAGCACGCCTGGCGAGTTAGGCGCTTATACCCGGCTGGAAATTCAACGTTGGTCCCGTTTGATTCAATCAGCTGGGATTGTGCCTGAGTGAGAATGGATTGAAGCGTAAAGGTCCTAATGAATACTTCATATAATGTAAAGCCTATCGGGTTATCGTCCGGTTTTAAAGGGGGGATGGCCTTCGTGTTTTTTTTGTTGATGTGGGCGGCAGTCGTGGCCTGCGCTGCGGTGGAGAACCCAAGTGAGGGTTGGCGACCGGTTAAACCGGTGCGTTTACTCTTGCCCTTTGCTCCAGGCGGAGGGTCGGACGCTTTAGCACGAGTGATTACCCCCAAGTTACAGGAATATTTGGGACAACCCTGGGTGATTGATAATCGAGGCGGTGCTGGGGGCAATATCGCCGCTGATATCGTGGTACATGCTAACCCCGATGGTCATACGGTCTTTATGGGATTTAGCACGGTGATCACGGTCAACCCCCATCTTTATAAACTGGCCTTTGACCCGATCAAGGATTTGTTGCCGGTGACCATGCTTAATTCTGGTCAATACATGTTGGTCTTACACCCGAGTGTGAAGGCTGATAATTTTGCTGAATTTGTGGCGCTGTCTAAATCAAAAACCGGTGGCTTGAGTTACTCTTCTGCGGGTATTGGAACGCCGCTGCATTTGGCGGCAGAATTATTTAAAGCACGCACGGGGGCTAACTTGGTGCATGTGCCTTATAAAGGGGGAGGGCCGGCTTCACTGGCGGTGCTCGCGGGTGAAGTGCAATTACTCTTTGGTAGTCTACCCTCGGTGTTGCCGCAGGTGAAAACGGGGCGTCTTCGCGCGTTGGCCGTCACGGGTTTAAAGCGTGCGCAGTTAGCCCCCGATATTCCCACCGTGGCCGAGATGGGATACAAGGATTTTGAAGTGGGCTCTTGGTATGGATTTTTTCTGCCGCGACAGACGAATGAAAAAATTGTGCGCACCCTGACCCAACAGGCCTTACGCATTATCGATCAAGCAGAATCTAAAGAGGCCATCATGAAGCTCGGTCTTGAAGTGACCCCTTTGTCAGGTAGTGCCTTTAATCAGCACATTATTAAAGAGAGTCAAACCTGGGCCAAAGTGATTCAATCGGCGGGCATTCGCTCTGAGTAAGGTTGATCGTTTGGAGGCGCTAAAAAGGGCAGGGTGGTATTTGCCCTTTTCTTTTATTGTATTAAAGTGGTGGTCTAGTTAATCAAGGAGTCAAAGCCATGGGTCAACCCCTTCAAAAGCCCTTGCCCTCAGCGGGGCGCGAGACGGAAGTGTTGTGTGAATTTTTAAGTGCGATTCGCTATGAATCCATTCCGCTTGACGTGGTGGCGAGGACGGAGGATTTCTTTTTGGACTGGTTGGGCTCAACCCTCGCGGGTAAAAATGCTCGACCGGTGAAGATTTTGCAATCGTTTTCGAAGCTGATGGGTCCCCAAGATGGACCTTGTGAAGTGCTCACGGATCGCAGTCATACTTCGCCTTTTTTTGCGGCCCTCATTAATGGGGCAGCCTCTCACGTGGTAGAGCAAGATGATGTGCATAACGGTTCAGTCTATCATCCGGCGACCGTCGTGTTTCCTGCCGTATTAGCAGCGGCCCAGCACCTCGGCGCTTCTGGCAAGGCGGTGATTGCCGCCTCGGTGGCGGGCTACGAGTGTGGGGTTCGGGTAGGGGAATTTTTAGGTCGATCGCATTATCGTATTTTTCATACTACGGGCACTGCTGGTAAATTGGCGGCGGCTGCGGGGGTGGGGCACTTACTGGGTCTTGATGCGAAGACGATGCAGCATGGTTTGGGTTCGGCCGGTACGATGGCTGCGGGTTTGTGGGAGTTTTTGCGCGACGCAGCAGACTCTAAACAATTGCATACCGCCAAAGCGGCCGCAGATGGTTTGATGGCGGCGTATGTGGCCCGTGAGGGCTTTACGGGGGCTCGTAAAATATTGGAAGGGGCTCAGGGGATGGCGGCGGGGATGTCGAGTGACGCAGATCCCTCAAAGCTTGTCGATGGATTGGGAACCCGTTGGGGTTTGATTGAAACGTCTTTTAAATTCCATGCATCCTGCCGTCACACGCATCCGGCGGCCGATGCGCTGCTAAAGTTAATGCAGGATCATCGACTTAAAGCCGATGACATCGCCTCGGTGACGGCACATGTTCATCAGGCGGCTATTGATGTGTTAGGGCCCGTCACCGATCCGCAGACCATTCATCAATCCAAATTCTCAATGGGCTTTGTGCTGGCCTTGTCAGCCTTACATGGCAGGGCAGGCTTGGCCGATTTTACCGATGAGGCTTTGCGCGACCCAGCGACCCGTCGCTTCCATGATAAGGTCAGTATGGTGCTTGACCCTGAGGTGGATCGCGCCTATCCCAAGCGTTGGCTGGGGGTGGTGAGTGCTAAAACGAAGGATGGTCGCACTCTCTCGGGTCGAGTCGATTCGCCTAAGGGAGATCCAGATAACACCCTAAGCCGCACAGAGATTGAAGATAAAGCGCATCACCTGGCCTCCTATAGTGCGGGGGCGAGTGAATCTGAAATGGCGCGTGTCATTCAAAGAGTGTGGCGGCTTCGAGATGAACCCCATGTAAAACAATGGTTGATTAAGGAATAAATGCCGATGCCCTCATTGGTTGAGCAAATTAGCGCATACGCTGAGTCTTTACGTTATGAGCATTTACCAGACAACGTGGTTAAAACCGCGAAGCGCGTCATTATCGATTCGGTGGGTTGTGCGTTAGGCGGGTATAACAGTGCACCGGAGAAAATAGCCCGTCAGATGGCGAGCCTGACGAGCCATCAAAAGCCGGCCACACTGATGGTCAGTGGATTAAAAACCAGTCCAGAGTTGGCAACCTTCGCCAACGGGGTGATGATTCGTTATCTTGATTTTAATGACGGTTATACGAGCACCGGAGAGTCGGGACATCCGAGCGACAGTATTGCCGCGGTGTTAACGGCGGCCGAAGTCAATGGGCGCAGTGGGCAGGATGTGATTACGGCCACTGTGCTTGCGTATGAGGTGTTTTGTCGGATTTGTGACACGGTGGATTTAAAGCCCTTGGGCTATGATCATGTGACGGTGGGGGGGATGGCCAGTGCGGCGGCCGCCGCTTGGCTGTGGGGTTTGCGGGGCAAAGCATTTGAACACTGTTTGCAACTGCAAATTGCCCCCAACAATGCCTTATATCAAACGCGTATCGGTAATGTGTCGATGTGGAAGGGCTGTGCTTACGCCAATGCGAGTCGCAATGCCGTGTTTGCTACCCAGTTGGCAGCACTGGGCATGAGTGGGCCATCACCCATTTTTGAAGGGGTAGGGGGGTATTTTAAGGCGGTAGCTAGAAAGTCTTTTTCGCTCGATGTGATGGGGGGACAAGGGCAGGCGCCTTATAAAATCATGGAGTGCTTGATTAAACGTTTTCCGTTGGGCCAGTATTCACAAACGGTGGTGGAGGCGGCCTTAGCGTTAAGGGATAAGGTCAGTTCGGTTGAGGAGATTGCTGAAATTCAAATCGAGACCGTGACCACGGCTTGCGTACTGATGGCCGATTCACCAGAAAAATGGGAACCCGAAAACCGTGAGACTGCTGATCACAGCATGCCTTATACGGTGGCAGTGGCGTTGATTCATGGCGACGTTCAAGAAGAGCATTTTTCATTAGCGTTTGTTAAAGATCCTAAGATCCGTGCCTTAACGCGTAAAGTTAAAATCAAACCATCCGCAGAAGCCGATCAACATATGCCCAGTGCGATGCGATGTTATTTTAAATTGATCACGACGCGCGCAGAGACTTTTACGACCGTGGTGGATCACCATCGGGGTCATTTTAAAAACCCGATGACCGATGCGGATATCGAGAAGAAATTTACTCAGCTGGCTAAAAAAGTATTGCCCTCCACTCAAGCTGAGCACTTATTTGAGCAACTCATGAATTTGGAATCAGCGCCCAATGGAGGGATGATTGCGGCCTGGACTTTAGCCCCTGCGTGAGACAGATCGTTTGTTTAAAGGATTTTTTTTGCCTATTTTAATGTCCGCTCAAGAGTTCCTATTGTTATGAAAATCGTTTTGGTGAGTATGGTTTTGGGATTGGGGGTGGGGGTTGTATGGGGCTATAGCGCCCCCGTAGCGGCCCAAAGTGTGCCCTCTTACTACCCGCAGCGCGCCCTACGTTTGGTGGTGCCATTGGCACCAGGCGGTGGCAACGACACGATTGCGCGGTTGGTGGCTCAAAAAATTACTCCTTTGCTGGGCCAGCAAGTGATTGTGGACAATCATGCGGGGGCTGGGGGCTTGATTGCTGCTGAGATGGTGGCTAGGGCAGCTAGTGATGGTTACACCCTATTGCTTGCCAATGTGGCGGTGATGACCATCATTCCCAATGCGCAAAAGAAAGTCTCTTATGATCCGCTAAATGATTTTGAGCCGATTTGTTGGATTGCTTCGGCCCCATTGCTGGTGGTGGTGCATCCGTCCTTGCCCGTGCGTTCGGTCAGGCAGTTGATTGATTTGGCTCGCGCTCGCCCGGGCTTGATTAATTACGCTTCTAACGGCGTGGGTTCTTCGACCCATTTGGCCACGGAAATGTTTTCGGCGATGGCCTCGATCAAGTTGTCGCACGTGCCCTATAAGGGGTTATCGTTGGCAATGACCGATCTGATGGGAGGGCAGGTGCCGTTAATGTTTTCCAGTGCGATGGCGATGTTGCCTCATGTGAAGCAAGGAAAATTAAGGGCGATTGCCATGACTGGCGCCAAGCGCGTCGCGTTGTTGGCCGAGATTCCGACCGTAGCCGAATCCGGTCTTAAAGGCTATGAGTCGGGTTCTTGGTATGGAATCGTTGCCCCAGCGCAAACCCCCGGTCCGATTATCGAGCGGTTAAACCGAGAGATCGTCAAGGTTGTACAGTCGCCCGAGGTTCAGGATCGCTTGAATCGTGAAGCGGTTAATCCTGTGGGCAGTAGTGCAGCGGTATTTAAAACCTACATTAAAACCGAATACAATCGCATGTCTACCCTCATTCGCCAAGTGAACATTGTTCTGGATTGAAGAAGGGGCTTAAGGCGGTGAATATTTTTTTTTAAATGTTATTAGAGATAAATCATGAGTAATGAGGTCTTATACGAAGTCCGAGATCAAGTGGCGTGGGTTAGCTTAAATCGGCCTGAGGCTTTAAATGCCATTACGAATGAAGTGCGAGTTCAGCTTCCGCTCGTGCTAGCTCAAGCGCAAGCCGATGAAGCCGTGCGTGTGATTGTCATTCGGGGCATGGGAGAGCGTGCTTTTTGTGCCGGAGCCGATGTGAAGGGCTTTCAGGAAATTGACTCGTTGGTTCAGTTTCGCCAGGCGCGGGCCTTTGATCACTGGGTACTTGCGTTTGATCGGGTTAGAAAGCCTTTGATTGCCGCTATACACGGTTTTTGTCTGGGAGGGGGGGTGGAGATTGCGATGGCCTGTGATATTCGCGTGGCTGCTGTCGGGGCACGGTTTGGTTTGCCAGAGGTGTCTCGGGGTACGGTGCCAGGGGCAGGGGGCACGCAACGTTTAGCGCGCTTGGTGGGTTTGGGGCGCGCGCTCGATATGGCGCTCTCAGCCGATCACATTTCAGCCGAGGAAGCGATGCGTATCGGTCTGGTGAGTCGTTTAGTGCCGTTGGCTGATTTGCATGCGACCGTAGAAGCCTTAGCGGCAAGGATCGCAGGCTTTGCGCCGTTGTCGGTCTTACTGGTCAAAGAGGCGGTGAGGGAGAGTCTGGAGATGGATTTGGCAACGGGATTAAAAATGGAGGCCGATTTTTCTGCATTGATCGCCTCCACGGAAGATCGCGTTGAGGCCGGTAGAGCGTTCCGTGAAAAGCGAAAACCTGTTTTTAAAGGGCGTTAGTGTTGAGTATGGATCGCTGGCCAGTTCGGTATCGAGCAGAGGTTTCGTCCCGTCTCGGTTTGGGCTAAAATAGGGTCTGGTTATCAAATACTTTTTTTTTGTTCGTTTCCACCAAGGAGAAGCAATGAAAGTTCTGGTCACGGCCAAGCGCGTGATTGATCCCTATGTCAAAGTGCGGGTTAAATCCGACGGTACAGGGGTTGAGACGGCCAATGTAAAAATGACAATTAATCCCTTTTGTGAAATTGCGGTGGAGCAAGCCGTTCGTATGAAAGAGGCGGGAATCGTTACCGAAATCGTTGTGGTATCGGTTGGTGTGGCGCAAAGTCAAGAGACCTTGCGTACGGCCATGGCCATGGGTGCTGACCGCGGTATTTTGGTCGAATCGGCTCAGGAGATCCAGCCCTTGGCGGTAGCGAAGATTCTGAAAGCGATCGTGGACAAGGAGCAACCTCGTTTGGTCATTATGGGTAAGCAAGCCATTGATGACGACTCGAATCAATGTGGTCAAATGTTGGCTGCTTTGCTCGGATGGCCACAGGCGACCCATATTTCTAGCGTCACCTTAGCGGCAGACAGTGCGCAAATTACCCGTGAGATTGATGGCGGTTTAGAAAAACTGACCGTCAATTTACCCGCGGTTGTGACAGCGGACTTGCGTTTAAATGAGCCCCGTTACGTGACATTGCCCAATATCATGAAGGCTAAGAAAAAGCCGTTGGAAAATATCAAACCCGAAGCGCTCGGTGTGGATATTGCCCCACGTCTTAAAACCCTAAAGGTCCAGGAGCCTAGCTCCCGCAGTGCAGGGGTGAAGGTCGCCGATGTGAAGGAATTGGTAGCTAAACTTAAGAATGAAGCGAGGGTCATATAATGTCAGTTTTAGTCATTGCCGAACATGACGGCCACCAGCTTAAACCCGGTACCGCCAACGCGATCACAGCGGCAGCCTTATTGGGAGGTGAAATCACGGTGTTAGTGGCGGGCCTTCAATGTGCGCCGGCCGCTCAGGTCGTAGCCAGTGTCGCTGGGGTGTCGAAAGTGCTTTTGGCCGATGCACCACAGTATGCCGGTTTTTTAGCAGAAAACATGACTGCATTGGTCTTAAGTATTGCTAAGAACTATACGCATATCGTGGCAGCAGCCACGGGTATGGGCAAAAATTTTATGCCCCGGGTAGCCGCCCTACTGGATGTGCAACAAATCTCTGACATTAGCAGTGTTGTGTCTGCCGATACCTTTGTGCGTCCAACGTATGCCGGTAACGTCATGACCACGGTGCAGTCGGTGGATTCGATTAAAGTCATCACCGTGCGAGCCACCGCTTTTGATCCAGCTGGCAATGCTGCGGCTGCGGCCCCGATCGAAAATGTTGCACACACGGCCGATGTGGGGATTTCTAAGTTTGAAGGTCAGGAGTTAACTAAATCGGCTCGCCCAGAACTCACCGCTGCACGGGTGATCGTTTCCGGTGGACGCGGGATGGGGAGCGCTGAGAACTTTAAAATCTTGGATCCCTTAGCCGATAAGTTAGGTGCTGCTGTGGGTGCTTCTCGTGCGGCAGTCGATTCTGGGTTTGTGCCCAATGATTATCAAGTGGGACAAACCGGTAAGATTGTGGCTCCTGAAATGTATGTGGCGGTTGGTATTTCTGGTGCCATTCAACATCTGGCCGGTATGAAAGACAGTAAGGTGATTGTGGCAATTAACAAAGATGCCGAAGCACCTATTTTTTCAGTAGCCAGTTACTGGATTGTGGATGATTTATTTAAAGTCGTACCGGATTTAACGACGGAGCTTGGCTAAGCGGCTGTTTTTACTTTGAGTTTGTTGTAAAAATAAAAGGGCATCACGACGTTGATGCCCTTTTATTTTTGGGCGGTGCTTGACCCCCCCCCAATCCAATGCTTGCTCTCCAATGGAATATTTTTTAAATCCCCCTTATTCTAAGGTTGTGATCACATTAAAAAAAACGCTGAGCTTGCACTGATCTATAAGCCAGCGCGCGCTACGAACCCATTTCGATCCCAATTTTTATTCAGACGCAGGCGCTTGGGTTTTTCACCCCATTCGTGCTCTTGCTAGCCTGGGGGAGTTCGAGTGTAGGAGATCCGCTTGAGGAGGGCGTTCGTAGGCCTGCCGTGGGTCGAATCAATCGTGCTGCACTGGCTTTGCAGTACCAAGAGGAATGGTTGTGAACTGGTTGTGGACTGGTTGTTTAGCATCAGGACTACGATTAGGTGGGGAGTTTTTCTCTTGAGGCGTTTTGGAAATAGAGCGTTTTACTCAGGATGATTGGATCGCTTACCCAATGAGAGCGCAAACACGTTCATAAAAAGGAATCGCTCGCCAGGCATGGGGGCGGTCAAGACCCATCAGGTAGAGGGCCTAATTTGATTGCGGTCGGGTGCTACAAACTGCTGACTGCTGCTCCTTAGCTGATCAAAGAAGAAAGTCCCTCACGGATGTAATGGGAGTGCCATTTTTGCGAGTCAGTGCTTTGGTAATACTCATGCTATATCCAGCCGTGAGTAATGCGTTCATGTGGCGTTGATGTCCGCCCGCCACGAGCACCAAGATATTTTCGGCTTTATTGACGATGGGCACGCGGGCATTATCATCTTTCCCATCAATAAAATCGGGAAGGGGGGATTTGCCCCAAGCGCCTCGGTTGCGAAGTTGCCCCACCGTTTGACGGGCATTGAGAAATAAGAAATCACGAATTTTAGGTTTGGTCCAACCAAACTCTGCTAGCCATTGTGCGCTTTCTGCCGTGATCACTAAACCTTGCTCACCTTGTAGAGCGCTGCGGTAAAGACCGTTGCCACCTAAAGTGGCCATGGTGGAGGCGGCTGAACCGAGATACATTTCTGGGGTTTTACTGACTTGATCGTTGATGTTGTGGGGTGATTCTGCACACAACATCGTGACCGCACTGGTGCTGGCATGTAAGCCCCTTTCGACATGGAAGGCGGGCCATGGACTGCCTTCCTCGTCTTCCCCCATGCAAAAAGAGTATTTGCCAGGTTGGCCGTGAGTTGCCATATCCGTAATGCCCGGTTTATTGCCGCCGATATTAATCAGAATTAACCGTAGCGCGCGCCCCATGGTGGCATTGGCTCGAGTCCCTTCACCAAAAACATTTTGTTTACAATTGACTTGTAATTCATGACGGATAGGGCCGTGCACAATTAAAAGATGGGCTCCAGGATGGGTGGTGGTTTGGCGCCCATAAAGGTTGTATTCAGGCTCCACCATGGCTTGAACCGCCGCGATGATCACGGGCAAGTATTCCGGTTTGCATCCAGCCATGATGGCGTTAATCGCAATGGTGCGGGTGGTGGCGACACCGTTTTTAGGGGGCACCACGGCAATGTTTTCATCAGGCTCACGATCGGTATAGCGCAACATCTCGTTTACCGCTTTTTCGGTGGGCGGGTAGACGGGTAGCCCATCGGTCCAGCCTTGTTCATAGCAGTGCTCAAAAAACTGAAAGATATCGTCTAAGCGGTCATTGACGGCAAATTGAATCGGTGTGGTTTTTTTTCGTTCGTTCATGGGCAATGACAAGGTTGGGGTCAGGAAAAAAAACGAGAGATATAAAATTTCTCTTACTCGTGCCTCTAGGATTGGGGGGGGGTGGGGCCAGTGGTAAGAGCCTGAATGAGATCACTTTTTACGCCACGCACTTTGTCTTGTAACTGCGCGATGGGCCGTGCGGCAATCGGATGGGCGATGACCACGATGGGTAGGGTTTGCATGGCTTGCATGCGGCACAGTCCTCGGGCATAACGATCAAACGCATGGGTCACAAAGGTGGCGGTGGGTACGCCTTGTCTTTCTAAGTGCATACTGTCGCGGACACTCCACGACGCGCATGAACCTCAATCACCCACAGCGGTGACGACCGCTTGACATTGAGCGAGCTCCTCCAGCATGAAGGCACTGGCCCCGCTTACCGATTGTTTACGAAAAAAACGAAACTGTGCTTGGGGAAAGTCTTGCAAAATGAGAGTTTTAACTTCCTCCAATAAACTATCCACTAAATCTTTGGTATTGTTTAATAGACCAATCACCGCTCCATTGAGTGTGGCGGGACGTTGAGCCAATGCATCCTGATGATCGATCGCATGGCCTAAGGGTTCATAGACTAATAGGGTGGAGG
Organism: uncultured beta proteobacterium; assembly: GCA_903893565.1. Taxonomy (GTDB): domain Bacteria; phylum Pseudomonadota; class Gammaproteobacteria; order Burkholderiales; family SG8-41; genus UBA5216. The sequence continues at coordinate 20,636 of CAITMU010000128.1, read as the reverse complement.
CAGAGGGGGGATTGGGGGTATTCATGAAGGTTGATATATTTAAAAGAGTTTTGGGTGTTCGAACACGGGTAAGGCCAGTATGAAGAGGGCTTCAGAGGTGACTATTCAGCACGAATTTTGCTCGATTTAATGATGGTCGTCCATTTTGATATTTCTTTTTGAATATGCACTGAAAACTCAGTGGCTGTGGAATGGACCGTGTTGCCACCTTCTTCAGCCAGTTGCTTTGACACAGAAGCGATATCGATTACCGCGTTCAGGGCTTGGTTTAATTGAGTCACTAGTGGTGAGGGCGTTTTGGCGGGTACCAACACCCCATACCATTGCAAAGCCTCAAAGCGGCTTAATCCTGATTCGGCAACCGTCGGTATATCGGGTATGAGATGAGAGCGTTGTGGTCCACTGACCGCCAGCGCTCTGAGGCGACCGGAGCGCACATGGGGTAAGGCTGGCACGATATTGTTAAAGCCCACCGCCACTTGCCCACCGACCAGATCGATCACCGCGGGGTTACTGCCTTTATAGGGAATGTGGTTCAGTTGGATTCCTGCTAAAGACTCGAATAACACCATCGATAGGTGCGAGGCGGAGCCGTTACCCGAAGAGGCGTAGTTAATGAGTCCTGGTTTTGCTTTGGCAGCGAGTATGAGTTCTGTAATATTTTTTGCAGTAAACCCCGGATGCACCACCAGTAAAAATGGTACTTGGTTGATGAGGGCTACGGGGGTGAGTTGTTGGGCCAGTTGTTTAAATGCCACTCCCTGTAGGGCAGGATAGACGGCAATGGCACTGGAGGAGGATAGTAAAAGGGTGTAACCATCGGGGGCTGCTTTTGCCACGATGTCAGTACCAATGGTGCCACTGGCCCCACTACGGTTATCGGTAATGACCGATTGGCCCCAGCGTGAGGAGAGTTTTTCGGCAATGGTGCGGGCTACGACATCCGAGCCCCCTCCAGCAGGAAAAGGACACACGAGGCGCACTGGGTGTTGAGGGTAGGGTTCTGCAAGACCGGCAGGGGACTTCGAAACGGCCCAGGCCCTAGGCGGTAAACTAAAGGCCATGCTGAACATGACCCATAAAAACAATCGACCAATAGAATGTGATTTCATTAATACTTTAATTTTAAAAGCCACCCATATTAAACGCTCATTATATTCTTCTGTTTTTTTAAGCACCACGACTAGAAGATAAATTGTAAGCCATTGGGACTTTTTACCTTCGATTAATGCCAGTGGTTCCGACTCAGGGGGAAAGCCCTTCTTGTTTTTGGGCTAAAATGGTGGGAAATGAGTGGTGGCTTTGTCTTTATTTATCTGGGCTTCAATGTGAAACCTTTCTTAATCTTAGGTTTCGCAGGTTTCGGTAGCAGACCAGCGCCTTCTTATGATGCGACTCGATGCACTTTTGTGTTTCCCTTGTAGACTTTTTGGGGTCATGTAATTGACAGAAAAATACGATTCGAAAACCATATTTTTTCACTGGAGTTGTGCGCTACTCATTTTGGGATTATGGGGTTTGGGACAAACGATTGATTTCTTTCCTCGTGGATTGCCTCGTGTGAGTGCCCGTAGTACCCACATCCTTTTGGGATTGGTATTGTGGTTTTTGCTGGTCCTGCGATTCAGTTGGCGACGAAAAGGTGGTGCTAAATTACCCCCTGCTATGACGGGGGTGCAAGGAAAGCTCGCCATAGGAGCGCATCATATGCTGTATTTATTGATGTTTGTGGTCTTAGTTCTCGGTATCTGGGCGACGTGGGTACGAGGGGACAATATTTTTAATTTATTTAAAATCCCGGCTTTTGACCCTGGTAATAAAGAATTAAAAATGTGGGTCACTGAACTGCATGGCTGGATGGCTAACACTTTGTTGATCTTTGCCGGCCTGCATGCTTTGATGGCGCTTTGGCATCGTTTTGTCAAAAAAGATCAGGTTTTTTTTCGTATGTGGCCTAGAGCCGTTTCGCCCCAATTATCGGATTCGGGGAAACGGGTAAGATAGGGTTATCTTGGGTTGTCGTTTGAAATCAGGATAGTGCCATCGTGCCTTTTCCACATCATTGATGCCTCTCGTGGATCGGTTTTTTAACGCAATATTTTTATCGATAGGACCTAAAAATGACTTTGCAACTGGTAAACCCTTTGGCGGCGCGACTACAAAAAGGTGAATTAGGACTAGCCTTAATGATCCGTCATTCACGCACGGTGGATATTGCGCTGGCGGCCAATGCGTGTGGATTTGATGCTATTTACTTTGATATGCAACACAGCCCGCTACCGGAGTCGGATGTGGCGCAGGTGTGTGTGGCCGCATTGGGTTCGGGAGTCACCCCGATTGTGCGTATCCCTGAGCGCGACTATGGCTTGGCTTTGCGTATGTTGGATGCTGGCGCTTTAGGGATCGTAGTGCCGGATGTGGCTACCGCAGACGATGCACGAGAGGCGGTGGCCGCTTGTAAATATGCCCCCATTGGACGCCGTTCGGGCACTTCCAGTTGGGCCCATTTTGGCTATCAATCCGTGCCGATGAAAGAGGCGCGCCAAGTGCTTAACGACAATACTTTGTTAATTTGTATGATTGAAAGTCAGGCGGCCTTAGATAATGTAGAAGAAATCGCAGCCGTTCCGGGGATCGATATATTACATATTGGTAGTAACGATCTTTCTTCCGATTTGGGCGTCGTCGGAGAGCTCACTCACCCCCTGGTTAAAGCCGCTTTTGAGCGCGTGGTGAGTGCTTGTCGTAAAAATGGCAAAATTGCCGGTATCGGTGGACTGGCCGGTGCTGATACTAAAAACTATGAATATGCGATTCAAATGGGGGCTCGATTTATGTCCGCGGCCAATGAATGGGCGTTAATGATGGCGGCTGGCAAACAGCGCGTGCAGGCCATTCGAAGTCTGAAGTTGCCTTAGTCTATAGGCCTTTTCATGTTTGAATATTTTTTTAACCCATGATGTTTTTTTTATTGATCAAGGCTTTCATCGGTCGAGTGTTGATTTGATGAGGCCCTCCCGATCCTGCGTCATTACCCCTGAGGAGGCGATCACGCTGGATGGGCTTTTTTGGGAAAGAGTGCGCCGAAATCCGTATCAGATTGCGTATGAAGATTTTAACGTCGAGCACAAAAACTGGCGCCAATATACGTGGGAGCATATGGGCTATGAAGTGCGGCGTTGGCAAAAGGCGCTAGAAGGGGAAGGATTAAAGCCTGGGGATCGGGTGGCTGTGATGTTACGAAACTCTCCTCAATGGGTGTTGTGTGATCAGGCAGCCCTAGGCTTGGGCTTGGTGGTGGTTCCCCTTTATATGGGCGATCGGGCGGACAATGTGGCCTATGTGCTTAAAGATTGCGCTTGTCGTATGCTCTTTCTGACCGATCTGCCCGCCTGGCAAAGCCTAGACTCGGTGCGCGAATCGTTCAGTGATCTACAAAAAATCATTACGATCGAACCCTTGCCCCCCTCTTTTTCGCCTAAGGAGTCGAGGGTCACTGACCTTAGTGCGTGGTTGCCACAAACGCCCAGATCGCAGGGGGCACGCTCGAACGAGGGCCACGCTCTGGCAACCCTCATCTATACCTCCGGAACGACGGGTCGGCCTAAAGGGGTGATGCTCTCCCACCGTAATATCTTAACCAATGCGGCAGCAGGCTTAGCGACATTGGAGGTGGGGCCTGAGGATGTATTTTTGTCTTTTCTGCCTTTGTCGCATGCCTTTGAGCGAACCTGTGGCTATTACCTAACCATGATGGGCGGGGTGAAAGTGGTCTACGCGCGTTCGATTGCGCATTTACTCGATGACCTCAAAGCCTGTCGCCCCACGATCTTGATTTGTGTGCCACGATTTTATGAGCGCATTCGTTCTTCGATTCGCGCACGTTTGGATTCAGCCCCTTTTTTTAAACGCTGGTTGTTTGAATTGACGGTCAAGGTGGGTTGGGAATGGTTTGAGTGGCAGCAAAAACGCGGGCCCTGGCGTATGGGATTTATTACCCTGCCTGGGTTAAGACGTTGGGTGTCGCGCCCCGTGTTATCCCGTTTTGGGGGACGCATTCGTGCCGTGGTCTCGGGCGGGGCGGCGCTGCCTGAAGCGGTGAGTCGTTTCTTTATTGGTATCGGCTTACCGATGATCCAAGGCTATGGTTTGACTGAAACCAGTCCCATGGTGTGTGCTAACGCAGTCCATAACAATATACCGGAGAGCGTCGGGCAAGTGCTTGAGGGGGTTGAAGTAAAAATTGGTGCCGACCAGGCCTTACTTATCAAAGGTCCTAATGTGATGATGGGCTACTGGAATAATGAGGCCGCTACCCGTGCCATGGTGGATGAAGAGGGGTGGTTACATTCGGGAGATCGGGCGCGCCTCGGCGCCTCGGGACATGTGTATATCACGGGTCGAATCAAGGAAATTATTGTTTTATCCAATGGGGAGAAAATGCCGCCTGGGGATATGGAGCAGGCTATCTTAGGCGATCCTTTATTTGATCAAGTCATGATTGTGGGAGAGGCGAAGCCCTATTTGTGTGCGTTGGTGGTGCTCAATAGTAGCGAGTGGACTCGACTCCTTAACGAAAGACGGTGGTCCTCTGGAATGCTCCCTGCATCGATGTCGTTGGAGGCGCAGCGTTTCGTCTTGCAACGAATCAGTGCCCAGCTCAAAGCTTTTCCGAGCTATGCACAGATTCGCCAATTGATTGTCTGCCCTGAGGCGTGGACGGTAGAAAATGATTTACTGACCCCGACTTTAAAAATAAAGCGACAAAACGTTTTTGCGCTTTTTGCCACCCAGATCGAAGCGCTCTACGGTAATCGCTGAGCCTTACAGTCCCAATACTCGTATGACTAAAACCCCGAATTGGCTAAAATGAGACTTTGCGCTTCAGCGTGCTTGTTTCAAACCGTTACTCTGGACCCGCTCATGGGGGTGTTTGCTTCTTAATCTGCGCTCGATGGCCTTCATCGCGAGCATGGGTTTTGTCGTAAGCGGTTCTTTTTTTTATAGGAATTTTTATGTCTAAATCCATTCCTTTCTTAGTGCGTCAAGTCGCAGTGCTAGGCGCGGGGGTGATGGGGGCGCAAATCGCAGCGCATCTGGTCAATGCCAATGTGAAGACCCTATTATTTGAGTTGCCCTCATCCTCCTCCGAGGGGGATCCCAATGCCAATGCGATTAAAGCGGTGGATAACCTTCGCCGACTCGAGCCCACCCCGTTTGTGTCGCCTGCCTTGGCCGATGCGATTGAAGTGGCTAATTATGATCAGCACCTACCGCGATTAAAAGACTGTGACCTCGTGATTGAAGCGATTTCGGAGCGCATGGACTGGAAGGCGGCCCTCTATCAAAAGGTCGCGCCCCACCTAGGTCCTCATACATTATTTGTGACCAACACTTCGGGGCTGTCGATTAATACTTTAGCCCAAGCGTTTCCAGAGTCGTTAAGGGATCGGTTTTGTGGGGTACATTTTTTTAACCCACCCCGCTACATGCACTTGGTGGAGTTAATTGCTTGCGAGAAAACCAATCCTAAGATGATGGATGAACTCGAAGCTTTTTTGGTCACCACTTTGGGTAAGGGCGTGGTTCGCGCCAAGGACACGCCTAATTTCATTGCGAATCGAGTGGGGATATTTTCTTTATTAGCGTGTCTACACCACGCTGAGCGTTTGGGGTTGGGGTTCGATACGGTCGACGCTCTCACCGGGTCGTTGATTGGAAGGCCCCGCAGTGCGACCTTTCGCACCATGGATGTGGTGGGTCTGGATACTTTTTCGCATGTCGTTAAGACGATGCAGGATGCCCTAGAGACAGATCCTTGGTGGTCGTTTTATACTCTACCCCCTTGGATGCAAGCGTTGATGGCCAGCGGCGCTCTAGGACAAAAAACGCGTTGTGGCATTTATAAGAAAGTGGGGCAGGATATACAAGTGTGGGATGTTGCTTCACGTGCTTATCGGGTGTCGCAGGCGGTGGTGGATGAGACGATTGCGGCTATCCTCAAGCTTCCAGATCCGAGCGAGCGCTTTAAACAATTGCAGGTCAATCCTCACCCCCAAGCTCAATTTTTATGGGCGATTTTTCGTGACATGTTTCACTACTGTGCCTTTCATTTGGGGGAGATTGCCAATAATGCTCGGGACGTGGATTTTGCGCTGAGCTGGGGTTTTGGTTGGGAGCGCGGTCCTTTTGAAATATGGCAGTCGGCCGGTTGGCAGATGATCAGTCAATGGATTGGGGAGGATATTGGCGCAGGAAGAACGATGGGCAAAGCGCCTTTGCCCTCGTGGGCCACACAACCGACTCGATTGGGGGTGCATGGCGCTTTGGGCTCTTACAGTGTGAAGGCCGATGCCCTCCAGGCGCGTTCGAGTCTACCGGTTTATGAGCGTCAATATTTTTCTGCGCGCCTGTTGGGCGAGACACCGGTCTATGGACAGACCGTCTTTGAAAACGAGGCGATGCGTTGCTGGCACCTGAAGGATGATATTGCCATTGTGAGTTTTAAGACGCGCTTGAATGCCATCAACCCAGCCGTTCTCGACGGTGTGTTAGAGGCCATTTCGAGGGCTGAGAAAAGCTTTCGTGGTTTAGTGATTTGGCAACCGCAACAGCCTTTTTCTGCGGGAGCGGATTTAAAATCTTCGGCACTGAGTGTGGATCGTGTGGAGAGCTTTCTTCATTTATTTCAACAAACGACCCAAGCATTGAAATATGCCCACATACCAACGGTGGCGGCGGTGGAGGGCCTGGCCTTAGGAGGGGGGTGTGAATTTTTAATGCATTGCGATCGAGTGGTGGCTCATTTGGAAAGTCAGGTGGGATTGGTGGAAACGGGGGTGGGATTATTGCCCGCCGGCGGTGGATGCAAGGAGTGGGTGTTGCGGGCCGCACAGAGTGCGTCCCAGCACTCTGTCCTCGATGAGGAGGCTTTATCGGCTTTGATTGAAAGGCATTTTGAACTCATTATGAAAGCTGAGCGCAGCCGAAGTGCTGAGCAGGCGCGATTGCAGGGCTATTTGCGTGCCTGCGATACGGTGCTTTTAAACCGCTACGAACTCTTGCATGTAGCGCAATGCCAAGTCATAGCGCTTTCCGAGTCGGGGTATCGCCCCCCTCGTTCTCCGGGATTATTTAGGGTTGCCGGTTGCCGGCTCTGGGAAAAACTCGATCTTCAACTACAAAATCAACAGGAGGCTGGAAAGATTTCTGCGCACGATTATCGAGTGGGCTCGAGCCTTGCCAACGTCTTGTGCGCCGGGGATAAGGCCAGTGGTAGTTGGGTGGATGAATCGTATTTATTGGACTTAGAGCGGGAGCATTTTAGGGCACTTCTGGCCACCGAAAAAACGCAAGCCCGCATCCAATTCACCTTAAAAACCGGTCGGATGCTGCGTAACTAGTCTTTAAGGGCTTAGAGAGCCCCTGTTGCAGGCGGCTTTGTTTACATATTCGGGTAGTTGGGTCCACCCCCGCCTTCTGGCGTCACCCAGACGATATTTTGAGTCGGATCCTTGATATCACAGGTTTTACAGTGCACGCAGTTTTGGGAATTAATCTGCAGTCTTGGGTTTTGCCCATCGTCGTCTCGTACGATTTCGTAGACTCCGGCCGGGCAGTAACGCTGCTCGGGGGCGTCATAGAGTTCAAGATTCACGTTGATGGGCACACTGCTATCTTTTAACGTGAGGTGAATGGGCTGATTTTCCGTGTGATTGGTGTTCGATATAAACACGGAAGAGAGTCGATCAAAACTAATCACTCCATCGGGTTTGGGATAGACAATCGGCTTACATTCTTTTTTATTTTTTAACGATTCGTGATCGGGACCATGATGCTTGAGCGTCCAAGGGGCTTTGCCTCTGAGCAGCACTTGATCGATACCAAAAAGAGCCGTGCCCTGCCACAGTCCATGACTCATGAGGGGCTTGAAATTTCTGGCTTTGTGGAGCTCTTCGTGTAACCAACTTTTTTCAAACGCTTTGGGATACTCTACAAGCTCTTCACCTGCGTGGCCTTGCAATAAATGCGCGCTAACGGCTTCTGCGGCGAGCATCCCCGATTTGATGGCAGCGTGGCTGCCTTTAATTCTTGAGGCATTGAGGAAGCCCGCATCGTCTCCAATGAGGCAGCCCCCAGGAAAGGTTAACTTAGGCAGGGACTGCAATCCGCCGGCATTAATAGCGCGTGCTCCATAGGATATACGCTTACCCCCCTCGAGATAGGTGCGAATAGCCGGGTGGGTTTTATATCGCTGAAATTCTTCAAAGGGACTTAAATAAGGATTGCTATAACCCAGTCCGACGACAAAGCCCACGGCAACCAAATTGTCTTCCAAGTGGTAGCAAAAAGAACCCCCATAGGTATCGTTTTTAAGCGGCCAGCCCGCCGTATGAATCACCAGACCGGGTTTGTGTTTTTCGGGGTTAATTTCCCACAGTTCTTTTAAACCAATGCCGTAGAGTTGGTGGTCTGCGCCGTCGCGTAAACCAAAGCGAGATTGCAGTTGTTTGCCCAGATGACCCCGGCAGCCTTCGGCAAAAAGGGTATATTTCGCGCGTAGCTCCATGCCCGATTGATGCGCTTCGGTGGGGGCGCCATCGCGCCCAATACCCACATCGCCAGTGGCCACTCCTACCACGGTTTGCTTTTCATCAAACAACACTTCGGCGGCGGCAAAGCCTGGAAATATTTCAACGCCGAGCGCTTCTGCCTGCTGGCCGAGCCAACGGCAGACATTACCGAGACTCACGACATAGTTACCGTGATTTTGTAGGCAATCGGGTAGCAAAAATTGGGGCAACTTAAAGCTACCGGTTTCACTTAAGAATAAAAATTGGTCCTCGCTCACCGGTGTATGTAAAGGCGCTCCCTGCGCTTTCCAATCCGGAATGAGTTCATTAATGGCGCGAGGGTCCATCACGGCACCCGATAAGATATGAGCGCCCACTTCGGAGCCCTTTTCTATGACGCAAACCGAGATTTCTTGTAGCGTTTCTGAGGCTAATTGTTTAAGACGAATAGCAGCGGAGAGCCCTGCTGGGCCTGCTCCAACAATCACGACATCGTATTCCATCGATTCACGTTCTGACACTTTGAGCTCCTGATTCATGGGCCTAGTGATGCGATTATAGCGCTCTGGACAACGATTGTCGTATCCCTTGAGCACAAGCGATTCCACTTTGTACAGCTGACTCGAGCGTCGCAGGGTAGGGCGATTGCGTGTAGTCTCCTGCTAGCCATAGATGTGGCCACTCGGTTTTTTGCGTCGGTCTTTGCAATTTCGGCACAGCACTGAAGGTGGCACGCTTTTCGGTAACCACTTTGTGCCACAGTAATGGCGGTAGAGGGCCCCAATGGGACTGGATTTGATCGTGTACGCTTTGAGCCAGCGCTGCTTGTGCTAAGTGGTCGTGCGCGCCCTCGGCGCTGATCACCGCGCCAATAAGCCCTTTTTGACCACAAAGCGTTTGTCGGTCAAATAACCAATGGGCAGGGCCCTGAACCAGGCCGGTCATGGGGCAGGGTAGCCGCACCGGTAGGGGGGCGGTAAATTGAAGATAGACGCTGGTGATGGGTTGGTAGTCGAAGGCCTCGATGAGATCTCGAGTGCCTTGTAGCGATGGGACTTCCGGTAACAATCGATTCACTTGCTGGGGAGCCAGGGCGCAAATGACATGTGAAAATTGATGGGGGGCGGGGTCTTTTTGATCATTTTTTTCTTTAAAGTGGAGAAAAAAATCTTGCCCGCGGCACTCGAGGCGTTCGATTCGGTGGTGGGTGAAGACTTGACCTGAATGTTGTTGGATAAATTGGGCGGCGGGCTCTGGAAATAAGGCGGATAAATCCGTCTTTGAGATGAGTAGATCGCTGTCGGAGGCGGTTTGCCCCAAACTGGCGCCCAGCACATGGGCGAAGGTCTGTGCGCTGGCTTTGTCGGCAGGGGTATTTAAGGCGGCCACGCAAAGGGGGTTCCATAGATCACGGGTGAGTTGCTCGCCTTGTTGGTGGATTTTTAGCCACTGGGTGACGCTGAGGGCTGAGTCGCACTGATAGCGGGATTGGTGAAGTTTTCTCATCATGAGTAGCATTTTGAGGCGTTCTGTCACGCTAACCCCTTGGGCTAAACATAATCCTGCGATTAAATGCATCGGTGCGGGTAGGTTAGGTGCACGCATCTGAAATCCTTCATGCATGTGCCATTGGAGGGGGGTTCGCCAGAGGGCCTTTTCCCCTAAGGGATTGACCAGACGTATCAGTCGTAGCGTCTCGTGATAGGCGCCGATCAATATATGCAGGCCGTTATCGAGCGCTTGGTCTTGGAATTCGATTCGACGAGCGCGCCCGCCCAAGACGGGCCCAGCCTCAAACACCGTGACCGGAATGCGCTCTTTCGCGAGACTGACGGCCGCTGCCATCCCCGCGTAGCCCCCACCGATAATGGCAACACGAGTGGATGGGGCGTTCATCTAGGGCTTCACTGAGTGTTTGGAAAAAAAGGCGAGGCCGACGACTTAGTGCCCTGACCAAATACGGCTAGGCACGAACACGTGGCCCTCAAAAATACGCCTAGCCGTTCTCACCAGGGCAGCCCGACGTAAATGTTGTTGGCCCTGAGTAAAGTCAGCGTCCAGATCGATGGCAATTTTCCCGGAAGGGTGTTCGATTTGTAAAATCCCTTGAGGTGATTGACTTAAGTGGGTGATTTTTTCAGCGATTGTGCCAGGAATGGCGCAGGCCGAGGCCACACACACGGTGCCCGTGACGGCATGGGCTTTGTGGCAGGCATGGGGAACGAAGTAACGAGAACTGATCGTACCCCCGGCCCGTGGCCGAGCCAATAGGCCTACTTTGGGGACCACAGCTTTGGAGACATCGCCCATCCCCATCAGTATCCCGGCCTGTAAACGAATGGCTTCCATGCGTTGCATCAACGCCGTGTCGGCATCCAATTCATTGGCCGTTTCGTAACCGGTTTTGCCAAAGTCTTGTGCGTTCATCAAAACCATCGGCATAGCAACATCGACACAGCTCACCTCGACCCCATCGATCACATCGAGGGCTTTTCCGGTAGGGAGTAATTTTTTTGTGACAGAGCCAATGGCGTTCGTAAAGTTAATTCCCACCGGGGCGGCCGTTCCCGGGACCCCATCAATGCTGACTTCGCCCTCATAGTTGACGATACCCCCAGGCGTTTGCACGATCGCTTCAACCAGGGATTGGGTGTTGACGTTGTAAATTCTGACGGTCGTTTCGTTGCCTTGCGCTGGGAGTAAACCAGACTCAATGGCAAATGGGCCTACCGCCACTAACATATTGCCGCAATTGGGTTTGGTATCGACGCGATGCTCATTGATCTCGACTTGTGCGAAGAGGTAATCGATGTCCGTGTTGGGACGCGTTGAACGGCTAATGATGGCCACCTTGCTCGTCACGGACTGTGCGCCACCAATGCCATCGATTTGTATTTCATGAGGCGAGCCCATGACGGATAAAAGAACCTCGTCGCGGGTTTTTTCATCTTGGGGTAAATCGGTGAGCTTAAAAAAAGGACCACGTGAGGTGCCACCGCGCATGATGACACAAGGAATTTTGGTTTGCATCGAGAAGGTCTTTCCAGTGGGTAGATCGGTTAATGGGCTAAAGACTCAGTGGTAGGGTCAGGGCGCTAAAAAGCGTAGCGTCGCAGTCCCCCATCGACAGGCATGACAGTGCCCGTGATATAGGCGGCGACGGGGGAGGCTAAAAAGACCGCAAGGGCGGCTAACTCCTCGGGTTCGCCGTAACGGCCAACGGGGATTTCTGTCGCCGATTGATGGGCACGAAATTCAGGGGAGTATTTTCTTAAAATTTGCTCACTCATGATGCGTCCGGGTGGAATGCAATTGATCGTGATGCCATGCGGGCCGATGGAGCGGGAGAGGCCCTTGGACCAAGCATGAATGGCTGCTTTGGTTGGGGTGGCTGCGATCAGTGCATCGGGTTCTGATTTACCGCTGATGTTAATGATGCGTCCCCACTGGCGCTCGATCATACCGGGTAATAGGGCATGGGTGAGTTGACGAACCCGATCAAAATTAAGAATCATGGATTCTTCCCAAGCCTCATTGGGCGTTTCAACCGTGATGGTGCCTTTGCTGCCACCTGCGCTATTAATAAGAATATCAACGTGCCCTAAGGCTTTGGTGGCGGCGGCGGCCATTTGTGCGGGGGCCTCGGCTTGCATGACATCAAAGAGTATGATTTCAGGCTTTTTGCCACCCGCGGCAACAATCTCAGCCGATAAGGTTTCGAGTAGATTTTTACGTCGGGCGGTAATACAGGTTTGCACACCTTCGACGGCGAGTGCCTTGGCGATGGCGCGTCCAATGCCTTGGCTCGCACCGGTGATCAGAGCTGTTTTTTGATTAAGTTTCAGGTCCATGGGTTTAATCTCCAGTCGATGTAGGGTGGGTGGTATTTTGTCGGTTTGAGGGTTGTGTTTTGTGGGTTAGCGAGTTTGTAGATACACGATCCATCGCTACAGTCTTGCAAACCTGGGTTTAGCCTTTAAGCCATATTTTTAACGCGATCCAGAGTTTTCTTAAAGGGGTGAGGGAGACTCTTTCTTTAAGAACGTGGCACCCACTGTCTCTTATTTCCTCTAGCACTGTGCGATAAATGCCGGCCATGATAATACCCGGAATTTGTTGCCGGCGATCGGATGAGGGGAGTTTTGCAAAGGCTTCATCGTACAGTGATAGTGCTCGGTCGATTTGGAATTGCATCAATCGATGAAAGGGCTCACTTTCCCGCGCGTTTTGGATATCGGCTTCGCTGACACCAAAGCGCTCGAGTTCATCCAAGGGTAGATAAATGCGGTTGCGGCGAGCATCCTCGCCGACATCGCGAATAATGTTGGTCAGTTGGAAGGCCAGTCCTAAGAGCGGGGCATACTCCTGGGTTTCGGGCTTCTCGTAGCCAAAGATGGCGGCAGACATTAATCCGACTACCCCAGCGGCGCGGTAGCAGTAAAGTTTGAGGGTTTCAAAGTCAGGGTAGCGATTAAAATCTAAATCCATGCCCATGCCATCGATTAATTCGAGTAAATGTTTTTTTTCGATACCAAAGGGCTGGATGTGTTGGGCGAGAGCTTGGCATACGGGGTGTTGGGGTTGATGGGTATACAGTCGTTCGACTTCTTCTCGCCACCAAGAAAGTTTGACGCGAGCCACCCCTAAATCGGTGCATTCATCCACCACGTCATCGACTTCACGACAAAAGGCATAAAGCGCAATGATCGCGCGACGACGCTCTTGGGGAAGAAATAAAAAACTGTAATAAAAGCTCGAGCCCGAAGCAACGGCTTTTTGTTGGCAGTATTGGTCAGGGGTCATAATCGAAACAAAGCATTAACGACGACAACTCCCCAGTCGGAGCCTTTGAGTTGAGGGCGCCGATTAAAGACGTCAAATTCAACCGCCTTTATTTTTTGTAGAATGCGTTCCCCACCCGCCACGATCATTCGTAGTTCCATGCCTAAGCGACCGGGTAGGGCGTGCGCGAGGGGTTTGCCTGACTGCATGAGGGCGGCGGCCCGTTCAGTTTGAAATTGCATTAATGCCTGCCAAGCCTTGCTCTGAGGGGGCTGTTGAAGGTCTTTTTCGGTGATGCCAAATTGATTCATGTCACATTGTGGAAAATAAATACGGTTTTTTTGATAATCGATGGCGACATCTTGCCAGAAATTAATGAGTTGAAGGCTCGTGCAAATAGCATCGCTCCATGCGTTATGTTGGTCTGAGGCCTGTCCATAAAGACACAACAACAGTCGACCAACGGGGTTAGCGGAGCGACGGCAATAATCGCTTAGCTCAGTAAAATCCTGATAACGGCTTTTGGTTACATCTTGAGCAAAGGCAGATAATAGATCTTCAAACAGGGTAATTGGCAGATTATAGTCGTGAATAACCTCCCCTAAATCATCAAACCAGCCAATTAAGGGTGATTTACCGTCTTTGATGGCCTTTAGTCCGGCTCCAAAGGTTTTTAGCAGCGCGAGCCTTTCGTCTACACTCCAATCGCCTTCGTCAGCAAAATCATCGGCTTGCCGGGCAAAGCGGTAGATGAGTTGAACCGGGCGCCTGAAGCGACGCGGCAACAAACAGGAAGCAACTGGAAAATTCTCGTAATGATCGACAGCCATTTTTTGATAAAAACATCTTGTTTAAACAAAGGCTTGCTAGGGGTTCTTGGATCAAGGTTTAGTATTCTGGGGTGTTGTTAAAGTGGGGAGTATATTACAATCGCACTATTGTAAGGAATGAGAGGGGACAAAATGCGGCCTGAAGAGGGGTTTTGCGGGTCTTTTTGAGAGCCTTGGAATTTAGGCGAGAGTGGCGGAATTGGTAGACGCACCAGATTTAGGTTCTGGCGCCGAGAGGCGTGGGGGTTCGAGTCCCTTCTTTCGCACCATTTATTTTTTGAGAATAAAAGGATCTGCAGGTCATGTTAGGTAATCTTGAGATAGTCAGTGGTTTGGAGCGACGTTTGACATTTAGCGTTTCAGCAGCCGAGGTGGATACGGCAGTAGCCTCTCGTTTGAAAGTCATCGCGAAAACGGCAAAACTACCCGGTTTTAGGCCCGGTAAAGTGCCGCAAAAAATACTTCAACAACAGTATGGTTTCCATGTCAGGCAAGAAGCGTTGAGCCAAAGCTTGCAAAAAAGTTTTGGTGAAGCCGTCCAGCAAAGTGGCGTACGCATTGCGGGCGACCCGGCTTTTGAGCCGGTGGTAGCCGAAGGCACAGCGCAACCCTCAGAATTTGCCTTTACAGCGGTTTTTGAAGTCTACCCAGAGGTGAAGGTGGGAGATTTAGCGGGGCGAACCTTTGAGCGATTAAGTCTTGAAGTCAGCGATGCCGATGTGAATAAAACCATTGAAACCATGCGTGAGCAAAGTGCGACCTATGAGCCCGTATTGCGTGCCGGTGAAGCCACCGATCGACTGACCATTAGCTATGTGGGTAAAGTCGATGGGGAAGCTTTTGCAGGGGGCACGGCTGAAAATCAAACGATGATTTTGGGTAAGGGCCGCATGTTGCCAGAGTTCGAGACCCAATTGATGGGGGCGAGCGCAGGGCAGAGCTTAACCTTTGATTTGCAATTTCCTGACGACTACCACGGTAAAGAGGTGGCAGGCAAAAAAGCCCAATTCGAAGTCACCGTCAGTGAAGTCGCTGCAGCACAATTGCCTGCACTGGATGAGGCTTTTGCAAAGGCACAAGGGGTGGTTGAAGGCGGTATCGATAAGCTGCTCCAAGAGGTGAGAAAGAATTTGGAGTCTGAAGTGAAGTTTCGCTTGCAGTCTCAAATGAAAACCCAAGTGATGGATGCCTTGATTGAGGTCACTCCTGTTGAAGTGCCCAAGGCTTTGGTCGATTCGGAACTAGAGATTTTGGAAAAAGAAACCCGTCAGGGGTTGATCGAACGGGGTATTCCGAATCAGGAAAATATGCCCATACCGCGTGATATTTTTGAACCCAAGGCGAAAAGACGTGTGATGTTAGGCCTTATTCTGGCCGAAGTGACCCGTCACGAATCCTTGCAACCGGCAGCCGATCAAGTGCGCGCCCATGTGACGCAAATGGCGCAATCGTATGAAAATCCTGATGAAGTGGTCTCTTGGGTTTATTCTCAGCCCGATCAACTGCGGCAAGTCGAGATGATATTGTTGGAAGAAAATGTTGTGACTTGGGCGCAAGGCAAGGGCCAAACAGTGGATAAGATCATGACATTTGATGAGCTAATGGGATATAAGAAATGATAACTTCCGGTGGAAGTAACCCGATGACTGAGGCTTCCTGGGGCGCTCTTGAACCGCGTGCTCTCGGGTTAATTCCCATGGTGGTGGAGCAAAGCGGACGGGGTGAGCGTTCGTATGATATTTATTCCCGTTTATTAAAAGAGCGTGTGGTGTTTTTGGTGGGTGAAGTCAATGAAGTGACCGCTAATTTGGTGGTGGCCCAATTGCTTTTTCTGGAATCGGATAATCCTGATAAGGATATTTCCTTTTACATCAATTCTCCTGGTGGCTCTGTGTCGGCCGGTTTGGCTATTTACGATACGATGCAGTTTATTAAGCCCGACGTCAGTACGCTTTGCATTGGTCAGGCTGCCAGCATGGGTGCATTGTTATTAACCGCTGGCGCGAAGGGTAAGCGCTTTTGCTTGCCTAATTCTCGTGTCATGATCCACCAGCCTTTAGGGGGCTTTCGTGGCCAGGCTTCTGACATTGAGATTCATGCCAAGGAAATTTTGTATTTAAAGAAAAAATTAAACGAAATTATGGCGCACCACACCGGGCAAAAGGTTGATACCGTGAGTAAAGACACGGATAGGGACAATTTCCTCAGTGCTGAGCAATCGGTTAGTTACGGCTTGGTGGATAAAGTTTTGAGTTCTCGGGCCGAAGTACAAAGCACGGCGACTGAAAAAGATTAAGGGGCGGATTGAAGAACAATGCAACACAGCAATGAGGAACGAAGATAATGTCGGAAAAAGCGAGCGGTGAAAAATTACTGTATTGCTCATTCTGTGGAAAAAGTCAGCACGAAGTACGTAAGCTCATAGCAGGGCCCTCAGTTTTTATTTGTAATGAATGTATCGAATTATGCAATGACATCATCCGTGAGGAGATCCAAGGCGATAAAGGCGCTAAGGGGGCTAAGTCAGAATTACCGGTGCCCCATGAAATCAGGGCCATTCTCGATCAATATGTGATTGGTCAAGAGGTGGCTAAAAAAATCCTTTCGGTGGCGGTCTACAACCACTACAAGCGGCTTAAAACTGCCACGAAAAACGATGATATTGAGTTGTCAAAATCCAATATCTTGTTAGTCGGCCCCACGGGCTCCGGTAAGACTTTACTGGCACAGACTTTGGCCCGATTGCTCAACGTGCCCTTTGTCATGGCCGATGCAACCACTTTGACGGAAGCCGGCTATGTAGGGGAGGATGTAGAAAATATCATTCAGAAATTATTGCAAAAATGCGATTACGATGTCGAAAAAGCGCAGCGTGGGATCGTCTACATTGATGAGATTGATAAGATTTCGCGTAAATCGGACAACCCCTCGATCACCCGTGATGTCTCTGGCGAGGGTGTGCAGCAGGCGTTACTCAAATTAATTGAAGGCACGACCGCCTCGGTGCCGCCTCAGGGCGGGCGTAAGCACCCGAACCAAGAATTTGTTCAAGTCGATACCACCAATATTTTATTTATTGTGGGGGGAGCATTTGACGGTTTGGAAAAAGTGATTCGTGCCCGTTCGGAAAAGGGTGGTATTGGATTTGGTGCCGAAGTGCGTAGTCATGATGATCGTAAGAGTATTACGAAGGTGCTACGAGAGGTGCAGCCTGAGGATTTGATTAAATTTGGCTTAATTCCTGAGTTTGTGGGACGTTTGCCCGTGGTGGCGACCTTGGGTGAGTTAGATATCGATGCGTTGATTGAGATATTGACCAAGCCTAAGAATGCGTTAATCAAGCAATATCAAAAAATGTTTAGTATGGAGGGAGCGGAGTTGGAGATTCGCGACGCTGCGCTTAGGGCGATTGCGAAAAAAGCCATTGAGCGTAAGACGGGGGCTCGGGGCTTACGTTCGATTTTAGAAAATACGCTACTAAATACGATGTTTGATCTACCTTCCTTGCAAAACGTGACTAAGGTCGTTGTTGATGAATCGACGATCACGGGTGACACCGCGCCATTGCTCATCTATTCGGAACCGCCTAAAGTGGCCTCTGGCGCTCAGGCAGGCTAGAAAGCGTTTTAAAGGTTTTAATCGGTATTATTTAATCGGCGGTGGGGGTTGATTGTGAGTAGTTTCCCCCCACTTGTAATGAATGTAGGAATTAATTGATTTTGTTTTTTTAGGTAAAACTGACCATGACTGAACTGGCAACTATTGCTCCAAGTCTTACCCAACCTTTGCAAATGCCGCTCTTGCCTTTGCGAGATGTGGTGGTATTTCCTCATATGGTTATCCCCCTCTTTGTGGGGCGCCCGAAGTCTATCAAAGCCTTGGAGGCGGCGATGGAGTCTGGGAAAAGCATCATGTTGGTGGCGCAGCGCTCTGCGGCTAAAGACGAGCCGGGGGCAGAGGATTTATATGCCATAGGGGCCATAGCGACGATACTGCAGATGCTCAAGTTACCGGATGGGACGGTTAAAGTATTGGTAGAAGGCTCGCAACGCGCTCGCATTGGAGAGGTGAGCGATGTGCAAACGCACTTCATGACCACCGTGACGCCCATCACCATTGAAGTCGATCAGGATAAAGAGGTCGAAGCGATGCGTCGCACGATGGTGCAGCAGTTTGATCAGTATGTGAAGTTGAATAAAAAGATACCTCCAGAAATCCTGACCTCCATTGCGGGTATCGATGAGGCGAGTCGTCTTGCGGATCAGATTGCAGCGCATTTGCCTTTGAAGTTGGAGCAAAAACAAGAAGTGCTCGAGATGTTTGATGTGAAAGCCCGACTGGATCATCTTTTGAAATTAGTTGATGGCGAGTTAGACATTTTACAAGTGGAAAAGCGCATTCGCGGACGTGTGAAACGTCAAATGGAAAAATCGCAGCGTGAGTACTATTTGAACGAGCAAGTGAAGGCGATTCAAAAAGAATTAGGTGAGGGTGAAGAGGGTGCTGATCATGACGATATGCTCAAGCGAATCAATGAAGCTCGGATGCCCAAGGAGGCTTTAAAGAAAGCGGAGTCGGAGCTTAAGAAGTTAAAACTCATGTCTCCCATGTCGGCAGAAGCCACAGTAGTGAGAAATTACTTGGACGCATTGATTGGCTTGCCGTGGCGTAAAAAAAGCAAGATTAGTATTGATCTGGGGGTAGCAGAAAAAATACTCGATAAGGACCACGATGGTCTGGAAAAAGTGAAAGAACGTATTATTGAGTATCTGGCCGTGCAGCAGCGGGTAGATAAGGTGAAGGCTCCTATACTTTGTCTCGTGGGAGCACCAGGGGTGGGTAAAACCTCCTTAGGACAATCGATTGCCAAGGCCACCAACCGAAAATTTGTGCGTATGGCTTTAGGCGGGGTGCGCGACGAGGCGGAAATTCGTGGCCATCGCAGAACTTATATTGGTTCTATGCCGGGGAAAATTTTACAAAACATGTCCAAGGTGGGTGTACGTAATCCGCTGTTTCTTTTGGATGAAGTCGATAAGTTGGGTATGGACTTCAGAGGGGATCCTTCTAGTGCGTTGCTAGAAGTATTAGACCCTGAGCAAAATCATACGTTTGTCGACCACTATGTTGAGGTTGAATACGATTTGTCCGATGTGATGTTTGTTGCAACGGCAAACACCTTGAATATTCCGCCTGCGTTACTCGATCGGATGGAAGTGATCCGTTTGTCGGGCTACACTGAGGATGAAAAGGTCAAGATCGCGCAAAACCACCTCTTGCCTAAATTGACAAAAAGTCATGGTCTAAAAGACAGTGAGATTTCGGTGACTGAAAGTGCGGTCCGAGATATCGTGCGGTACTATACGCGTGAGGCTGGAGTGCGTGCCTTAGAGCGAGAATTGTCTAAGGTTTGCCGTAAGGTGGTCACCGAGTTGGTTAAATCGGGTGACAAGGCTAAAAAGTTATCAATCAGTGCTCGTAACCTGGATAAGTACTGTGGTGTTCGTCGTTACAATTACGGTATAGCGGAAAAGAAAAACCAAGTCGGTCAAGTCAATGGTTTGGCATGGACCGAAGTGGGCGGTGAGTTGCTATCGATTGAAGCGATCATGATGCCAGGTAAGGGCAAGATGACGACGACCGGTAAGCTAGGCGAGGTGATGCAAGAATCAGTGCAGGCCGCACTATCCGTCGTGAGAAACCGTTCGCAACGGCTAGGGATCAATCCAGAGTTTTATCAGAAAAACGATATCCATGTTCACTTGCCTGAAGGGGCAACGCCTAAGGATGGGCCCAGTGCTGGAATCGGTATTTGTACGGCTATGGTCTCCATGCTCACGGGTATTCCTGTGCGCGCTGATGTAGCGATGACAGGTGAGATAACACTTCGTGGGGAAGTATTGCCTATTGGGGGCTTAAAGGAAAAGTTGCTCGCCGCGCACCGGGGAGGCATTAAGATGGTTTTAATCCCCGAGGAAAATGTAAAAGATCTCGTAGAGATTCCTGATAACATTAAAAATCGGTTGGATATTCATCCGGTCAAGTGGATTGATAATGTTTTGGAATTGGCTCTGGAGCGTAAGCCTCAGCCTTTGCCGGATCAGCCGATTGTTACGGCTCCAGCACCCGCGGCCCCGGCCCCGGTCGCTACAGATGCGCTTAAACATTGATGAAGATTTAAGATAAAAAGTCTTCATCTGACTTGGTCAAAGACGTTAAATACGTTAAAATAGACGACTTTGCAGGACATTGGGTGCTTAGCTCAGTTGGTAGAGCGTCGCCCTTACAAGGCGAATGTCGGCGGTTCGACCCCGTCAGCACCCACCATTAGACTGGGTATGCAACAGTGGTTCATTGATGGGATTTTTTTTACAAATGCTTTTGTAGTAAGGAGTGGTAGTTCAGTTGGTTAGAATACCGGCCTGTCACGCCGGGGGTCGCGGGTTCGAGT
>CAITMU010000127.1 GCA_903893565.1 uncultured beta proteobacterium | reverse complement strand
GTGCTGCTGGGGCTTTCAGGCGGTATCGATTCGGCGCTGGTCTTGGCCATTGCCGTGGACGCGCTGGGCGCCAAGCGGGTGCGCACGGTCATGATGCCTTCGCCCTATACCGCCGATATCAGCTGGATCGACGCCAGCGAGATGGCCAGCCGCATGGACGTGCGCTACGACGAAGTTTCGATCGAACCCGAATTTGCCGCATTCAAGGCTTCGCTGAATCCCTTGTTTGAGGGGCGCGGCGAAGACACCACAGAAGAAAATATCCAGGCCCGTATCCGCGGAACCATGCTGATGGGGCTGAGCAATAAGCTGGGAGCGATGGTGCTGACCACGGGCAACAAGTCGGAAATGGCCACCGGGTACTGCACTTTGTATGGCGATATGGCTGGGGGGTTTGCCGTATTAAAAGACATCAATAAATTGCTCGTCTATCGTTTATCCAATTACCGCAATTCGCTAAGTCCTGTGATCCCGCAGCGGGTGATTGATCGACCGCCTTCGGCTGAATTAAGGCCGGACCAAAAGGATCAGGATAGTTTGCCCCCTTACGATGAACTCGATGCGATCATGGCCGCATATGTGGAAAACAATCAAAGTCCTTCTCAAATCATCGAGAAGGGGCATGCCCGCGCAGATGTGGAGCGCGTGGTGAAGTTGTTACATATCTCGGAATATAAGCGACGACAATCGCCAGTTGGAATCCGAGTAACGCATCGCGCTTTTGGTAAGGATTGGCGATATCCGATCACCAATCGATTTCGGCCCGCTTTTTGAGGTTTGCGTTGTGCTATGCTCAGAGAGCGGTTTTTCGCCTGAATAAGGATTAATGTGATGAAAAAAATTGAAGCGGTATTTAAACCCTTTAAGTTAGATGAAGTACGTGAGGCTTTGTCTGCAATCGGCGTTAGTGGTCTGACAGTGACCGAGGTGAAGGGGTTCGGTCGCCAAAAAGGCCATACCGAGCTTTATCGTGGGGCGGAATACGTGGTTGATTTCTTGCCAAAAATTAAAGTCGAAGTCGTTGTGGCGGATTCTTTGTTGGAGGCGGCCATTGATGCGATTATCAAATCAGCCCGTACGGGTAAAATTGGAGATGGAAAGATTTTTGTGACAGAAGTGTCTCAAGTGCTACGTATTCGCACCGGTGAAACCGGAGAGGCGGCCATTTAGGAACGTGTTTTACATAGTTTCATTATTTTAATGGTTTTAAGAGCCCAACCGTCCAACCGTCCAACCGTCCAGTCGTCCAACCGATCCACTCACCACGCGCTTTGTCCACCCAGAGCATTCTAGAGCGCTTTGTGGGTGAGGGACTTCCCGGCCCCACTTTTTAAAAGCACATTCACCGCACCACTGCCCCCATCGTTGGCTAAGGCTTGGCAGTAAGCCAAAACCTCACTGCACTGCATGAGCCAACTGGCGACGAGCGTTTTCAGTACCGGTTGGCCATTAGGCGAACGCAGTCCCTTGCCGTGAATAATTCTGATACAGCGCAACCCTTGCGCATGGCTTCGAGCAATAAATTCAGCTAACGCTGGGCGTGCTTGGGCTAGTGTCAATCCATGCAGATCCAGTTGATTTTCGATTGCCCAATGGCCACGGCGTAGTCTTTTGATGCTCTGCGCCGAGATTCCCGAACTTAAATACTGCAAAGGCTCGTCCGTATCCACGCTCATTTGCCAAACCGGATGATCACTCAGTGTGTCTTGGAAGGGGGCGGGCGTTTTGTGCTGTACGGGATGAGGTCTTGGTGGGGGAGGCGTTTTGGTGTTTAAGACTTTATTAGAGGGAGTCAAGGGAATGACCCCCTCCAATCCCACGCTCCATGAGGATCGGGGCGGTGAATCGAAGCAGGCAACTCGCGTGGTTTTTTTTCTATCGATACTCATGTGGAATTAAACGTTCCTCGCGGGCATTTGCCTCAATTGTAGCCGAGGCCGAGTATCAGTGAAGTCCTTGGTCTTCCAGATATTTTTGTGCGTCTAAGGCCGCCATGCAACCCGTACCGGCACTGGTCACGGCCTGGCGATAGATGTGGTCCTGCACATCGCCTGCAGCAAATACCCCGGGAATACTGGTGGCGGTGGCATTACCCTCATTACCCGATCGCGTCACGATGTAGCCATTTTTCATATTCAGTTCGCTGGCAAAGATATCGGTATTGGGTTTGTGTCCGATTGCAATGAAAATGCCTTGTAATTTTTTGTCCGTCACGGCGCCGGTCTTGACGTTTTTAATCCTCATTCCGGTGACCCCACTGTTATCCCCTGTGACTTCTTCCAGGGCATGGTCCCAGACAATGGTGGCTTTGCCGCTGGCCACACGTTCTTTTAATTTGTCGACCATGATGGCCTCAGCGCGGAATTTATCGCGACGATGCACGATGGTGACATGGCTTGCGATGTTGGTCAGATAAAGCGCTTCTTCTAGTGCCGTATTGCCCCCGCCAATGACAGCCACTTCCTGACCTTTGTAGAAAAAACCATCGCAGGTTGCGCAGCCAGAAACCCCTTTGCCCATGAATTTTTCTTCTGAGGGTAGGCCCAGATACATGGCAGAGGCACCCGTGGCGATGATCAACGCATCACAGGTGTAGGTGGCGTTATCGCCAATTAAGGTGATCGGGGATTTTTTTAACTGTGCGGTATGGATCTGGTCAAAAATGATTTCGGTATTGAATCGCTCGGCATGCTTTAAAAAACGCTCCATTAATTCAGGGCCCTGGACACCATTGACATCGGCAGGCCAATTGTCCACTTCCGTGGTGGTCATCAATTGCCCCCCTTGGGCCATTCCGGTGATTAAAACGGGATTTAAATTAGCGCGCGAGGCGTAGACCGCCGCCGAGTAGCCCGCAGGGCCAGAACCGAGAATAAGCAAACGACAGTGACGCGTGGTTTCAGTCATGATCTTCTTTATATCAATTAAATTAAAACCATCAATGTAGCAGGTTGCGCCACAAAATGTCGAGTGATCTCTTAGCGTTGTTTGAGGCTTATCGCCTCCTGATCTCATACCGATGGAGGGGGCCGAGTTCATGCCCGGTGGCTTTGGTCAATCGCAGAGGCAGAGTCCTCACACGGAGTGCAGGAAAGAAAGGGTTTTTTGCTTTTCACAGTATTAAGGTTTTGGCCTATAATCAGCATGTTATGGAGATTAATTAAACCAGTGGCTACGACCCCTTATTCTTTAAATGCCAATCAGGCAAGAAATCCCTTGCCACCCAGAATAGCCGCCTTGTTGCGCGAATTTTGGTGGTTTGCCTTAGTTGCGCTGGGCTTATTCGTATTGATGGTGCTTTGGACTTACCACAGAACCGATCCAGGGTGGTCTCATGCGGTGTCTGATAGCAAAATTACCAATGCGGGGGGATTGATCGGGGCTTATCTTGCCGATTTTTTGCTTTACCTTTTTGGTGTCTCCGCTTATTGGTGGGTATTGCTGTGCGCTATTTTAGTCAGTCGTGGTTTTAGACGGATAGAAAAGACAATCGATACAGAGCGGTTTTTCTACATCACCTTTAGCGTGGGTTTTTTGGTCTTATTGTGTGCGAGTAGTAGCGTTGAATTTTTGCGTCTTTATTCCATCAAGACCGTTTTGCCGATGTCCCCTGGAGGGGTTGTGGGCGCGCTGTTGGGCAGTGTATTGTCGGCCCTCATGGGGTTTACCGGGTCTACACTCATCTTTTTGCTGTTGATGGCCTTGGGCTTAAGTCTTTTTACGGGCGTCTCCTGGCTCCTCGTGGTGGAAAAACTGGGGGCCGCAGTCGAATCGAGCTATCAATATGTCCACCTGCGCTGGCAGGAGCGTCAAGACCGTAAAGTGGGTGTGAAAGCGGTATTAAAACGCGATGAATTGGTTGAGGAGACACGGCGTAAATACGAGATCAGTGAGCCCCTGAAGATCGAGACCGCGCTACCGGTTATCGCAAAATCTCAGCGAGTGGAGCGCGAGAAGCAGGCCCCGTTATTTGAAAATATGCCCGACTCGATGCTCCCGCCTTTGCATTTACTCGATGAGGCACAAAAAAATCAGCAAACGATGAGTGTGGAGACACTAGAATTTACCTCCCGCTTGATTGAGAAGAAATTAGGGGATTTTGGTGTCGAAGTGAAGGTGGTCGGCGCTTACCCCGGACCGGTGGTGACGCGCTACGAGATTGAGCCTGCCGTAGGGGTTAAGGGTAGCCAAGTGATTAACCTCGTGCGGGATCTGGCCCGAGCTCTTTCGGTGGTGAGTATTCGTGTGGTCGAGACGATTCCTGGTAAAAGCTGTATGGGACTGGAAATCCCTAACCCTAAGCGTCAGATCGTAAAATTGACTGAAATATTAAGCTCCCAAGTCTACGCGGATATGTCTTCTGCACTGACTTTGGCTATGGGCAAGGATATTGCCGGCAACCCAGTGGTGGCTGATTTAGCGCGTATGCCGCATTTACTAGTTGCTGGCACTACCGGTTCAGGTAAGTCTGTGGCTATTAATGCGATGATCTTGTCCTTACTCTATAAGGCGCCTCCGGATCAAGTGCGCATGATCTTGATCGACCCCAAAATGTTGGAGTTATCCGTCTACGAGGGTATTCCTCACTTATTGGCACCGGTGGTCACGGATATGCGTCAAGCAGCCCACGCCTTAAACTGGTGTGTGGGGGAGATGGAGCGACGTTACAAATTAATGTCCGCTTTAGGGGTCAGGAACTTAGCCAGCTTTAATCAAAAAGTTCGTGATGCCGATAAAGCCAAGACCCCGATCATGAATCCGATGCTAGGACCTGAGTCGGAACCTGAACCCTTGCAAGAGATGCCGTTGATTGTCGTTGTGATTGATGAGTTGGCTGATTTATTGATGGTCGTCGGTAAGAAAGTCGAGGAGTTAATCGCGCGTATCGCGCAAAAGGCAAGGGCGGCGGGCATACACTTGATTCTTGCGACCCAACGCCCTTCGGTGGATGTGATTACGGGTTTGATCAAAGCCAATATTCCGTCTCGAGTGGCTTTTCAGGTGGCAGCGAAAGTCGATTCACGCACAATTCTTGATCAAATGGGTGCCGAAGCTTTGCTCGGTCAAGGCGATATGCTCTACCTGCCTCCTGGTAGCGGTTTGACGCAACGCGTTCACGGCGCATTTGTGTCGGATCACGAAGTGCATAAGGTCGTCGATTGCTTAAAGCGTATGGGCCAACCCCAGTATATCGATGCAGTGCTCAACCCCATGGAAAGCTCGGTTGAAAGTGGTTTTGGTGCCGGTGCTGGTTTGGCTGGTGGCGATGGGGAGTCTGATGCGCTGTATGATCAAGCCGTGGCAATTGTGATTAAGACCCGTCGTCCTTCGATATCCTTGGTGCAACGGCATTTGCGGATCGGTTATAACCGGGCTGCCCGTTTATTGGAGCAGATGGAAAATTCGGGCGTTGTCTCCACCATGCAATCGAATGGTAACCGGGAAGTATTGGTGCCGGCCTCGGCAGCCGAGGGCAAAGAATGATCTTTATGCGAATTGCAGCCCTTTTGTGGGAAGGTAAAGACGAGGGTAGAGGGTCTTGGTCGACCCCAAAAAACAACACTATGGTTTTTTTATCTAAGACGGGGATTGTTGCACTCTTGGGTTTATGGACCACGTTTTTCTCGTTAGCCCCCTTTGCCGCCAGCACGGAGGCACTGAAAGCGTATTTGACTCAAACCACCAGTTTGAAGGGACGTTTTTCTCAGACGGTGATGGACAAGAATATGAAACCGTTGCAGCAGTCATCGGGCACTTTAGCGTTTTCTCGGCCTGGAAAATTTCGTTGGGAATATACGAAACCCTATGAGCAAAGCATTGTGGGCGATGGTCAGAGGCTTTGGATTTATGATAAGGACTTAAATCAAGTAACCGTGCGTAAGCTTGATCAAGCCTTGGGCTCTAGTCCAGCCGCTTTGTTGGCGGGAAATAATGAGATTGATAAAAATTTTCGTTTGAGTAATCTTGGTAGCATGGGCGGTCTTGATTGGCTCGAGGCGACCCCTAAGATGAAGGATACTAGTTTTGAGAATTTAACCTTAGGGTTTAGCAAAGAGGGTTTATCCGTGATGAAACTCCGAGATGCCTTTGGTCAACTCACTGTGATCGAATTTTCTGATACGGTTAAAAATCCCATACTGAGCGCGGAGACCTTTCGTTTCGTTCCGCCGGCCGGTGTGGATGTGGTTCGTGAGTGATCTTTTTGCCACTAGTGCGGCCCCCCGTGCGCCATTAGCCGAGCAACTTCGTCCCCAGACACTCGCGGATGTCATAGGGCAATCGCATTTGCTCGGACCGGGTAAGCCCATACGGTTAGCTTTTGAATCTAAAAAAATCCATTCCATGATTCTGTGGGGCCCGCCAGGAGTGGGGAAGACCACGTTGGCCCGTTTAATGGCGAACGCTTTTGATGCGCAGTTTATTGCCTTATCAGCGGTTTTTTCTGGAATGAAAGAGATTCGTGAGGCGATCAGTCAGGCCCAATCCACATTAGATCATCAGGGGCGTCACACGGTTCTTTTTGTCGATGAAGTGCATCGGTTTAATAAAGCGCAGCAGGATGCTTTTTTGCCCTATGTCGAGCGTGGCCTCATCACTTTTATTGGCGCGACCACTGAGAATCCTTCCTTTGAATTAAATAATGCACTGCTTTCGCGTGCGGCGGTGTATGTGCTCCAACCGCTAAATGAGGCCGAGTTAACGATGTTGGTGGATCGTGCTTTTCAGGCACTGAGCGTGAATCGTTGTCTGACTGAACTCGCACTCGAGCGGGTGTTGGCGCATGCCGATGGGGATGCGCGTCGAATACTTAATTTGATGGAACAATTGTCGGACGCTGCCTCGCAACAAGGTCTATCCAAATGGGACGAGCCTTTTGTAGCGAATATTTTGACCCACGTTGCTCGTCGTTTTGATAAAGGGGGAGATGTTTTTTATGATCAGATTTCCGCCTTGCATAAATCAGTGCGTGGATCAAACCCTGATGCTGCTTTGTATTGGTTTACGCGTATGCTGGATGCAGGGGCTGATCCGCGCTACATTGCTCGGCGTATGGTGAGGATGGCTAGCGAAGATATAGGATTGGCCGATCCTAGGGCTTTGCGTCTAACGCTAGATGCCTGTGAGAGCTATGAACGTTTAGGTTCTCCTGAAGGGGAGTTAGCGTTGGCGCAGGCCGTGATTTATTTGGCAGTAGCGGCAAAAAGCAATGCGGCTTATGTGGCCTACAACGAGGCTCGCGCGCTGGTGCGTGAAGAGTCTTCCCGGCCAGTGCCGGAACATTTACGTAATGCGCCCACGCAACTCATGAAAGACTTAGGGCATGGAGTCGATTATCGCTATGCCCATGACGAGCCAGATGCCTATGCGGCTGGAGAGAGTTACTTTCCGAAAGGCATGCGGGAGCCGCATTTTTATCAGCCAAAATTGCAGGGTTTAGAAATTAAGATTGCTGAAAAACTGGAGACCCTACAGCGGCGTGACCGCGAAGCGAGGGCTAAGATAAAGGGGGCGACCAAGGCGCTCTAGTGATTGATTCATGTGGGCCCATTCATCAATCATGTATCTATCATGTATCTAATTAGGCTTATTCAACCACAGCCCCCGAGGCTTTGACTACCTTTGCCCAGAGACTGACTTGCTGACGGTTAAATTGGTCAAATGCCTCTGGTGAAGTGGGTAGGAGGACGGCGCCGAGTTGGCGGATTCGATCAGACAAGTCATCCGATTTTAAAGCGCGAATCGTTTCCATGTTCAGTTGAGTCAGTAGGTCTTTGGGCATGCCTGCAGGGGCGAGAAGACCAAACCAACCGATCGCCTCAAATCCACGAATGCCTGACTCGGCCACGGTAGGAACGGTCGGCAGGATCGGGGCCCGTTGGGCACTGGTGACCGCGAGCGCTCTGATACGACCCGATGTAACAAAGGTAGAGGCGACCACGATATTCTCAAAACTCATGGTGATTTGACCTGAAATAACATCGCCGATGGCTTGAGCGCTGCCTTTGTAGGCGACATGCTGGAGATCGAGCCCCGTATGCATTTTGAACATTTCACCCGATAAGTGGTTAGGCGTGCCTATTCCAGGGGATGAGAAATTCATCGACCCATTACGGGTTTTGGCGAGCCGGATGAGTGCTTTAACATCGTTGGCCGGAAGACTCGGATGAACCGATAGCACATAACAGGTAGAGGCCAGAAGAGAAATATAGGAAAAATCTTTTAAGGGGTCGAAGGGAATTTTTTTATATAAGCTAGGGGCCACTGAGTTAGGCGCCGTTGTTCCCAGCAATAGCGTGTAGCCATCGGCAGGCGCTTTGGCGACGATATCGGTGCCGATAAGACCTCCAGCTCCCGGGCGATTATCTGCGACAAAGGGCTGACCTAGCGCGCTGCTTAACTTCTGCCCAGTCAAGCGAGCTAAGAGATCCGCGGTGCCTCCTGCGGTCCAAGGCACAATGATTCTTGCGCTTCGAACCGGATAGGTCTGAGCCAAGCTTGCTTTGGCAAGCATCAATAAGAGGATGAATAGGGTGAGGCCCAGTCGCATGATGTCAGCTCCTTAGGGTGTAAATAGTCATTTTACCGCGATGAAGAAAAAAACGGATGTAGTAACCAATAGGGTCGATTTTTATGAATCAGAAGGTAGCCCCTTTGAGTAATCTCTACGATAATACGGTAATTAATGCACCGTAGCCTCTTTTTTGGGGAAAATATCATGATTGATTTGCAATTGTTACGTACTGAATTGGCTTCAGTCACCGAGCGTCTAGCGCAGCGCGGGTTTCAGTTGGACTGCCAAGCCTTTGAATCCATGGAGTTAGAGCGAAAAAAAGTCCAGACCGATACCCAGGAGCTGCAAGCTCGGCGCAATGCATTGTCTAAGCAGGTTGGCCAATTAAAGGCAAAAAAAGAGGATGCTAGTGCTTTAATGGCTGAGGTGAATGCTCAGGCGGAGCAACTCAAAAGGCTGGAAGGCGAGTTGGAGAGCGTGCAACTTCGACTCAACGAGTTTTTAATGGGTATTCCTAATCTCCCCCAAGCCACAGTGCCCCAAGGCCATTCGGCCGATGATAACGTGCGGCTACGTGAAGTCGGAGTGCCTAAAACGTTTGATTTTACAGTTAAAGATCATGTGGATATCGGCGAGCAATTAGGTCAACTGGATTTTGATACGGCAGGAAAAATCTCTGGGGCAAGATTCTCAGTGCTGAAAAAAGATGTAGCCCGTATGCACAGAGCGATTGCACAATTGATGCTTAACACGCATATCGAAGAACACGGATATACCGAGGTGTATGCCCCTTATTTGGTGAGTGGGGAGTGCGCTAATGGCGTTTCTAGTCTCACAAAATTTAAAGACGATTTATTTAAAATTGAGGGGCGAGATCTTTACCTCATTCCTACTGCGGAATACCCCGTGACCAATTTTGTGAGGCAACAAATATTAAACCTAGACCAATTGCCCCTGAAGTTTGTCTGTCATACCCCTTGTTTCAGAAGTGAAGCAGGTTCATACGGTAAAGATACTCGAGGTATGATTCGTCAGCATCAGTTTGATAAAGTGGAATTGGTGCAAATCGTGCACCCTGATCGTTCTGCTGAGGCCCATGATGCTTTGACATTGCATGCGGAAGCTATTCTTAAGAAACTAGAATTGCCTTATCGTACGATGGTTCTCTGTACGGGGGATATGGGTTTTTCTTCTTCTAAGACTTACGATATTGAAGTTTGGTTGCCAGGGCAATCGGCTTACCGTGAAATTTCGTCCTGTAGTAACTTTGAAGCTTTTCAGGCGCGCAGAATGCAGGCGCGTTTTCGGAATGAAAAAAATAAGACCGAACCCGTACATACGATTAACGGGTCAGGACTGGCGGTAGGGCGTACTTTGGTTGCAATCTTGGAAAACTATCAGTGTTCTGACGGATCTGTGATGGTTCCTAAGGTATTACAGCCCTATATGGGGGGGATAGAGCGCATCCATTCTGTTGCTTAGGTTTTAATCGAACTTTGGCTCATGATAGAATGTCGTTGAAATGGAGAGGTGGCAGAGTGGTTGAATGTACCGGTCTCGAAAACCGGCAAGGTCGCAAGACCTTCGTGGGTTCAAATCCCACCCTCTCCGCCAAATCAATTGATTAAAAAAATAACAACAAAATCAATGACTTGATTCTTTACGTCGGGCCACCCAAGTCTTACGTTTGACCGTAAATTTCTGATGCAAAAATACAAAATACCCTAAAGCGAACACAAAAACACTGTGATCCGCTTAAAAACATCTTTTACTGATTTTTTCTAAAGCCCAATGGTTTGTTCTTCCTGTATAAGAACCTCTGCGGGCACAGGGGGATATGGCGTTGATACCGAATCGAGGGTGTGATTGGAAAAATTGCATCGGATTAGAAAATTTCAATCAAAATGATGTCAACTTCTTAAGATGCTATTCGTTAAAGGATAAAATTACCCAAATTTTTTTATAGGATAAGAATATGTTCAAATATAATGTGATAGCTGTAATTGCACTCTTCAATCTGGCTTTTTCTTTTAATGTATCTGCAGCAGCAAGTGCCAGTGCAAATACCAAGGCTTCTTCAATTGATTTAAATGGCAGCGATGAAAAAAGGTGTGCTGATGCAAAAGCAAAATTACAAAAAGGATTTGCCATCAGCGAGGTAGAAAAAAAATGGTTGGAGGATTGTCAGAAAAAACAAAACGCTAACCGTAACGGTAAATAAAACCGGTAAAAGCTTTCTAGAGAGCTTTTAGTAGCCCAACTGAATGACGGTCGTTGTGAGGCAATTTTTGCGCTTGATATAAAGCTTAATTGCCTGAATGCGATCTTCGCATGCTGACATGAACTGCCTCTCACTAGTCCAACTTTTCTACCGCAACCCCAGTGGATTGATTTCTAACCGGTGTCAACACCGTAAGGAAGTCAAGTTACTTATTGAGTAATTTTATGATGTAATGTTGGAGTCGACGAGAGTAGAGCCCTTTCGTAAGCAGACTGCGAGTGCGGTGAGTGAGTGAAATGGATAATGACCATGTAAACGCTAAAGCTTCTTGTCGTTATCCCTCTTCCTGACATCTTCTATAATCTGTTTTGAAACAGGATCATCTTTGTGCGTTGCGATGAAATTGATGCCGAGAGAAAAAATTTCATAATCAAGATTTTTTAAAAATAAGCAAATTTCACCCTCATTTGATTTGATTTTTTCAATCATTAATTGTGGCTTATGCTTTTTAATCGATTTTTCAGCGCCAACTAATGCCTCCATCTCCATTCCTTCTATGTCTATTTTTATAAAATCTAATCTTTTAAGATTTAATTGATCTATTGAAGTCATTTTTGTTCTTACGCATTTTTCTTCATTGTAGTCAATATTTTGACCAATAAATTGCGTCGTATTTTTTTTTCTTATCTCTAAACTGCCAAAGCTCGAAGGAGAAAAGTAATTGGGTAGAGGCACTAATATCTCTCCCTCGCCCGCTCCTACAGCAGCTAGAATGGCTTTCGCATTAAAGCAATTATTCAGAGCTATATTGCCTGCTAAGGCGTAAAAAATTCGCTCCTGCGCCTCAAACGCTATAACTTCACCCCAGCCGTACATGGCCTGCGCCCACTCAATTGTATGAACCCCAATATTTGCACCACAGTCAATTGCGACTACCCCATCGCCAAAATGATGCTTCCTGCCCATAAGTAACTGTACGGCAAAATTAATTTCTTTGGGGTCAAATGCCGATGTATTTAATAATTGGTGGCCAACGCCAAATCCACCGCCATTTTCCGTGAGGTGATAATCGTGTCTATTAACCAGCATACTGCCATGGTTTGTGCTTGCTAATACAAAAGCGATAGGACGCAAATTTTTCATGTTGATTAGCCCATCTATCAATATTTTTAAGTCACTCAATCGTCCGCTTTCGTTGCGGTTATCTTGGTATAGAAGTTTTTAATCATTGTCGCCCTATTAAACATCTATTTCGATAGCTCGGGTATATTGATTTTTTCTATGAGCACCAATGTAGCATATATATCCTACGATACCTGGATGACTTGGGTTCTGTCTATCCAATGAAACGGGGGATAATGATGGAATGTATCCAATCAGGTCTATAAAGAGCAACGTCAAAAAGAAAGTTCCGTGGACCAAAAACGAAGATCAACAGTTCACTGATGACCTCGGTGAGAGGTATTGATAAAGAATGGTGTCAGTATTCGTGATATCAGTAAAATAGGTTCAATCGGTATGGCCGGTTGCTACTCAATATTGATTCAGACTCGGGCCACTGCACATTAATCAGGTAAAATGAAAAACTTAAATATTCTAATCACACAAGGAGCAAGCCATGGCCGGAAATGAACATATGATCATCGAACTCGATAAGAAGCGCATGTATGCAACGGCACAAAAGGACGTCGCGACCCTAAAAAACTTGTTGTGTAAGGGGTTGGTCTATACACATTCTTCAGCGCGTCAGGACACCAAACAAAGCTTGATTGAAGCGATGGAATCGGGCGCCACTGTCTACACCTCGATAGAACCGTCTGACGTGAAGGCCCAGGATCTTGGTAATGCCGTTGTATTGACGGGTGTCGCAGCAATTAGCGTCACAAACAACGGCAAACCGAATGCCTTTCGCGTGCGGTTCACCGACGTTTATGAAAATCAGAACGGCACTTGGCGCATGGTGACCTGGCAATCGACGAAGCTGCCTGATTAAATTCCGTTAACTGATCACTCTTGGAGTTAACTTAAATGTCACCCCATAACGGTGACATTTTTTTGATTATTAATGAGGTATTGTGGAAGAATGAATTTTTATTCATTGCCCCTCTTTTCAATATTAGTGTATTAATCGTCTGAAAGGGTCTCATAGCTAATAGGAACCGACTTGTCTGCTGGCGTCGGGCTATACTGTTGCCCAATTAAATCCCTTGCTGTTTGCAGAACCTCAAGGGTAATGCATCTTGCGTTTCGGTTACCTTGACTACGATTTTGAGTCAATAATGCATTGGCTTGTCTCGTTCGATAGCCTCTATCCCCCCCCTGTATTGACTCTAATGCCTCTAAAAATAGTGGATTTATCCCTACTCAGATTATTAGCAATTTGGCAGTCGTTAAATCCTTCATTCATAGGGCTAAAAATCTGATATATTCCTATTGGGATCTTCATACCTGCTGGGATCTTTATATCCCATAGCAACTTAACTGTGGAGGTTAAAGCGTAGCCAATAGTAAACGACTCCCAGTGACTTAATTTTTAGTCAACATTGCCATTCATATTCGAAGCCAAGCACCCATTGATTGCGTTTTAATTTTAAATTAGAGCAGAATTTCCAAATTGAAAATAAATGCAGTGCGACTGTAAAACTCTATGTTAAATCAAAAATTACAAGCTTTATTACAACATGGATTAATGCTACAAAATTCAGGACATTTGGAACAAGCTTCGGCCATTTACGAAGAGATATTGAAAAAAAATGCTAAGTGTATTAATGCTTTGCAATTTTTAGCTGACATTTCAGCGCAAAAACAGCAATGGAAAAAAACTGTTGAACTACTTACTAAAGCGATTAGTATCAATAATGATCCAGAAGATTACTATAACTGTGGAGTTGCACTAAAAGAACTCAAAAGGTTTAACGAAGCGCTGAGTTGTTTTAATAACGCTATTAAGTTACAAGGTGATGATGCCGAAGCTTACAATAATCGTGGGATTGTACTTCAGGAACTTAAGCGATTTGATGAAGCACTGACGAGTTACAAAAAGGCTATTGCCTTAAAAAGTGATTATGTGGAAGTTCACAATAATCTTGGAGTTTTATTCGGCTTACTTAAGCGCTTTGACGAATCAATCCTTTGTTTTCGTAAAGCCATTAATCTAAAAGTTGATTATGCTGATGCTTATTCTAATTTGGGCAATACACTTCATGAATTAAGCCGTTTTGATGAAGCAATTACTTGTTATGATAAAGCGATTGAGTTAAAGCATGAAAATGCTGAGGCCTACTCTAATCGTGGCAATGCCTTAAAAGAACTCAAGCGTTTTGATGAAGCTATTTTTAGTTATAGTAAAGCGATTGAATTGAAATATGACTATGCCGATGCCTACAACAATCGTGGCAATGCCTTACAAGATCTCAAGCAGTTTGATGAGGCAATTTTCAATTATGATAAAGCGATCGAGTTTAGACATGACTATGCAGATGCCTACAGTAATCGCGGCAATGCCTTAAAGGAACTCAAGCGTTTTGATGAGGCAATTTTTAATTATGATAAAACCCTTGAACTACAGCCTGATTTTAATTATACGCAAGGAATGCGTAATTATTTAAAAATGCTTATGTGTGATTGGCAAGATTTTGAAATTAATGTTAAAAGTTTATTGTCACGTATCAAAGAGAATAATAAGTCCTCACCCAGCTTTCCTATTCTGGCTTTAACGGATTCTTTATCTATTAATCGTAAAGCATCTGAAATATGGATGAATGATAAATTTCCATATAATTCATCTCTAGGCCCAATTCCTAAATATACAAAAAAGAATAAAATCACCCTAGGGTATTTTTCTGCTGATTTTCATAACCATGCTACGGCTTATTTGATGGCAGAATTATTTGAATTACACGATAAATCTAAATTTGAAACGATAGCGTTTTCTTTTGGACCTGATGCCAAAGATAAAATGCGTCAAAGGCTTTCAAAAGTTTTTGATCAATTCATTGATGTTAGATTCAAGAGTGATAAAGAAATTGCTATCCTGTCTAGGGAATTAGGTATTGATATAGCGATTGATATTAAAGGCATTACGCAGGACGCTCGTAGTGGAATTCTTTCGTATCGTGCCGCACCGATACAAGTCAACTGCATTGGTTATCCAGGCACTATGGGGGCGCCGTATATTGATTACATCATTGCAGACCCTACGTTGATACCGATGGAGAGTCAGCAGCACTATTCTGAAAAAATTGTTTATTTACCGGATAGCTATCAAGTCAATGACAGAAAGCGTGAGATAGCAGATAAGGTTTTTACAAGGGCAGAGTTAAATTTACCAGAGCAGGGCTTTGTGTTTTGCTGTTTCAATAATAATTTCAAAATATCACCTCATATATTTGATGGGTGGGCGAGAATCCTTAAAGCAGTTGAGGGTAGTGTGTTGTGGTTGTTAGAAGATAGCGCTACTGCTGGCTTAAATTTGCGTAAAGAAGCACAGAATAGGGGACTAGATCCCCAAAGATTGATATTAGCTAAACGGATGGATTTACCGGAGCATCTAGCAAGACATCGATTGGCAGACTTATTTTTAGACACACGACCTTACAATGCGCACACAACGTCCAGTGATGCATTATGGGCAGGACTGCCAGTGCTGACTTGTATGGGCAAAAGCTTTGCTAGTCGTGTGGCCGCGAGCTTACTTAACGCGATTGAACTGCCTGAGTTGATTACGACCACTCAAGAGCAATATGAAACTTTGGCCATTGAGTT
The DNA here is from genome assembly GCA_903893565.1 of uncultured beta proteobacterium. Taxonomy (GTDB): domain Bacteria; phylum Pseudomonadota; class Gammaproteobacteria; order Burkholderiales; family SG8-41; genus UBA5216. The sequence continues at coordinate 12,192 of CAITMU010000127.1, read as the reverse complement.
AGCCACCCATCCAGAAAAACTTAAGATTATCAAAAATAAGCTCGGGCACAATAGACTGACTACTGCGCTATTTGATACGCCGCGCTTTACTAAAAACCTTGAAGCAGCCTATGAGCAGATGTACGCTTGCTATCAAGCCGATTTGCCACTAAACCACATTTATATTGAAGGGGCAGGGCACCTCAAAGTAAACGCGGAAACACGGTGATTCGCTTAACAATATTTCATGACTGATTTTTTCTAAAGTTCACTGAAAGGTTCTTGTTTTTGACTTCAGGGGGTGCTGGGGGGATGTTGCGTTGATGAGAATTTTTGAATGATTAGTGGTTATCGCCTTCGGCCTTCATCGTCAGTGTTACGTTCGAAATGGAACTTCAGATCGTCTGCGTTTATTCCGGCGTAGGATTTCCATTAAGCTGACCCCCTCCCTCCCCCAAAGTCATTGAAAATAGGTGATAAATCAGGGGAATACTGAGGGTTCTCATGTTGGTGGATTGAAGGCGCCATAATTGCCTTGTATCCTCAGAGGGCCTCTAGGCCAAATGAGATGCTGTAGATGGCGGTTACGTTGGTTTCGCCCAAGAGTATTATTTAATTCGAGTATTCGGAATTCTCTCTTTTGATAAGCCCCGACCTAGGATCCTATGTGTCTGATTTTAATGATTATAATTAAAATTTGAGCGAATACATTTCTTTTTTTAATACATTTTGTCAACTCACTGCAACCTTATCCGTTAGAGTGAATTGTTGTCATCTCTTCGTAATTCCGAAGTTGTCGTAGGGCCTAAAGACTCCTTCCTTTGGCCCTTCAATTTGATCTCATTGAAAGGGATGGGGAGGAGCCGAGGACGTGTAGAAAATCAAAGAATGTTCAATTTAATATCAATAGAGTAAGTGTAACTTTTTGTAGTGTGATGCACTACATGACTGAACCTAGTAATATAATCAGGGGTCAGATAACTGGATAAGATATCTATGCCATAAAACTTGTAGAAACTATGAAAAAGTTTTTTAATTTTTATTCTTATAGGGATAGTAAAAATTTTGATTAGTGCGTTTTTTTATCAATTAGATATTGAGGTTTTTCAATAGGGAAAAATTTTTAACCGAAATATTTATTCACAAAAGATGATTTTGGCTCAGTTCCATCTACCTGTGATTGTGCCATTCATAAAACGAGTGTCTTAAAATTGTGGCCACATATAAGAGATGATAGAGTTTTATTTTGTTAGATGAAGGGTGTATTTTTGAGTCAATTGAGCGAGGTTATGCGCTTTATCTAAAACGCTTGGAACATTTCAACTCATTAGAAGTTTTTTTATCAACTTTCACTCTCGGAGAATTTTATATGCAACCCATTAAATTTGCTTTACTGGCCACTTCACTAAGTTGGTTGCTTTCCATGCACTATGCTGTTGCGCAACAAATGTATCTCCCCCCCCCACCCCCATCGCAGTCAGCCCCCTTACAAGCCCCTATGATGGCTCAGCCGATGCCAACGGGTGATGTCGCTCAGGTTATTGGTCGTCAGCCAAATTATGTAACGACACAGCAACGGCAATGTGAGCAACATGAGGTGGTCGTTCAAGGCGGAGGCGGTGGTGGTGTTTTGGGGGCATTGGCTGGGGGACTTTTGGGCAGTACACTAGGCCACAATAGCCGCGACCGTAATGCGGGAGCTGCGGTGGGAATGGTAGGGGGGGCTTTGATTGGGAATGAGCTGTCTAAATCTCCACCTAGGTCTGAAATTAAGGAAGTTTGCCGTGTAGTACCGGTAACGGTTCAACAAGGCGAAACCGTCACTTTCAATTATCAAGGTAGGGTATTTACCCATTCTTTTTAATCTAGAAAAAATAAATTACTCTTTTTGTATGCCCTTCGTTAACCCGTATGACGGGTTTGGAGGGCTTTTTGTTACCTAGTCACGGCATCGGTGAGTTTTAAGTTCAAGGCAGGTGGGGTGGCTCAGATTGTCCATTATTGCGTCTTTTAAGGTGAATTTAATCTTCAGGCAGCACGATGAGTCATTAGGGTTGGAAAAAAAATCCCTGTGCGTTGTTTTATGAATTGAGATAGGTTGTTCTCATTATTTTGATCCATAAGAATTTAAGACCAGTTTTACTGAAAAAATACAAATTAAGTGATTGATTCTAATGAAAATTGTGTGTTTTTTGTGAATTGTGCCTTGAGATGCGGTAGTGACGAAGATGTTTGATTTTAAAGATTAATTTTCTAAGTCGAAATCAATCAAATTTTTTGAAGCCGTTATTGCATTGCAATGAGAGCCTAATCGATCTTTTCCTTAACGCTACGGGTCTATTAGGACCTCGTTTTACAAAGACTCGATCGATTTGAACCTTCTTGTGTAGAGACAAGCGCTTCGATAAAAAGTAAAATACCGCTCTGTGGGACTGTATCTTTTTTATAAAAAATTTTTTACGCATAAATTTAATTGAGGATAAAGCGATGAGCAACAAAAGCTTTTTGTTATTAGTGAGTATGGTGGCCTTCGTATTTTCATTATCTGGCTGTTCCAGTATCGATTCGGCCTATGATTCAGTATCAGATACCGTCTCTGGTTGGTTTAAGTCTGACAGTAAGCCTGCAAAATAATTTTTGACCCCCTAATATCGTCTTTTTGGGTTTCGTCAAACGTATTTGCTTGGAATGATGAGTTAACACTTCGAAAGTTTTTTCATTTCTAACTTTCGAAGTGTTACGATAAAAAATATAAATCTCTGATCAATACTCCTCTTTTTTCTAAGAGTGGGTCGTATCCTAAAGTTCTTAACTTCATTACCTTCTCGTTTTACTTCTCCTATTCAGCCAGTGTATTTTTACACTTGAGAATTTGTTGAATGGTAAAAAAATAGCAGACCTAATTTCACTCAGCTGATTTCTGTGGTTGGTTCAGAGGGGCATTTGCTTCGCGGGCTGAGCATGGGGGCCATGTTCGTTTCCCGCCTTGGCTTCATCTCTTACCCGCTTAGTCTTTTGCGCCCTTAGCTCGGCCATTTCTTCATCTTCATCCATAACCACTGCCCCGTTAATTGCCATGGCTACTGTTTTATTTCATAAGGTCTAGAGCGCTACCTGTGTTTGGTAACCCACCCATTTGAACGGATACTGCTCAAAAACCAACATTGTGATGACGAAATTCGAGTGACAAGCTAGGCTTGCCCATCTAAAATGATTTACACAAGTAAAGACTTGAAATCTTCCCCGAGTTATTTGCGTACATGTAAAAAACCGTAAAAAATTTACAACATGGATCTTTTCTCCGCACTGGGTTTCAACTGGAGTCGATTAAAAACGCCTAATGCTATTTCGACGCATTCTATTGCACGCGTCACCTTTCGTTTCCACCAAATGCTGTCCGTCTTTGTTTGGGATGCATCTGTACTCGAAGGAAATCCTTTTACCTATCCTGAAGTTAAAACGTTGCTTGATGGTGTCTCTGTGGGGGGGGCGGAAGATTTCTGATCAAGAACATCTTCTCAACCTTGCCGAAAGCTCCAAGCATCTCCTGGCGTTGGTCAAAGCTAACAAGTTCAAATTAGACAAAGCGACTTTCACTGAATTGCATAGCCTCGTGGCTCGTAACGAAACATTGGAATGGGGGCACTTTAGGGGCGAAGGCAAGGAAACATCATATACACCGGATGTTGCGCTAGGCGAACATGGGCGCTATACGCCTTTGCCAACGCTTAAGGGAGCTCCAGATTTAAATAGAGCCTTCTTGCATGGTGTCGAGGAGCTTAATAATCAAGTTGATCACCCATTTGAAAAAGCACTTGCATTTTTCTTATTCGGAGCACTGCAGCAATTCTTTTTTGACGGCAATAAACGAACCTCTCGCTTCATGATGAATGGAATTTTGATGTCTGAAGGAATTGACGCCATCAGCGTACCCGCAGCAAAAGTCCAAGATTTCAACGAAAAAATGGTTAGGTTTTATCTTAGGAAAGATGCTACGGAGATGATGGAGTTTATGGCTGGCTGTTATGAATCGAAGTAGTCACTTTTAGCCATTCGACTTCCAAAATACGCAAATATGGACACCATTGAAGCCCAAGCCCGAAAAATTAAAGATGACTTGCTAACCTCATAAGAGGTTGAAAGCCAAAAGTTGATTCAAGCGATTTCAATCGTTCACACAAAAGACAAAGATACCAATCTAATTTATCATCATACCGACTACAAAGGCATTCGGGGAATATTGTCATCAGGCAAGTTTGGGATTAACAGTGTTTTAACTTGAATGACCGGCATTGCCGTAAGTGGCAACCTGTCGATCCACTCGACCCTAACCCCCTATCCCTAACGTGCGGCCTGCGCCCTGGTCAGTGCTTTCGCATGCGGGTCGACTCAGGGCTGCAGCGGTCGATGTGTATGACGATGAACCGATGGATGCGCCAACAGATACGCTATTAGAGCTTGATAATGCCGTGTGTACGCGGCATTTGGGAAATGTAGAATTCGATCAATTAGAAAATTATTTTTCATTTAATATTGAACGTGTTTTGGCCTTTGTGGCCGGCCAGCCCCGCGGGGTAGTCAATCCCAGTCAATGTCATTCAATGTGTAGTCCCGCTTTCTGAATAAACTGTTGCCATTGATTGAATTGCTCTTGTATGAAAATTTTAAATTGTGCCGATGTGCGTGGCGGTGCGGGTTCAGCGCCGTCATTGGCTAAGCGTACTCGCATCGAGGGCTGATTCATAATTAGTTGGATCTCACGATTAAGACTAGCGAGCGTATCGGCTGAAACGCCTGATGGGGCATAAAGTCCGTAGAGATTATCTAGAATCAAACCGGGCAATCCTGCCTGACTGAGCGTTGGAACGTCCTTAAATAAATTCATGCGCGTCTGACCTGTCACGGCCAAGGCGCGAAGCTTACTGCTTTGTACGTGCTGCGCAACGCTGACTCCCGCGCTTAACAACACATCCAGTCGTCCTGAAATAAGATCAATGACCGCATAGCTATTACCCTTAAAGGGGATGTGGGTCATCAGAATAGAGCCGGCTTTGTGATTTAAGATTTCAGTGCTTAGATGAATGATCGAGCCTACTCCAGGGCTGCCAAACTTCAGCTGATTGGGCTGATTTTTAGCCATTGCGATGAGTTCTTTGAGACTCTGAACCGCAAGGCTAGAGCTCACCACTAATACATAGGCACTGGAGGTCATTTGAACGACGGGCTCAAAGGCCTTCATGAGGTCGTAGGGCACTTTTTTTAATGCACCCGTGATTAAAATAGAATTGCTAGCACTTAATAGCGTATGTCCATCAGCGGGGGCTTGTGCGGCCAAATTCATCGCAATGGTTCCCGTACCCCCCGGACGGTTATCAATAATGACGTTGATTTTGTTGGCTTCACTCAGAAGTTGAGCCATGGCGCGGGTCGCATTATCTACACTGCCTCCAGCGGGCACTGCGACTATGATGCGTAAGGGCTTGGATTGAAAATGGGGGGGCAGTGCAGCCAATAAAGAGCAAGATGAAAAAAGAAGAGCGATAGCGAATGCTAATGGCCGTACGAGCCTTTTTAATGCGGTCGATGCGTGAGATGCGCTATGGTATTTTTTCATGTCTTGAGATCTATGGGTCGAACGATGGTCACGCAGCGTTAGGTTAAGAAAATAGTCAATTATCATTATTTAAAATTGGCCAAATGTTATGGTTAGAGCGTTTGACAATGGATTAAATCCCACCAGAACTTTTTGTTATCGATCTTGCCTAAGTCCCGTCATTGCCTTCGCTAGCGATCAATCGGGTGATTCCATTTGCAGTGGACCCTCTTATCAGGGTAATGTGTAGTCGTTATCATTCAGGGGTGAATAAAAATCTATGGGTTTGTGAGTATCATCATGACGGAGTCGGTCTTTTTTAGGATCGTGCGCTTTTTTTTGATATTTCTAAGCTCATCAGTGATCGGATTATGATTTTTTCCTAGGGAGAGGCAATTGGCTTATTCGAGATATTTTGTATGGTTATCGACCCTATTCATTGCAATAGCATTATGGCCTTTTTCATTGATGGGAGCGTTGGTATTTTTAGTTCTTTTTTTGGTGGGTGTAAAAGATATTTTTCAGAAGCATCATGCCATTTTAAGAAACTATCCTCTGATTGGGCATATTCGATATTTGCTGGAATACGTCAGGCCTGAGATTCGACAGTATTTCATTGAAAGTGATGAGGAGAAATTACCCTTTTCCCGCAATCAAAGAGCGATGGTTTATGCGAGATCAAAATTACAAAATGACAAGCGTGGTTTTGGCACTATCGTAGCGCTTTATGAACCGGGTAGTCAGTGGCTTTGTCACTCCAATTTGCCCCAGCACCCTCAACCTGAATCGTTCCGTATCTTCATTGGTGGGCCTGAGTGCACACAACCCTACTCGTCTTCTATTTTTAATATTTCTGCTATGAGCTTTGGCGCTTTATCGCCGAACGCAATACGGGCTTTAAACCGGGGGGCGAGTTTAGGGCGATTTGCGCATGACACGGGGGAGGGGTCTATCTCTGCCTATCATCGGGAGTTTGGTGGTGACATTATCTGGGAATTAGGTTCAGGCTACTTTGGATCAAGAACGCCAGAGGGGCGATTTAGTGACGACAAATTTGTTCAACAAGTGCGTGATCCTCAAATTAAAATGGTCGAAATTAAGCTCTCTCAAGGGTCCAAGCCGGGTCATGGTGGGGTGCTCCCTGCGGCCAAAGTTAGCGCTGAGATTGCTCTGACACGGGGCATTCCCATGGGTCAGGACTGTGTGTCGCCGGCGAGTCATCCGGAGTTTTCGACGCCTCGGGAGCTCATGGCCTTTATTGTTCGATTAAGGCACTTGTCTCAGGGCAAGCCGGTTGGTTTTAAGCTCTGTGTGGGGCAGCCCTGGGAGTGGTTTGCTATCGTTAAAGCGATGCTAGATACCGGTGTGTATCCGGATTTTATTGTTGTCGATGGGAAAGAAGGTGGCACAGGGGCCGCACCTGTAGAGTTTACGGATTACGTGGGGATGCCACTGCAGGAAGGATTACGTCTCGTACATAACACCTTGGTGGGTATTGGCCAACGTGATCGCATCCGGATTGGTGCTTCGGGGAAGATTATTTCGGCCTTTGATATTGTTAAGACTCTGGCCTTAGGTGCGGATTGGTGTAATTCCGCCCGTGGCTTCATGTTTGCATTGGGGTGCATACAGTCTCGTGCTTGTCATACGGATTTTTGTCCTACTGGGGTGGCAACCCAAGATTTACAACGACAAAAAGCGTTGGTGGTTCCTGATAAAGCGCAACGGGTAAAGAATTTCCATGAACAGACTCTCGTATGTTTAGGCGAATTGATTGGGGCGGCTGGATTGGTCCATCCTCAAGAGGTCACGGCCGATTATTTGATGGTCCGTGACAACCAGGGTAAAGCGGTGTCATTGACATCGACTTTGGTGAGCCTTAAAAAGGGGGAATTATTATCCAAAAACCTGGGATCTTCCCTAGCCGAACCATTTCAGAGTTATTGGCACCGCTCGAGCCCCGATTCGTTTAGGCTGACTGAGGAGAGCCTCGGTTGAGGCTCTCTGTTAGGCTAAATCCTTGTTCTGGCTATTTTTTTAGGTTTTTTTGGTTTAGATCGCACATGCGCTCAAGGATAAAAACCCCTTGTTGGAGAGCGCACTGGTAGCGTGTGAGTGGGGGGGCCTCATGATCACATTGTTGTTGAATCTGGCTGGGAAATAGCGCTGGGAATATTTTCCAATAGGCGTATGAGCCGAGTTGACTTAAGCAGCCATCTGTTCCTGGGTCAGGCCCGTGAGCTTGGCTGGCTCTTACCCTCGACCAGCATCGCCTCGGCGTAGGCGACCGTGATGGTGTTGGCCGATACCATCAGCTCGACGCATTCGACTTGGCGGGTCGGCTTAATTTTGCGCAGCACGCGGGAAATGTTCGTGGAAAAATTGCGATCCTTGAGCAGTTCGGAGGCTTCCGGGCAGATTTGAGAAATTCGATGTCGCTATTACCGGCGAGGAAAAGCTCGACTGGTTCAATCGTGGTTATCCGGGATTCGTCCATTTGGTTGATCATCCTTTGATGATCAACCAAATCCCCCAAAAAGACCTAAAATTCGCCATTCAGGCTCACAACTGCTTGGAAACGCAGGCTGAACTCAGGCTCATACCACGTTAGACAAGGCTCTGGGTAGCAAAAGCGCAGAGACAAGGATATAGTTAAGGATGGAGCTAAGGCTGGGGTGCTCCCTGGGTGAGTCTTCAGGGCTGGACGGATCTTTAAAAATGGATTCACCCCAAGGTTTATTTTTTTATTATATGATGACAGACTTTCTTTAAGAACTATTTTGGCTAAAAGAGGTTGGCATGAAACTGGAATGGCACCAATGGGTCGGAGGTGTGGCAGCTCTGCTGGTGGTGATTTTTTTGGGTTTGACTCCCTATTTTTTCTCTAGTGATACTCATCTTCAAGCGATCAGTGCCTACAAAGACGGGGATTTCACGAAGGCCTCTAAGATTTGGTTGGACCTAGCAAAAAAAAATGATCCTACGGCCCAATACAGTTTAGGTCGCATGTATGAGTTGGGGGTCGGAGTCAATCAAAATTACGAAAAAGCGGTGTATTGGTATGAACGTGCAGTCAAACGGGGTAATGCCAATGCACAGGGCAGTTTAGCGGTGTTACTGGCGATGGGGCAGGGCATTGAGCGCAATTTAGTGGACTCGTATGTGATGTCTTCCTTGGCCGCCTATGGTTATGACAAATGGTCGATCGAGTTGCGAGAAATTGCGTTAGGCAATCGAGATAAGGTGGCGTTGCGATTAAATGAAGAGCAAAGAAAATTGGCTCTCGCGAAGCTTGATGAATGGCGCCAGTTTTATAAAAAACTCCAGTAGTTTTTTCCCTTGTCGATTTATTGCAGGGCTTCTGGATTTAATAGATTGATCGGTTGGGCCTCGCTAAATGCGAGAAGATGTTCAACGGCGGTCTCGAATAACATTTCAAAGGTCTGTTCGACGGCATAACCTAGGTGGGGTGTGCAAATGACATTGGGTAGGTGTAGTAAGGGATGGTTCGCATTAAAAACCGGTTCATGTTCATAGACGTCCACGGCCGCCCGTCCAGGCCGACCTGCTTTTAGAGCCTTGACGAGAGCCCCTTCCTTGATGAGTCGGGCTCGGCTGGTGTTAACCAATAAAGCGCTCGGTTTCATGAGGGCCAGATCTTCTTCGCCGATGATGCCGCGGGTTTGATCGTTTGCAAAGATGTGTAGGCTTAATACATCGCACTCTGAAAAAAATTCTTCACGGGTCTGGGGCATTTCATAACCCGCATCCATAATTTTTTTGCGTGATGATTCACGCCCCCAGCCTATGACCCGCATGCCAAAGGCTTTGCCCACTTGTGCCACTAAAGTGCCGATCCCCCCCATGCCATAAACACCGAGAGTCAGGCCCCGTAGTCCTACCCCAAAACTCGTCTGCCAAAGTCCTTTTTTTAATTGTTCTACTTCATGAGGCAGATTTCTTAGGCTCGCGAGTATCAGGGCCCAAGTTAATTCGGCTGTACTAATGCCTGTGCCGGTTTTTAGGGGAGCGGAGACTGCAATCTTTTTTTCATTACAGGCTACAAGGTCAATATGGTGACGGTGGCTACCGGTTTGCGCGGCAAAGCGTATCGTATCCAGTTTTTCTATCAAGGGTCGATCAAAGCGAGTCCTTTCCTGAGTGAGCACCACAGCCTGTGCGCCATGGAGTCTTCGTGCTAATTCATCGGTATCGGTGATGGTGTCGTGATAGACGATGACTTCATGTTCATGTAATCGTTTAAAGCAAGCCATTTGTCTAAAGGCATTGGACCAATCATCGAGGACAATTATTTTCATGTTGACGGTATTTTTATTGTAAAAAAAGTGGAAGGGGTCTTTGAATGAGAGCGTTTATTAAGAAAATAGAAAAAGGTGAAGTAAGGCGGCTCGCATGGAACGCATGGAACGCATGTAAACGCACGCAAACGCATGGAAACGCACGGGCGCAAGGCATCGTGCCGATGGGGTCGTCAGGTTAGTAATATGTTTAGGTGTAGTCGTTAATGTCTCTGGCTAGTTTACCATTGGCTAAGTGTAGTGTTTCATAGACCGGATCACTGTAAAGCGCCCAAGGCAGAATGATCGCAGAGTGCCCTCCCTGACCCCCTGCAACCACAATGTGAACATCCGAGGTGCGGCGCGTGACAAAGTGTTCTGCGTGAGCATTAATCGTGTTGGGTAGGCCCACAATGCCTTGGCTAGAATGGGGGTTTTTTCTAACGCGGGCTTCGGCATGGAGGGTCTGACGAAGCCCTTCTTTGCTGTAGCCTGCCTTGGCGAGTAGGTGAGCGTGATCGGGATTTAAAACCAGCACAAGGCTACCGGCTACAAAGTGATTGTTACTGCCTTTAGTGGTGCAGCAGTCAATGATGGTTTCGATTAAAGCCGCAGCACTTTGGTGGGTGTCATCTAAGAGGGTATGGGGGGGTTCGGCTTTTAATACCATGACACAGGTGGCGTTGATATCTTCTCGTTCAACGTTCATGGTGGGCCAAGGACTTAATGTGGGATCCTCGCTCATGCAAAAGGAAAATTCTGCAGACGACGAAAGACAGGCCAGATCGGCATGCCCAGGCACATTGCGGCAGACATTCGATAACACTAAGTGAATGGCGCGACCCAGGGTGGCATTGGCACGAAATCCTGGTCCTAGACAACCTTGACCCCCATGCATCTGAATTTGCTGGGCTATGGGCCCGCTGACCAGAACAAAATGTCCCCCGCCAAAACTCGTCGTGACGGCTTGGGTGAGGCCATAGGCGGGTTGACTCATGGCGCGAAGTGTTGCTAAAAAAATGGGAACATAAAGAGGTTTACAACCCGCCATAATGGCTGATATCAACGCCTCTTTGACTCTTAACGGGGTGCCACTGGGGCCAATATCTTGGAATAATACCGTCTCCGCGCTGTAGGGGCAGTATTGCAACATAGCGGCTAATCGTTGTGGGGTGGGAGGGATAAAAGGTAAGCCATCTCCAATATGAGCGTTGTCAAAGTGCTCGTATAAAGAATCGAGATTTTCGCTGGCTGAAAGCCACGCGCCACTGGGTGTGGTGTGCATAAACCCGTCAGGGTGCGCGTCGTGAGGATCAACCGCGTGGGGGATGCTCACGATAGGACTTAAGTCTTTAACGGGCAGGGTGAGTTGTTTAATGATGAGGGGTAACGCAGCCTTGATCGTGTTCCGAATGTGATCGATTGAATCGCTGTGATCAAGATGGAGTTCAACTAGGCATAGTGTGCCCGCTCGATAATAGGCGTGGGCCTTGGCTAGTTTTATGCCAGGACCCGCACAAAGACAGACGGTCGGAATCCCCATTTTTTCTAAGGCGATTGCGAGGGTAATCATGGCGGGCGTGATCCCCATATCGGCCAAACTAATGATCGCGGCGGTGGGTTTTAAAGCCTTTAAGGTTTCACTGAGGATATGGATTTTTTCTGTATTTTTACCCCGCAGTGTTTCTCGGTGATCGATAAACGTGTTTATTCCTAGGTGTTGAAAGTGTTGTTTTAGATTTAAAAAAATCTCACCAAAACTATTGGTATCCATTTTGATGTTGTCATAAAAAAGCACACTGCCCAGTTGTAGGGCCTCCATGCTTGGCCTTGGGGCAAGCCTTAGGTGACCGAGGGTTAGTGGGCCTCGAGGGTCTAGGAGTGCATCACGGTGTTCAGATAGAGTCATAGGAGAGGAAAAAAAGTGTAGTGGTTTAATGAACGGAAAATATTGGCAAGGGGAGGCGGCATTCTAGTAGCGGTGAGGGTTAAAGCCTATTAGGTAAATAGGTAAATAGGTCAATAGGTCAGTGAGTAAATAAGCGAAGCCCCATCGTCCTGATGATTGAGGATCATAGTGTCTTTTTGAGTTCTCGGTGTATGATGAAAAAAATGAATAAGAGCGCTATCTGAATAATCGGTGTAGGGGTATTTTAGTCGATAGTGATTTTTTGACTTCGGGGGCTTAAGGTGAATAAAAAATCAAAAAAAGAGGCTGCAAGACCAGCCTGGCGTTTCAAACAGGCAGATCGACTCCGGTGGGAGAGGGCTAAAATCATAGTCGCTTTAGTCATTTTATGCTCTCAAGGGCTAGGCATTGGC
>CAITMU010000126.1 GCA_903893565.1 uncultured beta proteobacterium | reverse complement strand
TTTAAAATATTCCGAGGGGATTACAAATATTGATTGGTAGTGCTGATGATGTGAAGACTCGATTGAGTTTTTAGGATAGGGATAACGGAGCCTTTGTTGGCTTGTGATGTTAGAAATGTCCTTCGGTGACTCCCGCTACTAGTAGGTTGTGGCTGCTAAAAATATCATAAAGCCCTTAATAATCTTGTGAAAGCCTTTCGTTAATAAAAATTCTTGAAAATTGATTCTCTTCGAAAATATTCATTCTTTCGATTTTTTTTCTGATCCATAGATAATTGATTATGCCGATTATGGCTCTTTTTTCTGCCATTGAACCTTATGTTCGGTTTGAACCCCAACATTGTCTAGAACAGCTGGGTTGCTGCCGTGATTAGGGTGGATCGCTTCAGGGCGGGTATGGTCATTGTATTGCTCACCCAGATCTTGTTGAGTTTTATGAATGAGCTTTGCTTCTTCCCGAATGGCCCCTTTAATATGAGATTGCTGTAATTGAACGTTTTTAGGGAGATTTTTATCATTCCTGGTAGGAGCTTCAATGCCTGATGTTCCAGTTTTTATTTGCTCTGACCATTGATCTTTCATTTGTTGTTGATATTCGTGATTTTTTTCTTTGATGGCATCAAAGTTTAGTTTGCCTTCTTGCCCTTTTTCATGAGCCCATAACGAAGACTTTATATCGGTAGGTGCAGATGTAGTAGTAGGGGTTGGAGTAGGAGGGAGGGGATTGTCTTGCGTCACAAAATCTTTCCCCACATGCCCCCCTTTGGCGTAGCCAGCGGCAATCTCTTGGAGGGCTTGTTGTAGTTTGATGGGATCATCTTCTTTGAGTTGCCCTCTTTCACGAAGACGTGTGACGGCATAGTTGGTGAAGTCCGTTTGTGCGCCACTACTCCATTCCCTCATGAATTGTGAGGTTCGGGCCAGTTCCTCGGCCTGCGTGAGCGAGTTTTGCATCTGATGGCTGTGTTCCATCGACTGTCTCATCGCGGTATCGAAGCCTTTAACTTCGGTATTACTCGAGCCTTGCGCCCACTGATAGGCCGCTGATTGTTTAAATTCCTGACTGATATTTTGGGTGTGGGTCATGCCAGTCGATTCTATGGCTCGGTGTGCTTGGGCGTAGGCGCTATTTAAGCGCTCTTGACTGATTTGTTGACCCTCTTGGGCGACCCGAGCCCCGATTTGCGTTAGCGGAATCTGTAGGCCGGCTGCAGCTGAAGCTGTGATGGTTTTACCGACCATGGAGTCTTGAGAGAGCCCTAGCTGGCGATTCACATCCTGAGAAATGGCGTTTAAGGTTTGTATTTGTGTACTTTTAGAGGCACTTTGCTGTTCTGCGCTGCTGTGGCTAGATTGTTGAGAGCGATCAAAGGACTGTTGTAGCTTCATCGCTTCGGTAAGGCTCGTGAATTCGCTTTTTTGTAGGGCATTTTTTTCACTCATGGCCTGGGTTTGCATGTTTTTGGCACTTTGACTTAAGGATTCAGCGTTTCGCTCACTGAAAGTGAACGTTGTCGCGAGTCGACTCAGATTCGCTTGGTAGCGGAAAACCCCTGCATCATTCCCAATCCCTTGGGTGGTGGTGCCTCGG